>CAVFGM010000088.1:0-7826 GCA_963621955.1 Bacteroidaceae bacterium
TAAAAGTTGGAGTACCCGGGTTTACTCAGGTACCCCAACTTTTAGTTTACAACCATATAACTTCAAACATGCAAAGGCGCATTGATCATTCAATGCGCCTTTCTGCTTTTTTTCAGGAGATCCCGCCGTGGGCGGGGACAGTGCGTTTGAACGGAGGTAAAAGACATGAAAGAAACAAAAGATTGGGGCAGCATACCGTTCGGCTATACGCCGCTCAGCAGCAGATACGAAGCCGTATACAAAGACGGCCGCTGGATCGAAAACGGGCTTGTCGGCGATGCGGAAATAAAGCTCAGCGAATCCGCCGTTGTGTTTCAGTATGCGCAGACCTGCTTTGAGGGGCTCAAGGCATACCGGACCGAGGACGGGCACATCGTCATATTCCGCCCGGATCTGAACGCCAAACGCTTTTCCGATTCATGCCGCCGAATGCTCATCCCGGAGATAAGCCCCGAGATGTTTATCAGGGCAATAGACATGACAGTCAGAGCAAATGAGGATTCCGTTCCGCCCTACGGCTCCGGTGCGACGCTTTATATCCGCCCGTTTGCGATGGGCACGAGCGCGGCTCTCGGCGTGAAGCCCGCGGGCGAATATATGTTCCGTGTGTTCGGCAGCCCCGTCGGCGCGTATTTCAAGGGCGGCGTCAAGCCCATCACGCTCACCGTCAGCGACTTTGACCGAGCCGCGCCGCACGGCACCGGCGATATAAAGGCCGGTCTCAACTACGCGATGAGCCTATACCCCGGGCAGCTTGCGCACGCAGCCGGCTTTGCCGAGAACCTTTATCTTGACCCGGCAACGCGCACGAAGGTCGAGGAGACCGGCGGAGCGAATCTTATCTTTATCACGCACGATAATGTGTTTGTCACGCCGAAGTCGTCCACGATACTGCCGTCGGTTACGCGCCGCTCGCTTATGACCGTCGCCCGCGACTATCTTGGCATGAAGGTCGAGGAACGTGAGGTGCTCTTCAGCGAGGTGCCCGATTTTGCCGAGTGCGGCCTGTGCGGCACTGCCGCGGTTATATCGCCTGTCGGCGCGATCAACGACCACGGCTGTCTTATCAGCTTCCCGAGCGGCATGGAAAAGCCCGGCCCGGTCTGCCAGAAGCTCTATGATACGCTTACCGGCATCCAGATGGGGCGTATCGCTCCGCCCGATGGCTGGATACACACCGTTCTGTAAGTTCCAGACTTGCCGGGATCCTTTCGGCCGATGGCAGGCGTTTGCATTACACGGTGTGCGGCGCGGAGAGACTGATGTATGCCGCTGCCGCGGAACTGCGCATATACTAAAATGGTTGGGGTATCCGGTTTTTTCGGTTACCCCAACTTTTAGTTCAGTGTTATATTCAGATCGGGTTCAGCTCGTCGTCGAGCCAGCGGCTGTCGGGCGTGAGGGTGCGGGTGAAGATACGCGATGCGTCCTCGGGGTATTTGTTCTGGTGGAATTTGAATATCGTCTGCCCGTCAGGGAGCGTGCCGATGATCTCGATTTTGCCGCGCGGGTGGCTCATCGCGTAGCGCACGCCCTTGCCGAAGCCGTTCTGGAGCCCCTTTGCCTCGTCGACGATCCTGATGCCGTCGAGCAGCGGCACCTGAAAACGGTTCTGCACACCGGTGACGGGGCGGCATTGGAATATGTAATACGGCGAAATTCCTGCGCGCGTGAGCCCGGCGAAGAGCCCGCCGAGCACCTCCGGCGAATCGTTGACGCCGCGCAGCAGTACGGTTTGGTTGCGCACCTGTACGCCGCGGTCGAGCAGCGCGCGCACCGCGCACAGCGCCTCCGGTGTTAGCTCACGCGGGTGGTTGAACTGTGTGACAACGTAGATAGTCTTTATGTCCGAGTATTCATCGAGCATGTCAAGGAGCTCGCCGTCGCCGTAGATGCGCTCGGGCAGCGTGACCGGCAGGCGCGAGCCGAAGCGGATGAAGTCAAGGTGGTCTATAGCCGACAGCTCACGCAGATAGCGCTCGATGATATGGTTCGGGTTCAGCAGCGAGTCCCCGCCCGAGATAAGCACGTTGTTTATCTCCGGGTGGCTGCCGACGTACTCGACGACCTCGTCGACGCGCTTGTTGAGCTCCTCATTGCTCAGGCCGACGAGCCTTTTACGGAAGCAGTGGCGGCAGTACATCGCGCACTGGTTCGTTGAGAGCAGCAGGACTGTGCGTTTATACTTATGCTGCAGGCCCTCAAGCTTCGTGTTCGAGGCCTCGCCGCTCGTGTCGAACGAGCCGCCCGGCACGAACTCGTCTGCCGAGGGTATGCACATGCGCGCTATCGAGTCATTGGGGTCGTCCTTATTCACAAGCGAGAGGTAATACGGCGTTATCATCATCGGGTAGCGCTCGGCGATCTGCCTGCACGCTTCAAGCTTCTCCTGATCCCATCCCATGTATTCCGCGAGCTGCTCCGCGGTCCGTATTCCTTTGCTCAGCTCTTCCTGCCAGCTCATATACTGTCCCTTCCTTTCTTTAGTTGACGATCAAAATGTATCTTATTTTAACATAATTCAACCAAAATGGAAAGAAGCAAAAACAGAATTTCGCGTAAATAAACCGAAAAGATTCGAAAAATCCACGATTTAACGAGAAAATTAAATGTGAAACAATAAACTAAGTACAACCAAAGTGGAAACTTACACCGTTGGTTGACACGTGAGGACAGCGATAATATATACCTGCTTTAAGTTATATCGATTTGCTATGATCTGCAGGCAGTCACACTCCGTCTGCGGATTTTTGATATTTTTCCGGAAAAAATATATGTAGACCTATTGACAAATACCCCAAGGGGGTATATATTCAAGATACCCCGAGGGGGTATGTGAAGAGGTGAAATGATGGAAGATAAAAAATGCTGCTGCTGTGAGCGGCACAAGGAGCGTTCACCGGAGGAATATAAAGCGCTGATGAACCGTCTGAACCGCATCGAGGGGCAGATCAGGGGCATCAAGGGCATGGTCGAAAACGGGGCCTACTGCCCGGATATCCTTGTCCAGTCCGCGGCGGTGAACGCCGCGGTGAACGCTTTCAATAAGGAGCTGCTTGCCAGCCATATCCGCTCCTGCGTCGTCAACGATATCCGCGACGGCAAGGACGAGGTCATAGACGAGCTGGTGTGCACGCTCCAGAAGCTTATGAAATAAGCTGCTTAAAAAAGGAGAAGCAATGACACAGTATGAAGTGACAGGCATGAGCTGCGCCGCCTGCTCTGCCAGGGTCGAAAAGGCGGTGTCGGGACTGCCGGGAGTGGACAGATGCTCGGTGAGTCTGCTGACAAATTCAATGATGGTCGACGGTTCGGCCTCGCCCGATGCGATCATCAAGGCCGTGCAGGACGCGGGCTACGGCGCGTCCGTCAAGGGCGCGCAGAAGAGCAGCGCTGCCGAGGAGGATGCGCTTGCCGACCATGACACGCCGGTGCTGAAGCGCAGGCTGTTTGCGTCGCTCGGCTTCCTGCTCGTCCTGATGTATTTCTCAATGGGGCACATGATGTGGGGCTGGCCGCTGCCGAAGTTCTATGACGGCAACCATGTCGCGATGGGGCTGACGCAGCTGCTGCTGACGGTGATCGTCATGGTCATCAACCAGAAGTTCTTTATCAGCGGCTTCAAAGGGCTCATGCACCGCGCGCCGAATATGGACACGCTCGTCGCCCTCGGTTCCAGCGCTGCATTTATCTACAGCACCTATGCGCTCTTTGCCATGACCGGCGCTCAGGTGCGCGGGGACGAGGAAGCCGTCATGCGCTATATGATGGACTTCTACTTTGAGTCCGCCGCCATGATCCTGACGCTCATCACCGTCGGCAAGATGCTCGAAGCGCGCGCCAAGGGCAAGACGACAGACGCACTGCGCGGGCTTATGAAGCTATCGCCCAAGACCGCCACAATAGTCGAGGGTGACACCGAGCGCGAGATCCCGATAGAGCAGCTCAAGAAGGACGATATCTTCGCCGTGCGCCCGGGCGAGAGTATCCCCGTCGACGGCGTCGTCATCCGGGGCGGCAGCACGGTCGATGAATCTGCGCTGACCGGCGAGAGCATCCCTGTCGACAAGGCCGAGGGGGATCATGTCTCCGCCGCGACGGTGAACCAGACCGGCTATATCCGCTGCCGCGCACTGCGCGTAGGTGAGGACACGACTCTGAGCCAGATCATCAAAATGGTCAGCGAGGCCTCCGCGACCAAGGCGCCGATAGCGAAGATCGCCGATAAGGTCTCCGGCGTGTTCGTCCCGGCGGTCATCTCCATTGCGGCTGTCACATTTATCGTGTGGCTGCTGCTCGGCAGAAGCGTCGGCTTCGCACTCGCGCGCGGCATATCCGTGCTCGTCATCAGCTGCCCCTGCGCGCTCGGCCTTGCGACGCCTGTCGCGATAATGGTCGGCAACGGTATGGGCGCAAAGCACGGAATACTTTTCAAGACCGCCGTTTCGATGGAGGCCGCCGGCAAGGTCGAGACCGTTGTTCTCGACAAGACCGGCACCATCACCGCCGGCACTCCGGAAATGACGGATGTGATACCGGCCGGCGGAGCAGGGGAGGAAGAGCTCCTGCGCTTTGCTGCGACCCTTGAGAGCCGCAGCGAGCATCCTCTTGCAAAGGCTGTGCTCAGCGGCGCACAGAGCCGCGGCATAGAGCCCGGCGCAATAGACGGCTTCACGGCTCTGCCGGGAAGCGGCGTGCGCGCCGAGATAGACGGCGCGGAGGCGCTCGGCGGCAGTCTCAAGGCCGTGAAGCAGCGCATCGATATCCCCGTGGCGCTCGAAGCTAAAGCCGGGGAGCTTGCCGCCGAGGGCAAGACGCCGCTGTTCTTCTGCCGCAATGACAGTCTGCTCGGCATAATCGCCGTGGCGGACGTGATAAAGCCCGACAGCCCGCAGGCGGTCGCAGAGCTCAAGAACATGGGCATAAATGTCGTCATGCTTACCGGCGACAACCAGCGCACTGCCGAGGCGATAGGCCGTCAGGTCGGCGTCGACCGCGTCATTGCGGGTGTCCTGCCGGACGGCAAGGAAGCCGTCGTGCGTGAGCTGTGCGCCAAGGGCAGCACCGCCATGGTCGGCGACGGGATAAACGATGCGCCCGCACTCACAAGGGCGGACGTCGGAATAGCGATCGGCGCGGGCGCCGACATTGCCGTGGACGCAGCGGATATCGTCCTTGCGCGCGGGAGCCTGCTCGACGTTGCCGCGGCGATACGCCTCAGCCGCGCCACGCTGCGCAATATCCACGAGAACCTGTTCTGGGCGTTCTTCTATAACACCATCGGCATCCCCATCGCGGCGGGTGTACTCAGCGGCATCGGCCTGAACCTTGACCCGATGTTCGCCGCGGCGGCAATGAGCCTGTCGAGCTTCTGCGTCGTGTCAAACGCGCTGCGGCTCAACCTGCTGGATATCTATAACCCCAAGAGGGACAGAAAAATAAAGCACCGTGAAACTGAAAACACGGCCATAGAAAACACAGAAACTGAGGAGGAAAAGACAATGACAAAGACCATGAAGATCGAAGGTATGATGTGCCCCCACTGCGAGGCGACCGTAAAGAAGGCTCTCGAAGCCATAGACGGCGTTGAGAGCGCAGAGGTCAGCCATACCGCAGGCACCGCCGTTGTGACCGGCGCGGCGCTCGACGACGCAAAGCTCAAGACCGCCGTCGAGGACAAGGGCTACACCGTCCACGGAATCGAATAAAAACCTGATAAACAGCCAATGCCGCCGCGGAAAAACCGCGGCGGCATTTTTGATTTTCTTCTTTCGCCGGGACAGAATGTATGATAGAATAGGAGAAGAAATAAAAGAAAAAGCCGAGGGGAAAGAGTATGTTCAAGAAAAAGATAAGCGCCGCGATATCCGTGCTGCTGTGCGTGCTGCTGCTCGGCGGCTGCGGGCTCGATTCGCTGTTTGAGTTTGACCGCGCGGACTTTACCGCAAAGGAAATATGCCGCTTTGACGACATGGAGTATGTCCGCCCGGATGTGCAGGCGTTTAAAGATAAGGCGCAGGAGATCGAGCAGGCGCTGACCGACGGGACGAAGCTCAAGACTGTCAAGGCGCTGTTGGATGATCTGTACGCGATGTATTACAGCTTTGATACGATGTACACTCTCGCCGACATCCGCAGCTGTCAAGATGTTTCCGACAGCTATTACGCTGCGGAGTACGACTGGTGCAGCGATGCGTATTATGATCTGCAGGAGACGATCGACAGCGTGTACTATGCCTGCGCCGCCTCGAAGCTCGGCGCAAAGCTTGAGAAGGAATACTTCTGGGACGGCTTCTGCGATGAGTATGCCGACTCCGGGGAGAGCGTCTATACCGATGAGTACCAGCAGCTTGTGTACCGGGAGAATGAGCTGCTGTCGCAGTACCGCAGCCTGACCGCGGATACCGGTATCGAGCTTGACGGCCGGGAGTGGACGCTGGAGGAGTATTTCACGCAGGAGGACACCGATATCCAGCGCGGCTACGATGCCTATTATGAGAAAATTAATCCTCTGATCGGCGAGATATACATCGAGCTTGTAAACGTGCGCAATGAGCAGGCGGCGCTGCTGGGCTATGACAGCTACGCGCAGATGCAGTACGAACTGAGCTATGACCGCGATTTCAGCCCCGAGGAAGGCGAGCAGTACATCGAGGCGATAAAGGAATACATTGTCCCCGTGTATAAAGAGATAATGGAGCAGGATCCATACAGCTCCCTCAGCTATGAGTATGTTTCAGACAGAGAGCTAAAATGGCTGCTCCAGAGCGCGGCGGAGAACATGGGCGGGGACATCGCTGAAGCCTTTGACTTTATGAAGAACTATGAGCTCTGGGATGTTGAGCTGCGCGGCAATAAGGCGAATATGTCCTTCCAGACCTACCTTCAGGACTATGAGGCCCCGTTCCTGTTCGTCGACCCCTACGGCGACAGCGAGGATATCATAAGCGTCTGCCATGAGTTCGGGCACTATGTCGACGCATATGTAAACTATAACGCCTATGAGACGATGGATCTTGCCGAGTGCTTCTCGCAGTCCATGCAGTATCTCGGCCTGACTGCCATGCAGGACAGCCTCGCCGATGACGAGTTTGAAAACCTGATGCGCATGAACCTGCTCGATACGCTCGAGACCTTCGTGCAGCAGGCGTCGTTTGCGGAATTTGAAAACCGCGTGTATGCGGCGGACGAGCTGAGCCTTGAGTGGATAAATGAGTTGAGCCTTGAGCTTGCGCAGGAGTACGGCTACTATGACGGCGTGAACGACACGTATTATGCCATGAGCTGGATCGACACTCCGCACTTCTTCAGCGCGCCCTATTACGTGATAAGCTATGCCGTGTCCGCAGGCGTGGCGCTGGAGATATACGCGCTCGAGCTTGAGGAGAGCGGAGCGGGGCTCGATAAGTTCTGCGAGCTGGTGCAGCGCAGCGGATCCGGGCTGCGTGAAGTCACCGGTGCCGTCAATCTGCCCGACCCGCTGTCGGATGAGCAGACGCAGAAAGCGGCGGAGCTCTTTGCCCAGACGGCTTTTAGCCTGGAAACTGCTGCAAAAGCATCCTGATCGAACTGCAATGATGAAATAAGACAGCCTTTTTATAAAGCCCTTGAGCGTGTCAAAGAACACGTAGGCACTTAAAGTTGCGGGAAGGAAGATACGGTGAAAGAAACCCAGGAGGGGTGTCTTTCACGTCCAATAAGAAAAAAAGGTTGTAAACTAAAAGTTGGGGTACCTGGGTAAACCCGGGTACTCCAACTTTTAGCATGTTGAAAAAAATAAGAGTAGAGCATAACAGAAAAATCCTTTAAAATGAAGCTGCTAGACA
>CAVFGM010000089.1:0-634 GCA_963621955.1 Bacteroidaceae bacterium
TCCCTATTGACTTTTTATAGCTGGTCTTTGATTCCCTCCAAGGAGGGCAAAGCTTTGAGTCAGTTGCTAAATCAATCACTGCAATGGAAGTTTAGCGTAGCCAAGGCTTCCCCTTGAGGGGAAGCTGTCGCCGACAGGCGACTGATGAGGTGGAAAAGCGGTATGCCGCTGCCTGTGGCAGATGAAGGCATGCCGCTTTTTCCGCAGCCGCAGGCTTTACGGAGCTCAGCGAATGCAGACCCGAAAAGCCTAATGCGGTAAGGTGTAAAAGCGCCGTTTTCGCCTGCAACATAAATGTTTAGTACACACCAAACACCTCATCCGGTTCGCTTTGAGAACCACCTTCTCCTCAAGGAGAAGGCTTTGGCGCACAGCAGATTTTAAGCATTGCACCAACCCCAAGGGGTTTCCAAAGGGGGCCGAGGCCCACTTTGGCTGCTGCGGGTGAGGGTACATAGGGAGAGGGGGAGATCGGAACCCCCTCTCCCTGTGTGATTCTTTGCATACTTTCTGTTCACACAGAAAGTATGCCCACGGAGTGACCGGCAGTTGGTCGCTGCAAAAAAGCCACAAAAGAGCGGCGGCGCTTCCCCACCCGACACATTCAGGCAGAACGGCATGTCCGCTCTGCCGT
>CAVFGM010000089.1:644-4398 GCA_963621955.1 Bacteroidaceae bacterium
GTTTATACCTTGCTTTTTTGTGCAATTCTGATATTTTAGAATCAACAGAGACGGGCACAAACGGAAAAACCCGTTAATTTAGACAAAACAATGAGAGAAAGGAAAAGGAAATGAAAAAGTCAACAAAGAAATGGCTTATCATCACGGCAATCATTTGCCTGATAGGCGTTATCGGAACCTGTGTTCTCCAGACAAATTTTGGAAACACGAAAATTGAGAACGTGAGATACATCACGCAGTCAGGCTACGAGCAGTCGCTCGACATCTATGTCCCGGCAAACGCAACTGCGGAAAACCCTGCTCCGGCTGTTTTTGTGCAGCACGGCGGCAACAACAATAAGGAAGAAATGCAGCACTACTGCATAGAGCTTGCCAGACGCGGCTACGTTGCAGTCGGCGTCGATATGTACGGCATGGGCGAATCACAGCCCCTGAGCGACGGCGAGTGGCTGACGATGGGACGCGGCCTCTATGATGCAGTCCGCTACGGCGTTACTCTTCCCTACATCGATGAGAATCGCATCTCTCTGCTAGGCTACTCCCGCGGCGGCAAAGCGGCAGGCGAAGCGCTCCAGTGCGACAACGCAGAGCTGAACGTCGTCAAGGCAATATTCCTCATCCACAGTGACCCCATTGTCAGAAACTCTGATGGCTACACTGATGTTTACGGCGCTCGCGATATTGCAGTTCTCGCTGACAAAAACGACGAGTTCTTCTTCTCAGAGAAAGCGAACGACAACGGAACATATTCAAACGACGCGAACAAGTACGCGGCGAACCTCTCCAGTCCTGCCGAATATGTTATCAACAACAGCGCACAGTCTTTCCTGTATTTCGGCATTGATCCCGCTGAGACCTCCGAAAAGCGCGTTGCAGAGACCGTATACACCAAGGAATACGAAGATGGCGGCGTCGGCAGCCGTGAGATAAACGTTTCCAACGAGACGCATATGACCGGCTGGTGGTCTCCTCTGGTCATGCAGCATGTTCTCACTTTCTTTGACCGCGTCATGCCGACCAATTCCGGAATAGCGCCGACCAATTACACATACACCATCTGGAACATTTTCAAGTTTGCGGCACTCATCGGTCTTGTTTTCTTCACTGCAACTCTCGCTGTTGCACTTGTGAACACTATCCCCAGCCTCAAGGCTGCTGACCTCGGCACGCCTGAGCTGCGCACCCTTTCCGACGGCAAGAGCAAGCTGTGGTTCTGGCTCAGCCAGCTTGTCTGCTGCGTGGGCTGCGTACTCATAATAGCGTTCCTCAACTCCAAGGGTCTTGCATCCTACAGAGATTCGATATTCAGATCGGCTAACCCGACTTACCACGGCATGATAGCTCTCCTCTGCGGCGCATTCACTCTGCTGCTTGGCACTATCTGGTACTGCAAGCTTGGCAAAAAGAGCGGCTTTGACCTCTCCGCGGCAGGCGTTGCCGTTCAGGGCAAGATCCTGCTCAAGACGCTCTATGTCGTCCTGATTGCTCTGTTTGCACAGCTCCTCATCGTATTCGCAATCGATTATTTCTTCGACGTCAACTTCCTGTTCGTATACTGGGGCTTCATGAGATTCCTGCCCAACCGCATCCCCGGTATGCTGCTCGTCGCGCCCATGTACCTGCTGTACTACATTGCACTGTCTGTCAGCGTCAACGGCTTTAACTTCAATAACGCTGCCGGTAAGAACAGTATTGTCGGCGACCTTGTCACTGCATTCCTTGCAGCTATCCCGACGCTCTTTATTCTCTGCTATGTCTACGGCATATTCAAAGCGACCGGCAGCAACCCGATGTTCGGCGGCCTTGCAAGTGCTGCTACCGCAGTGTATGCTTTCCCCGGCTTCGTCTTTGTTGCGACTCTCGTTTGCCGCTACCTGTACCGCAGCACCGGCAATATCTACCTCGGCGGTATTCTCTGCGGCTTCGCGGCGGCTATAGCTGAGTGGAACGTCTGCGAAATCCGTGTCCACACTGCCGGTACTTCCTACTCCGGCACAGGCTGGTTCATTGCGGTTCTCGTTGTCGGCTTTGCCGTGAGCGTTATCTGCGCACTGCTTATCAAGAAGACTGCAAAGAAAGCATAAATCAAACCGAAGAAGTAATTACCCATCAAGAGCCGCCGCATACGCGGCGGCTCTTTTGCTGTCAAAAAAGGAGCTACTATATGAAATATATCATGTCCCTCGATCAGGGGACGACAAGCTCGCGGTGCATTCTGTTCGACCGGGGCGGCAATATCTGCGCCTCGGTGCAGAAAGAGTTCCGGCAGATATACCCACAGCCGGGCTGGGTCGAGCACGACGCGGAGGAGATATGGGACACGACGCTGGAGGTGTCCCGCGCGGCCATGGCAAAGCTTGGAGTGGAGGCCAAGGACATTGCGGCGATAGGCATCACGAACCAGCGCGAGACGACAGTTATCTGGGACAAGGCGACCGGAGAGCCGATTGCGAACGCCATCGTCTGGCAGTGCCGCCGCACCTCCGATATTATCGACGGGCTTATAAAGGACGGCTGCGCCGACACGATACGCTATAAGACCGGACTTCAGCCGGACGCGTACTTCTCCGGGTCGAAGATCAAGTGGCTGCTCGACAACGTCCCGGGCGCGAGGGCGCGCGCCGAGGCGGGCGAGCTGCTGTTCGGCACGATAGACACATGGCTCATCTGGAAGCTGACGGGCGGGCGCGTCCATGTGACGGACTACACCAACGCCAGCCGCACAATGCTCTATAATATCCGCGAGCTGTGCTGGGACAAGGAGCTGCTCGGGCTGCTGGACGTCCCCGAGTGCATGCTCCCGGAGGTCAAGCCCTCGAGCTGCATCTACGGCAGCAGCGAGTTTGAGCTGTACGGCGGGGAGATACCCATCGCGGGCGCGGCGGGCGACCAGCAGTGCGCGCTGTTCGGGCAGTGCTGCTTCGAGCCGGGGCAGATGAAGAACACCTACGGCACGGGCTGCTTCCTGCTGATGAACACCGGACGCGAGATAGTCGAGAGCAGGAACGGACTCGTTACGACCATCGCCGCAAGCAGCGGGGATCATGTGGAATATGCCCTCGAGGGCAGCATTTTTGTCGGCGGGGCGGCGGTGCAGTGGCTGCGCGACGAGCTGAACGTGGTATCGGATGCGGCGGAGACGCAGCAGTATGCCGCGAAAGTGCCGGACACGGCGGGAGCATACGTCGTCCCGGCCTTTACCGGGCTCGGCGCGCCGTACTGGAACCAGCGCGCGCGGGGCACGGTAGTCGGGATCACACGCGGCTTCAGCCGGGCGCACCTCGTGCGTGCGACGCTTGAGTCGATAGCCTACCAGACGCAGGACATCACCGAGGCTATGGAGCGCGATTCCGGGATCGGCATTGCGGCGCTCAAGGTGGACGGCGGAGCATGTGCAAATAATTTCCTGATGCAGTTTCAGGCGGACATTGCCGGATGCAGCGTATACAGGCCGAAGTGCATAGAGACGACGGCGCTGGGTGCGGCGTACCTTGCAGGGCTTGCCGTCGGCTACTGGGAAAGCCTTGAGGACGTGAAGCGGAATCAGGGGATCGACCGCGTATTTGTGCCCGCGATGGATAAAGAGAAGCGCGCAGAGCTTCTGAGCGGCTGGCGCAAGGCTGTCAGATGCGCCCAGGTATGGGCGGAAGAATAAGAAAGGCATACTGAACCCGAAGCAAAAAACCGGATCATGCAAGCTGAACCGCACCCCGTCAATAGGACAGTGAAAAAATATAAAGTTATTCCGGCTGAC
>CAVFGM010000090.1:0-3040 GCA_963621955.1 Bacteroidaceae bacterium
ATCCCAACCGTCTCTATCCCTCCATCTACGTTGATGACGACGAGGCTTTTGAGATCTGGAACAAGGAGATCGGCATCCCCGCCGAGCGCATCTTCCGCTTCGGCAAGGAGGACAACTTCTGGGAGCACGGCGCAGGTCCCTGCGGCCCCTGCTCTGAGATATACTATGACCGCGGCCCGGAGTACGGCTGCGGCAAGCCCGGCTGCACCGTCGGCTGTGACTGCGACCGTTACATGGAGGTCTGGAACAACGTCTTCTCCCAGTTTGATAATGACGGCGAGGGTCACTATACCGAGCTCAAGCAGAAGAATATCGACACCGGCATGGGTCTTGAGCGTCTGGCAGTTGTCTGCCAGGGCGTCGACTCCCTCTTTGATGTCGATACCGTTATGAACATCACCCATAAGGTCAGCGAGCTGACCGGCGCTTACTACGGCAAGAGCCATAAGATGGACGTCTCCCTGCGCGTCATCACCGACCATATCAGAAGCGCCACCTTTATGATCTGCGACGGCGTCCTGCCCTCCAACGAGGGCCGCGGCTATGTTCTGCGCCGTCTGCTCCGCCGCGCTGCGCGCCACGGCAAGCTCCTCGGCGTCAACGAGCCGTTCCTTTATAAGGTCATCGATACCGTCATCCATGAGAACGAGTGCCAGTACCCCGAGCTTCGCGAGAAGCAGGCGTATATCACCCGCGTCATCAAGACCGAGGAGGAGAACTTTGCCCGCACTATCGACGCCGGTATGGCTATCTTCTCTGATCTTCTTGCAGAGCACAAGGCAAAGGGCGAGACCGTTTTCTCCGGTGCCGACGCTTTCAAGCTCTATGACACCTATGGCTTCCCGCTTGATCTGACGATAGAGATGTGCTCCGATGAGGGCATGACCGTCGATGAGGACGCTTTCAAGACCCTTATGGAGGAGCAGCGCGTCAGAGCGAGAAAGGCGAGAGAAGCTCTCGGTGATCTCGGCTGGACGGGTATAAACTTCGGTCAGGAGATGCCGGAGACCCAGTTCGTTGGCTATGATCAGAAAGAAACCGATGCGGAGATACTCGCCATCGTCTCCGAGGATGAGATGCAGCAGGAGGTCGCCTCCGGTGCCGAAGCGATAATCGTTCTCGATAAGACTGTCATGTACGCCGAGATGGGCGGCCAGGTCGCCGACCACGGCAAAATCGTCTGCGGCGACTGTGTCTTCGAGGTCAACAACGTCCAGAAAAACAAGGGCGGCAAGTTCATGCATTACGGCGTGGTCAAATCGGGTCATTTTGCAGTCGGTGACCATGTCACCGCAAGCTACTGCGAGGAGCGCCGCCGCGCCATCCGCCGCGCCCACAGCGCGACCCATCTGCTCCAGGCGGCTTTGGTGCAGGTGCTCGGCGACCATGTCCATCAGGCGGGCTCCCTTGTCGAGCCTGACCGCCTGCGCTTTGACTTCACGCATTTCTCCGCTCTCACCGCGGAGGAGATCGGCAAGGTCACGGCTCTCATGGCCGATATGATCCTTGACGGCGCTGATATCGAGACCAAGGTCATGCCCTATGACGAGGCAAAGAAGCTCGGCGCGACCGCGCTCTTCGGCGAAAAGTACGGCGATACTGTCAGAGTCGTGAAGATGGGCGACTATTCCATGGAGTTCTGCGGCGGTACTCACCTTGACAATACTGCCAAGGTCGGTATGTTCGTAGTCACCTCCGAAGGCTCCGTCGCTTCCGGTGTACGCCGCATCGAGGCCATAACCGGCAAGGAGGTCATCGAGCGCTACGCTTCCATGTCAGGTATGCTCAGCCGTGTCGCGGATAAGCTCAAGGCAAGACCCATTGAGATCATGACCAAGGTCGAGAATAACCTTAGTGAGATCCACGACCTGAAGCAGAAGCTCGATAAGATGAAGGATCAGCTCATGTCCGGCGAGGCGGAGCGTATGCTCTACGGCGCAAAGGACATCAAGGGTCTCAAGGTCATCACCATCACGAACGGCCCGGTCAACGCCGCCGATATCCGCAAGATGGGCGACCAGCTCAAGGATCGCTTCCCGAATATTGTCGCAGTCCTCGCGGCGACCGCTGAGGACAAGGCTACCATGCTTGCCGTCTGCGGCAAGAACGCCGTTGCCCGCGGCATCAAGGCCGGCGACCTTATAAAGAACATCACCAAGATCTGCGGCGGCTCCGGCGGCGGTAAGCCCGATTCCGCAATGGGCGGCTGCAAGGAGATCCTCAAGCTTGACGACGCTATGGCGGCTGTCGACGATTTTGTCAATGCAAACGCCAAGGACTGATTTAAATTAAAAAAAGGAGATATTGAAATGGACGATTGCCTGTTCTGCAAGATAATCGCCGGGGATATCCCCAGCGCAAAGGTCTATGAGGATGAGTATGTCTATGCTTTCCGCGACATCAATCCTCAGGCTCCGGTGCATATCCTCGTCGTTCCCAAGGCTCATATTGCCTGTGCCGACGAGATAACGGCGGAGAACAGCGTGTGGGTCGCGCGCTGCTTTGAAGCCATCGCCAAGATCGCCAAGGCGGAAGGCCTCGGCAGCGGCTACCGCGTCATCAACAACTGCGGCGCGGACGGCGGCCAGACCGTCATGCACCTGCACTTCCACATCCTCGGCGGAGAGAAGTTCAGCGATAAGATGATTTGATTTTGAATACCGCGGAGACATTTTGCCTCCGCGGTATTTTGCTATGGAGGCGGCAATGAGGAAGCTTGCGACGGCGGCGACTGCCTTTTGCGCGGCGATATTCGCGGCAAATTACATATTGCCCCTTGGCCGGCTGACCACCCTTGCCGTTATCGCGGCGGTGCTCGGTGCGGCTCTTGCCGCGTCGCGTAAAATGCGGCTGCGTCAGGCAGCGCTCGCCCTTGTATTTCTTGCGCTTGGGCTGTTTTATTACTCCGCCTATAATGAACGCACCGCGGCACAGGCGCAGCTGCATTCCGGTGAAACTGCTGTGGTCGGCGGCCATGTGCTGACCTACCCCGTTGATTACGGTACATACTGCCGCACTGAGATAAAACTCGACTGCGACG
>CAVFGM010000090.1:3050-7323 GCA_963621955.1 Bacteroidaceae bacterium
ACTGCGACGGGCTGCCAAAGCTCAAGGCGATAGTCTATGCCGATGAGGGACTTATGGATGCCGAACCCGGAGATTATATCAGCTTTACCGGAAAGATAAATGCTGCCGACACTCTTTTCGGCGAGAGCTACGACAATTATCACGCCAAGGGCATCTTCTTCAAAATAAGCGCAAAGAGCGACGTAAGCATTGAAAACACAGGCTTTGACCTGCGCAGTGTACCGGCGCGGCTGAGCCGTTTTCTGAGTGAAAGGGTGGAGGAGATTTTTCCGGCGGACACGGCAGTGTTTATGAAGTCCCTGATGCTCGGCGATAAGTCGGATTTCTATAATGACGATGCGCTCTACTGCGCAATGTCGCGCGCCGGGTTTATGCACATCGTCGCGGTGTCCGGAATGCATGTTTCGTTCCTCGTTGGGCTGCTGCAATTCATCCTTGGCAGGGGAAGAAGGAGCGCCGTTATCTGCATCGCACTGGTGTGGCTTTTCGTGCTGGTGACAGGTGCAAGCCCATCGGCGGTGAGGGCAGGCTTCATGCAGTCTATGCTGCTGATGGCGCCGGTACTGCGCCGGGAGAATGACGCGGTAACCTCACTTTCGGCTATTCTTGCGCTTATCCTGCTTTCAAATCCATATGCCGCGGCGAGCATCAGTCTCCAGTTGAGCTTCGGCGCAATGGCCGGGATAATCTGCTTTTCCGGGAAGCTCTACGAGGCGGCGATGAATAAGCTTCCGGAGCGCATGAAGTGCCGGCCGGTGAGATATGTGCTCGCTTCGGTGACGATGTCCGCCGGGGTGACGGTGTTTACCCTGCCGGTCACGGCGCTGCACTTCGGCTATGTATCGCTGCTGGCGTTCCTGTCGAACATACTTGGCCTGTGGGCGGTGTCACTCTGCTTCGGCGGAGGATGGCTGTCCTGCGCGCTGTCGGTCGTGCCGGCGCTGGGCAAGGCCGCGGCGTGGCTGTGCTCATGGCTTGCAAGGTACATCGTGCTCGTCGCAAAGCTCATATCGGGCGTGCCTTTTGCGGTGCTCTACATGGGCAGCACGGGTGCGGAGGCATGGATGATCGGCAGCTATGTGCTGATATCCGCTGCCTGCATGATAAGAAAGCGCCGCACCATCTGGGTAAGCGCGGCATGCTTGCTCTCGGTATCGGCACTGTCGGCGCTGCTTATTCTGAACCGGCAGTTTTACAGGAACACCGACACGGTAAGCGTGCTGGACGTCGGTCAGGGGCAGTGCATCACGGCTTTTGCGGGAGACGCAACAGTGATGATAGACTGCGGCAACACCTATAACCTCTCCGACGCGGGCGACCTCGCGGCGGCATATCTGCACAGCTGCGGCAGGGACAGGATAGACCTGCTGGTGCTGACGCATCTGCATGAGGATCACGCCGACGGCGTGCTGCGGCTGATGGAAATGTACGATATCGAAACGCTGATAATGCCTGAGGAACGTGGAGATGCGCTGTATGAGGAGATACTTGCCAGCGCCGCAAAACACGCAACGGAGGTCATCACCGCGAAAGGCGACATGACGGTCACGTGCGGCGATATAGGCATGGAGCTTTACGCATACTTAAACGGCGGGGAGAATGAACGGTGCTTAATGTCAAGACTCACCATCGGCAGCTATGATGTGCTCATCACGGCGGATGCACCGGAGAAGCTTGAGAAAAGGCTTGTGAATGAGCACGGCACCGACGGGATAGAGACGCTCATCGTCGGGCACCATGGATCGAAGTATTCAAGCGGGGAAGAGCTTCTCAGCGCGGTGGACGGCTCACTTGCCGTCATAAGCGTGGGGTACAACAGCTACGGCCAGCCCGCGCAGGAAACACTTGAACGTCTTGCGGCTTACGGGTATAATGTTCTCAGAACCGACGAGGACGGAACGATAGAGATACGGATAGGACAGGACAATGGCTAAGAAACGCGGCAAGGACGAGGAAAAACTGAATTATTCCGCGGCGGTGCGGGAACTCAAGGCGGACGGCCCGAAGCGGCTGTACCTGCTCTGGGGGCCGGAGGACTATCTGCGTGAGCAGTATCTTGCTATATGCGTGAGCAGTATCTTGCGCAGCTGAAAAAGATATGCCTGCCCGAGGGGGAGGACGACTTCAGCTATAAGCGCATGGATGGCCCGGGACTTGAACCCACGCGGCTGCGCGAGGCGCTGGACGCGATACCGTTTATGAGCGAGCGCAGCTTTGTGGAGCTGCGCAATG
Organism: Bacteroidaceae bacterium; assembly: GCA_963621955.1. Lineage (GTDB taxonomy): Bacteria > Bacillota > Clostridia > Oscillospirales > Oscillospiraceae > Limivicinus. The sequence continues at coordinate 5,283 of CAVFGM010000090.1, forward strand.
TCGATATCAACAAGCTTGCAAATGCCGATGGGTGCATGAAGCTGCTGGAGGATATCCCGGATTACTGCACAGTGGCCTTTGTGCAGAGCGCGCAGTTTGAACCGGACGGACGGCTGAAATTCGTCAAGGCGCTGCGCGGCGAAGCGAAGGAACTGAAGTTCACGCAGCAGTCGCAGGGAATGCTGACGGACTGGATAGTCCGCCGCTTTGCTGCTGCCGGGAAGAGCATTGAGCTTGACGCGGCGCAGCGGCTAATATTCATAAGCGGCGACCTTATGAGCAGGCTCATTCCGGAGATAGACAAGATCGCGGCCTACGCGAAGGGCGAGAGAGTCACAATAAAGGATGTCGACGCCGTGGCGAGCCACATCCCGGAGGCTGTTATATTTGAGATGACGGAGCTTATCTCGCAGAAGAAATATAACTCTGCGCTGAGCGTGCTGGCAGAGCTTTTATCGGACAAAAACAACGAGCCGATAGCCATGACGGCGATGCTCGGATTACAGATGCGCAAGCTCTACGCCGCGCGCCTTGCGATAGAGCAGGAGCTCGGCAGCAAGTACGTGATGGAGGTCTGCGCGATAAAGTATGATTACATTGCCTCAAAGCTCATAGCGGCGGCGCGCGGCTTCACGCTGCCGCAGCTCATCCGCGCGGTGGAGCTGTGCGGCGAGGCGGATTATAGAATGAAGAGCAGCGGGCAGGACGCGCGGGAGCTTCTCAAGGAAGCAGTAGTACGCATTGCCGCGGGTGAGAGCAAATGCACAGCATAAGGGAAGTAATAGTCGTCGAGGGGCGCTATGATAAAAATACGCTCAGTCAAATTGTCGACGCGGTCATCATAGAGACCTCGGGCTTCGGGATATTCAACGACGCGGAAAAGCGGAAGCTCTTGCAGACGATGGCCGAGGCGCGGGGGCTTATCGTGCTGACGGACTCAGACGGCGCGGGCTTCGTGATAAGAAATTACATCAAGGGCTGTGTTGACCCGAAGCTTGTGAAGCATGCGTACATCCCGGATGTATACGGCAAGGAACGCCGCAAGAGCGCGCCCTCACGCGAGGGGAAGCTCGGTGTCGAGGGGATGAAGCCGCAGGTGCTGCTCGACGCGCTCATAAGAGCCGGGGCAGCATTTGACGATGAAGAGAACAAAAAATCCGCCCCGCGTATAAGCAAGGCGGATATGTACGCGCGCGGACTGAGCGGGCGCGAGGGCAGCGCGGAAAAACGGGCGCGGCTGGTAAAGCAGCTCGGCCTTCCGGAGCGTCTGACGGCTGACGGCCTGCTCGACGTGCTGAACGCGACGATGAGCCGGGATGAGTTTTTGGCGCTTCAGGTTTGAGTATCCTCGATAAGCACCGAAAACAGCCCTCCGATCAGCAGAACGGCCTGCCCAGTCTCATAGAGCGTGACGGCGGTCATGTAGCTGCCGTAGCCGTTTAGCATGCTGCCGTTCCAGCCGAGCAGGAGAACGAACGCACACAGCAGAAGAAAGCCCGTGAGCTGGACGGAACGGATGAATATGTACCACGCGGGCGGACACATGCGCAGCATCCGCCGTATAACCGATAAAAGCTTCAAGAAAAACACCTCAAGGAGAGAATACAGCCCCTTGAGGCGTATTTCAATGCAAAAAAATTGCCAATGCAACCGGTGGTTGACAAATTTGACAGTGTACTTTCTGGCGTGCAACCGCTGAAAATGATAGTATCCGGACATCGAAAGCGCGGTGAGGCGCTCAGAAACGGAGGATTTGAAAAAATGATATTGGCAGACAAGATAGCTGCACTCAGAAAAAAATCGGGCTGGTCGCAGGAGGAGCTTGCGCAGCAGCTCAATGTGACGCGGCAGTCCGTATCCAAATGGGAGGGCGCGCAGTCCGTACCGGATATAGATAAGATACTCCAGATGGGGCGGTTGTTCGGTGTCTCGACCGATTATCTGCTCAAGGATGAATTAGAAGAACCGGAACTTGCCGCGACGGCGGAGGAGGATGCGCAGGCGCTGCGCCGGGTCACGCTGGCAGAGACATCGGAGTACC
>CAVFGM010000091.1:0-6362 GCA_963621955.1 Bacteroidaceae bacterium
GAACCTACGTCGCAGCCGCCGAAATATTTCATTTTTCTTTCCTCCAGTTTATTTCCAGTGGTAAATCAGTACTCGTACTTGGGGAACTTGTCTATCTCGTAAGGCGCCTTGAGCATATCCTTGCGCTCCATGTTATCATAGTGCTTCTTGAGGAACGGCTCTACGACGTTGAAGAGAAGCTTGCCGTCGAGGTCAAAGAAGAACACGACGAACAGCGCGACATTTGCCAGAAGGGCAATGCCAATGAGCTTGCCGAAGAGCTTGCCGAGCTTGCACTTGCATTTTTTCATGTTTTCTTCCTCCTAATTACCATGTCATGGAGTCGTCAAAGTCAAGCAGAGACGGATCGAGCGGCTCTTCGTGCATGACGGTGCTCATGTAATCGTTGATTATGCGGCGGATCTCCATTCTGGAGACGGTGCGGCTGTCGGGCAGAGCGTGCGGCATCCAGATAGCGGGGATGTTCCTGTCGCGGAACTCATCCTCGAACAGGCCGTGCAGACCCTGTGCGCCCTTGCACTGCAGCTGGTCGTACATCATGACCATATCGCAGTTGAACTTCTCTTTGTACTCCCACAGCTCGAAGAAGTGCTTCATGCCGCCGACGGCCATACGGCGCATCGGAGCCCACATGTGGTACTGAGCCATATCCTCGAGGCAGTGCTCGTAGGAATCGGTGCGGATGGTCATGTCGAACATCAGAGAGTCCATATTGATGATGACGTTCAGACCCCAGCAGTTGTAAGCCCAGGTGCACCAGTTGGAGTAGTACAGAGGTGCGCAGGACCATGCGATAACTCTGTGGCGGGTGTTGGGGAAGGAGTCGATCTTCTTCTCAACGCACTTGTTGAGGATCTTGCGGACCTTAGCGTCGACCTGATGCCACACGGGCAGGTCGCCGTACTGGCTCTGGTAAATACGGTAGAGCGCCTGTGCGACGCCGTTGACGGGGTAATAGTTGGTATGGGCGGCAACGTCCCACTTCTCCCACTCAAACTCCTGCAGCTTGTTCTGGGACTCTATGCGCTCCTTGAGGACTTCCCAGTTGAAAGGAACACCGGTCTGATCCTCGATGAACTTCCAGCACTCTTCGATCTCGTTCATGCAGTGCTTCTTGACCAGAGGATCATCGAAGAGCATGGGCATGGGCAGCGCGAAGAGGGGCTTGTCAAAGAACCAGTCCTGAAGCACGGAGGTGGCGACGGAAGCGTCGCAGGCCTCGTTGCAGGTGATGACCATGGGTGCATAGTCAGGGATGTCGTCAAGGACGAACAGGCCGGACTCAGCCTGGCACATCGGGCACGGGTCGCCGGGCAGGCCGATGGACTGAACCGCGTCGATATAGTTAAGGACGGTGTGGGAATTGACGTGGCAGGTGACGAAGTAGGGGATCATTTCCAGAGGAACGTTCTGGAACTTATCGGACCAGGGGTAGAAGATGCCGCCCCAGACGGTCTCGTTATGGGCAATGGTGTGATAATAGGTGTCGTTCTTCTTGCCGCCGTGCAGTCTGGTGTCAGCGACGAACATGCGCATGAACTGGACGATGGTCGCGTTGACCATGCCGCGGTAATGCCATGCGGATGCCTTCAGAGCCTCGCCGCGCATACCTTCCATGCCGCGGTCAAACCAGTGCAGAACGGGCAGATAGGTCTGGCCGACCCAGCGGTAGCGCCATACGCCTTTCATAAAGTTCACGACGCCGCCGTACTTCATAACATCCATGACCATGTGGATGTAGTTATACAGCCAGATGTTATAGAAGTAGTACATCGTGTCCTTTACGCCGCGCCACTCTCTGTGCTTGTAAAGGCCGGTCTTATCCTCGCGGATGTCTCCCAGACGGCGCTCACCGTGGGGCTTGCCGTACCAGAAGTCCTTCATCAGCTTTTTGTAATCAATGTTCTTCTTAGCCATCTTACTTGCCCTCCTGGATCTTCTTGATCTCAATGCTCTCGACAAAGGCCTGAAAGCGGGTACGCAGCTGGCCGGAGGCGGAGTTTATGTATTCCTTCTCGATCGAGCACACCGGCAGACCGAAGTCACGCGGCAGCACGACCGTGTCTATGACGCGCTCATAGCTCCAGTATTCGCAGAACTTGTTGGAAGCGACAATAACGCCGTCGGCATGGTAGTCTCTGGCGAGGTCGGCGATGCGCTGCTTTCTTGAGCGCATGGTGTCCTGCGGCATGAAGCGCGGGCAGTTGGAGGTGTCGAGATAGTGGCGAGCGATAGCGTCAAGCGGCTCCTGGCCTTCCTTGACGACGATGGGGATACGGCTCTCGACAGCGCCGTAGCAGTAACGGTCGGCAACGACTTCCGCGCCGCAGCTCTCGATGAGCTTGGTGAAGTCGGGGTCGTCATTCTCAGAGCCGCAAAGCACGACCTTGCAGCGGAACGGCCAGCGGTCGTCGGGCTCGCGGGTCTTGAGCTCTTCGGCGGTCTCGCGCAGGTAGGGGAGGATAAGCTCCTTCGGGCAGACCTGGCTGACGAGCTGGATGACATGGAACTCATAGCCGGTGATGGTGGGGTTATCAAGCTTGCGGTAGTCGCCGATCTCGTTTATCAGGCGGCAGACCTCATTGTGGCGCTCGATGGTCTTCATAATGGCCTCGTCGGAAACGTCGATGCCAAGGTTGTCATGCAGGGGCTGAAGAACATGGGCGCGCAGCTGCTCACGGAAGTGAACATAGCCGTTCTCATTGTTCTTGAAAGGAACGTCGGAGAATTCGCAGAAGAAATTATCGTTGTTGATAATTCTCATATCCTTGACGGAGTCAAGGTGCTTCTGCTGAAGATGCTCCTGAAAGCGGCAGGTGCCGGTGCAGGTCTCGGTCGCCATCTGCGCATCGAGGAAGTTGAAGCCGCCCTCAAGAGCTCTCTCAAGAAGGCTTCTTGCATAGTGGCAGACACGCGCGGACATATAGTAGGTCGCAATGTCAGGGGAAGTGCAGCGCGGCGCTCTCAGTCTGACGGAGAAGCAGCCGGGCAGGTCGAGAAGAACTTCAGGCATGAAATAGCAGGTGTAGCCTATCGCGTACTTGCCGTCGGCCTTGGCCTTCTGGACAAGCTCGTTATTGGCTTCCTGAAGCAGATTCTCAAAGTAGATCAGATGCTTGAGATCTTTCACAGATAACCCTCCAAATTTTTGTTTCCATTTTTCAGGGCGTGCAAAACACGCCCCCACTCACACGGCAATATTTTAACAAATCGTCAACAAACTGTCAATTGTTATTTGGGCAAAAGTGTCATAAAACGCAACTTTTTTGTACGCCAATGCTATACAAATTGCTGATTCATGTCTAAACATGTGAACCTTTTATTAACATTCAAACTTCAGAGACAAAATTTCGGAAGTTATGTAACCCTCCTCGGCGAGTGCGCGTCCCTGTATCATCCGCTCCGTCCCGCCGCCGCGGCCGTTTATTGCAGCGTTGATCTTTTTGGTTTCGCGGCGCAGGTCGACGGTCCTGCTGCCGATGATATAGCGCCAGCCGTCCTTATTGCTGCCGGAGAAGACCGCGGCGATACCGCCGCATTTTTCCATCAGGAGATTCGTAAGCTCACGCTGGGCGATCTCGTCGAGGATGTTGTCAAAGACGCAGACGTTTCCATCCGTCTCCGCGACGCTCTCGGCCTTCACGCGCACGAGCTCCGCGCTCAGTGCCGCCGCGCGCTCCTTGAGGCGCGCATTCTCGTCAAGCACTCTGCCGACCGCCGCGGCGACCTCTCCGCGCTTTGCGCTCAGCGCGCGCGATACAGCAGTCACGCCCGTCTGGACTGCACGGTAATCCTCGACCGCGTCCATCCCGCACACGACGCTTACGCGCACGCCGCCGCGGTGGCGCTGGCAGTCGAGGATCTTTATCACGCCCACCTCGCCGGTGCGCGAGACATGCGGTGCGCAGCAGGCGCAGCGGTCGATATCACCGATCTCGACTATGCGCACGTTCTCCGTCAGCTCAAGTTTGCTGCGGTATTCGAGATGCGAGAGCTCCTGCACGTCAGGGAACCATACGTGCACAGGGATGTCAGCGCGCACAGTCTCGTTTGCGCGCTGCTCGATATCCATGAGCTGCTCCCAGTCAAGCTCGCCGCTGAAGTCAATGGTCATGCACTCAGCCCCCATGTGGAAGCCGACATTATCATAGCCGTAGCTGCCGTGGATAAGCCCGGAGACGATGTGCTCACCCGAGTGGTTCTGCATCCGGCGCAGGCGCTGCTCGGCGTCGAGACAGCAGGAGACATCCAACCCCGCCTCAAGCGGAGCATCGGTATAGTGCAGTATCTCTCCGACGAGCTCCTGCACATCGGTGACGCGCGCAGAGCCAATATACCCCGTGTCGGCAAGCTGGCCGCCGCCCTCGGGGAAGAAGGCCGTCCTGTCAAGGATCACTGCCCAGCCGCTCTTTTCCTGCCGGCACTCAAGCACCCTGGCATCAAAGGCGAACATATGGCTGTCAATATAATAAAGCTTTTCTGTCGTCATTTGTGTGACTCCTGTTTTCTATAATATAATATGAGTAAAGAATACCATCCAACGGCAGAGCATTCAAGGCCTTTGTGCAATAAAAAATCCCCCTGCTGCCAACACATTGAGCGTTGGCAGCAGGGGGTATAACTTTTATTCAGTTCTCAAGCACCGCGCGCTTGACAGCTGCGACGGAGGACGGGGAGACGGACAGCTCATCGATGCCGACGGACATGTAGAAATCCGTCAGCGCGGTATTCGCCGCGGACTCGCCGCATATCCCGACCCAGATACCGGCGTCGTGCGCATTCTTCGCCGTCAGCTCAATGAGGCGCAGGATCGCGGGATCGGCGGAGTCAAACAGGTCGCTGACACGCGCATTCATGCGGTCAACGGCCATAGTGTACTGCGTGAGGTCGTTCGTGCCGAGGGAGAAGAAGTCAACCTCCTTTGCAAGCACATCGCTCATGACAGCGGCGGCGGGAGTCTCGACCATGATGCCGAACTGGATGCTGTCACTGTAAGCTATCCCCTCAGCGTCAAGCTCTGCCTTGAGCCCGGCGACGATCTCCTTTATCTGCCGCACCTGTTCGAGGCGGCTTATCATCGGGAACATCACGTTCAGATTCCCGTACACCGAGGCGCGAAGCAGCGCGCGCAACTGGGCGCGGAAGATGTGCGGCTCCTTCAGGCATATCCTGATGGCGCGGTAGCCCATGGCGGGGTTATCCTCATTGTCAATGCCGAAGTACGGCGCCTGCTTGTCGCTGCCTAGGTCGAGCGTCCTTATGACGACGGGGCGCGGAGCGAGCCGGGAGAGAACTTCCTTATAGATATTGAACTGAGTCTCCTCGTCGGGGAAGTCCTCACTGTTGAGATAAATGAACTCGCTGCGGAACAGGCCGACGCCGTCCGCGCCGCTGGAGATGACAGCGTCGATATCGTCGAGAGAGCCGATGTTCGCCACGACCAGCACCTCATGCCCGGACTTTGTCACGGCCTTGCGGTTCTTGTACTGCTCAAGCTCTGCCTGCTGAGCCTTGAAGCTTGCGGCGCGGGCATTGAAATCCGCGACAGCCTCGGCATCCGGATCGGGGATGACCTCGCCCGTGGAGCCGTCGATGGCGAGAGTGCACTTCTCAGGGAGCGCATCAAAATCACTGCCCATGCCGACGATGCAGGGAATGCCCAGCGTCTTTGCCAGAATGACGGAGTGCGAGGTGACAGAGCCGTACTTTGTCACGAAGCCGAGCACTTTCGTCTTATCAAGACGCACGGTCTGACTCGGCAGCAGATCCTCTGCGGCAACGATCACGGGGTGTTCAAAATGCTCCCCGCCCTCGCTGATGCCCTTGAGGATACGGATGAGCCTGCCGCCGACGTCACGCACGTCGGCGGCGCGCGCCTGCATGTATTCGTCTCCCTCCATCGCGAGGAACATTCCGGCGAGCGTGTCCGCCGTCTGCTGTACGGCAAACTCCGCACAGTGACCGGCACTGATGCCGTCCTCTATGCCGTCGCAGAAATCGGGGTCGTCCAGCATCATGCGGTGGATATCGAACACCTGCGCGGTCGCCTCGTCAGTCCCCATCGCCATGTCATAGAGCGCGTCAAGCTCGCCGAGCGCGGTCTCTGCAGCGCTTTGGTATCTTTCACGCTCGCCGCCCGGCTCATAGCAGGCGGTACTGTCAACGGACAGGTCGGGCGCGCTGAGCCGGAAAAGCTCTGCGATCGCTGCGCCAGCCGAAGCGGCTATTCCCTTAAGCATAACATTTGCCTCCTTTGGTGTTTATGTATCGGTTATCTTACCATCAATTGACAAGAGCACACGCGCCTGGCAGCGTGTCTTTTCGGTGCTTTTTGTCCTTTTCGCCTTGACGGGCGTCAGCCC
>CAVFGM010000092.1:0-2999 GCA_963621955.1 Bacteroidaceae bacterium
ACCAAAAGGGCGGAGTCGGGAAGACTACCACCTGCGTGAATATATGCGCGGCGCTGTCGCTCATGGACAAGCGCATTCTTCTCGTGGACTGCGACCCGCAGGGCAACGCGAGCTCAGGCATGGGCGTGTCCAAGGCTCAGCGGCCGAACACCTATGACATGGTCATAAACGGCGTGTCCGCGGCGGACTGCGTCGTCAACACCGAATACGGTGATGTCATCCCCGCATCAAAGGAGCTGGCCGCCTCATCGGTCGAGCTTATAAATAAGGAACGCAGGGAATACGTTCTCAAGGAGGCAATTGTCTCCCTTTACAGCGAGTATGACTATATTTTTCTTGACTGTCCCCCCTCGCTTGAGCTGCTGACGGTCAACGCACTTGTCGCGGCGGACAGCGTGCTCATCCCCATGCAGTGCGAATACTACGCGCTTGAGGGTATAGCCGATCTGATGACGAGCATCAAAATGTGCTCAAAGCACCTCAACCGCCGTCTCGACGTTGAGGGCATTGTCCTTACAATGTACGATTCGCGCGCAAATCTCACCGTGCAGGTCGAGAACGAGCTGCGCAAGTATCTCGGCAAAAAGGTCTATGAAACGGTCATTCCAAGAAGCGTCCGCCTTTCCGAGGCACCGAGCCACGGTCAGCCCGGCGTGATATATGACCGCGTCAACAGAGGCAGTAAAGCATACATGGCGCTGGCAGTTGAGTTTCTTGCCAGAAGCGGCAAGTGAGGGCAGAGATGGCAGCAAAAGAAAAGAAAGGTCTCGGAACGGGGCTTGACGCTCTCTTCGGCAGTGCAGCATTCGACGACGAGGAAGCGGAGCTCCTCACTCTTCCGATATCCAAGGTCGAACCGCGATCAGAACAGCCGCGAAAATATTTTGATGAGGATGCGCTCCAGGAGCTGGCCGATTCAATAGCCCAGTATGGTCTTATTCAGCCAATAACGGTCAGAAAGCAGTCAAGCGGCTACTATCAGATAATCGCCGGTGAGCGCCGCTGGAGAGCGTCACGGCTCGCAGGGCTTACTGAAGTTCCGGTCCGTGTCATCGAAGCCGATGACCGCAGAACAGCGGAGCTTGCGCTTGTCGAAAACCTCCAGCGTGAAGACCTCAATCCCATTGAGGAAGCCAAGGGCTACAAGTCCCTTATCGAAGATTACGGCCTCACTCAGGAGGAGGCGGCGAAGAGCGTCGGCAGATCACGCCCTGCCATCGCAAACTCAATGCGTCTGCTGAGTCTGTCCCCGGCGGTGCTGGAGCTTGTCGAAAACGGCAGTCTTTCCGCGGGACATGCAAGGGCTCTGATTTCGATAAGCAATGAGGCAAAGCAGCTCGCCGCAGCAGAGGAGATAATCAAGAAAAATCTCTCTGTACGCAAGGCAGAGCAGCTTGCCGCAAAGCTCATGAAGGAGCCAGAGGCTGAGGAAGAGCCTGAGAGCAAGGAGATCACCGTGGATTACAGCGCGGAGGTCGGCGAACAGCTCAGCCGCTGTCTCGGCAGAAAGGTCAAGCTTATAGACGGCAAGAAGACAGGCAGGATAGAGCTCGAGTTTTACGGCGCGGATGACAGGGAAGCGCTCATTGAAAAGCTGAAAAATCTGAAATAAATTATTGGGAGAAAAAAATGCTCGATATTAAGTTCATAAGAGAAAACCCCGACGCAGTCAAGGAAAACATCAAGAAGAAGTTTCAGGACGCAAAGCTCCCCCTCGTGGATGAGCTTCTCGACCTCGATGCGAAGAACCGGGCGGCCATAACCGAGGCAAGCGACCTGCGTGCAAGCCGCAATGCCCTCTCCAAGCAGATCGGTATGCTCATGGGGCAGGCGAAGAAGGACTCCTCGAAGCTTGAAGAGGCTGAAAAAGTCAAGGCTCAGGTCAAGGCTCAGGCCGACCGTCTCACCGAGCTTGAAGGTCTCGAAGAGGACTACGCAAAGCGCATCCACGAGATCATGCTGACCATTCCGAACATCATCGATCCGTCCGTTCCCATCGGTCCGGATGACAGCGCAAACGTTGAAGTTCAGCGCTTCGGCGAACCCGTCGTCCCCGATTTCGATATTCCCTATCACACTGAGATAATGGAGAGCTTCAACGGCATCGATATGGACGCTGCAGGCCGCGTCTCCGGCAACGGCTTCTATTACCTCATGGGCGACATTGCCCGTCTGCACTCTGCAGTTCTCGCCTATGCGCGCGACTTTATGATAAACAAGGGCTTCACCTACTGCATCCCGCCGTTTATGATCCATGGCAACGTCGTTGAGGGCGTTATGAGCCAGACTGAAATGGACGCGATGATGTATAAAATTGAGGGCGAAGACCTCTACCTCATCGGTACCAGCGAGCACTCCATGATAGGCAAGTTCATCGACCAGATCATCCCCGAGGACAAGCTGCCCCAGACTCTCACCAGCTACAGCCCCTGCTTCAGAAAGGAAAAGGGCGCGCACGGCATTGAGGAGCGCGGCGTTTACCGTATCCACCAGTTTGAAAAGCAGGAAATGGTCGTCGTCTGCAAGCCTGAGGATTCCATGGCTTGGTACGAGAAGATGTGGCGCTTCTCCGTTGAGCTGTTCCGCAGCATGGAGATACCCGTGCGTCAGCTCGAATGCTGCTCCGGCGATCTGGCTGACCTCAAGGTCAAGTCCTGCGACATTGAAGCCTGGTCTCCCAGACAGAAGAAATACTTTGAGGTATGCTCCTGCTCCAACCTCGGTGACGCTCAGGCGCGCCGCCTCAAGATGCGCGTCAAGGGCGAGGACGGCAAGATGTATCTGCCGCACACCCTCAACAACACCGTCGTTGCGCCGCCGCGCATGCTCATCGCTTTCCTCGAGAATCACCTCCAGGCCGACGGCAGCGTGACTATCCCCGAAGTCCTGCGTCCCTACATGGGCGGGACGGAAGTTCTCATCCCCAAGAAGTAAATTGAATTTTCGCAAATTGCAAGTGCAAGTTGGACACCTGCACGGTAGAAATTAGTTAATCAGAG
>CAVFGM010000093.1:0-12241 GCA_963621955.1 Bacteroidaceae bacterium
GTCTGCTCACTGTCGGCGTTGTGACGAAGCCTTTCAAGTTCGAGGGCAAGCGCCGCATGGATCAGGCAAACGCCGGTATCAAGGAGCTGCTCGGCTGCGTCGACTCCCTGCTTATTATCCCCAACGACAGGCTGAAGTTTGCGACCGACCAGAAGGTCACGCTCGCAAACGCTTTCGAGATCGCGGACGATGTTCTGCTTCAGGCCGTCACCAGCATCTCGAACCTCATAAAGAACACTGGCTTCATTAACCTTGACTTTGCCGATGTCACCTGCATCATGAAGAATGCCGGCTTTGCACACATGGGCGTCGGCCACGCAGCAGGCAAGGGCAAGGCCGAAGAGGCCGCACGCATGGCAGTCGCAAGCCCGCTTATGGAGACCTCCATCAACGGTGCGCACGGCGTGCTGATAAACATCACCGGCTCTGAGGACATGGATCTCGAGGACGTCGAAACCGCTGCGAACCTCGTTCAGGAGGCAGCGCACCCCGACGCCAACATCATCTTCGGTGCGACCTTCGATGAGACTATGGACGACGAGATCAGAGTCACCGTCATCGCCACCGGCTTTGACGACGGCACTCTTGCCGCCTCTGCCGGTACTGCCGAGAAGAGCGCTTCCGCGTTCGCTCCGGTGCGCCCCGCAGTGAATAAGGCTCCGTCTCAGGGATTGTTCACCGGCGCTGCCGAGAAGGCTGCTGCCGCTGCTGCTCCGGTAACTCCCGCGGCTCCCGCTGCGGAAGAGAAGCCCGCGGCTCCGGAAGAGGATCCGTTTGACAGCATCTTCAAGATATTCAATACGAAATAAGTCCGTGTAACCGGACACGGGGCATGGGAAAGAATATTTACTTTTGCTCCGGGATAATGTATAATAGCAGGCTGTGTCGAAACGCGCATAAGCATTCCGGCACAGCCTATTGATTTTTTGCGGTGAAGGTGAAGGCAGCTTGCTGAAAAATGCGGTGCGCTTTGTTCGCACGTTTATTGATATATTCAACAGAAACAGGCTGACGCGCGCTGCGGCAGCGCTTTCGTACTACATGACGATGACGTTCTTCCCGGTCGTGATAGTGCTGTACACCCTGCTCGGCAACAGCTACGATAAGGCGATGCGCATCGTGGCGTTTGCGGAGAACCTCATGGCCGAGGAGACCGTCAGCTATATAAGGGACTTTCTCGGATACGTCGCGGCGAACAACAGCACGGCCATGATGATTGCGGGGCTCACGGTGCTTATTACCTCGGCGTCCGCGGCGATACGCTCAATGCAGTTTACGATCGGCGACGCGCAGGGCGGGATGCGCTTCCAGGGGATATGGGGGTTCATCGTGAGCATACTGATCTCCGTGCTGCTGATAGTCGCAATATACTTCGGCATGCTCGTCATGCTCACCGGCAGGAGCGTCATGAACAAGCTCAATGAGCTGCTGCCGTTTATCGATATCAGCCAGTCGTGGAACCATATGCGCTTCATTATCCTCGGCGGAATAATGTTTCTGCTGATATGGGGCGTGTATGAGTACCCAAAGAGAAAGAACGATACGTATCACACATTTCCCGGGGCGATACTTTCGACGCTGGCGCTCGTCGGCGTGAGCATAGCGTTCTCGGTGTTCATCGGCGCGTCGGTGAAATACTCGCTGGTGTACGGTTCGCTTGCGTCTATCATACTGCTGATGATGTGGCTCTACACGAGCAGCACGGTCATCTACTGCGGCATGGCGCTGAACCTGACGATACGAGACTTTAAGCCAGAGTTGCGTGTGAAAAAGAACGCGGAGACGGGAAAAAAATAAAAAGATAAGCGAACCCCACCGGCACGGTTTTGCCGGTGGGGTTCGCGTTGTATATCAAGCTATGTATCAGTCTCTTGAAAACAGGTCGCGGGTGTAGACCTTGTCTTCAACATCGCGCAGATCCGTTGAAACATCAAGAGTAAATCTGATAATAAATGGAACGAGCGTATTTACAAACAGAGTGTGGCTGAGTATAATTTCAGCAAGATCAACTTTGGAGTGAAGAAAATGAAAAAACATCTTTTCCTTACCGGCCCGTCGGGGATCGGCAAGACTACTATCATAAGACAGGCGCTCGGCAGGGCGGCAGGCTACGCAGGCGGCTTTATAACGGAGCGTGTGACCGACAGCGACGGCCGCGTCGAGGGCTTTGACCTCTATCCCGCTGCGGCGGCGATAGGACACGACGGCTTCAACGGCCAGCGATTCTTAGACCTTGGCACTACGCCGCCGCAGAAAGACAACGAGGTGTTCCGCGAGAGCGCGGCACAGATGCTCATGGAGGCGGAGTTCTATCCATTCGTGCTGCTCGACGAGATCGGCGGCTTTGAGATGCTGATACCGCAGTTCCGCAATGAGCTTGCGGCGCTGCTCAACTCAGACGCGCCGATAATAGGTGTCATCAAGGGCGCGGAGAACGCCGAAGAGCTGAGAGCAAGCTTCGGACTGGGTGAGAAGTTCACGATGCTGACGGATAACCTGCGCGCGGTGCTGGCAAACGATGAGGACACGGTCATCGTCGAGGTGAAGCAGCGCGGCGACGAGACGGCAAAGCGCATAGCCGAAGCCTGGGTAAGGGAATACGCGGACATGAAGTAATGAGATCCGTCCATAGGACGGATGAAAATGGGCGCACTGCAAGTATTGCAGTGCGCCCATTTTTAGGAAAAAATCAATTACTTAGTCTTGACGTATTCGTTCATCGGGTGAACCATGTACTCATTGTACGGGAACTGGTCGGTCGTGACATAACCGGCAGGCGCGTCAATGAGCTGCGGGATGCGGTTGACAAGCGTGGCGCAGGTCAGCTCGACGGTCGCGGGCTGATTGACGATGCAGGTCGTCTCCGGCTCGCCATGCAGCGTCCAGACGTTCTTGTCGGTCTCTTCAGGGTTATAGATCTTGCCGACGCATTCGGTGACGAGGGTGATGCCCTCCTCGGTCTCGGTGGTGACGATGGCGCGCATACCGGTCGCATTGCCGGCCTTGACGACCATGCCGAGAGTCTCGGACTTGAGGTCTTCCTTATCGACGCAGGGGATGCACTTCTGGGTCTGGGAGGTGATGTGCAGATTCATCTTGCTGCACAGCCAGCCATTCTGGTTCCACATATAGGAGGGGACATATTTGCCGCTCTCGACAAGCTCTTTCATCTCATCGGACGGAGTGTCGTTATAGCAGCCGATGGTCTTATTGAACTCATCGATCGTGAGACCTGCGCCGTGCCCCTCGGCAAGAGCGACGCCGTAATCCTCGACGTTATACCAGCTGCTGCCTTCGATCTTAGTGATCTTGTGGGAGGAACCGGCAAGGTTCGTGACCATGGTGCCCCAATAGAGGTCGCAGTAGCCGACGCCGGTGAGCGTGCAGCCGCCTTCCTTGGCGAGCTTATCGAGCTTTGCGGTGAGAGCGGGGGAGGAGTTCCACGGATAGAGGGCTTCCTCGCAGGTAGTGATGGCGTTGACGCCGTGCTTTGCACAGATAGTGAAGATATCCTCCAGCTCCGCGATGGTGCTGCGCGTGGCGATGATGCACACATCGGGCTTGAGCTCGCCGATGCGCTTGTCCGCGTCGGCAGAGTTCTCGACCGTGACGCCGACGAAGGGATAACCATTGCCTATGATCTCGGAGACATCCTTGCCGATGTGGGTCTTGTTGCGGCAGAAAGCGCCGACCAGCTCGCCGCCGTGCTCAAGCACATAACGCATGAGATAGCGGCTCATCTTACCTGCACCGTACTGAACGACTTTAATTTTGCGATCCATATAATTGCCTCCTCAAATTGTTTTGAAAAATTTGGTTAGTTTTTTAACAACCTTACGAGACTTATTATACAGATTATTGTTACAATAATGTCAAGGAAAAATTTGCTGCGCAGATTAACCAAAAAAGTGCACGGGGATTTGTGCTTTATAGAACATGCGGCGCCGGTTGAAATCGAGCATCGGGAAGTCGACGACGACCTCGCAGATATAATCCCCGGCTATCTCGCAGCCGCGCGTCTGCACATAGTCGAGCAGACGGCGGACGTTCTCAGCCTCCATGCTGAACTCATCCGAGCACAGGCAGAGATATGATGCGGCGGGCAGCGTTTCCATCGCCTGCGAGCTGTCGTTCTCATCGACGAAAAGAAAGACCTCGTTTGAAAACAGCGAGTCCGGGACAAGATGCTCCCGCCGGATTATCGTGCCTATGTTGCTGAAATACGACAGCGGCATGTTGTTTGCGACGAGATTTGTTTTCATCTGGCGGAGCATATATTCATAGCCGCTTTCGTCCTGGTCGAAGTAATTCACGTCACAGCTGTAGCGGAAAATGCGGCGCTCGGGAATATATTCGATGAAAATTTCACCGTTTCGCGGCATTGCCTCATAGCGGCGATAGTTATCGAGCGCGCGAGTGATGGCACTCTGAGAGCGGCGCAGCTGCCGGATGCGCTCCTCAATGCTGGCGGCCTGTTCGGAGAGCATCTCGCGCAGTGCCGCGGGATCGTTGCTGTCGAGAAAGCTGCGTATCTGCCGCAGCGTCATTCCGTAGACCTTCATGTTCTGGATAAGGTCGAGCTTTGCAGACTGGATGATGTGATAATAGCGATAGCCCGTGACGGGATCGACGCAGCGGGGGACGAGCAAACCTTCTTTGTCGTATAACCTCAGCGTCTGTTCACTGACATGATTAAGCTCGGCCATCTGGCCGATCGACAGTTTTTGCAGATCCATAAACTCTCCTCCAACTATAAGGTTTGAACCATTATATTGCGGCGCAGGCGGCAATGTCAAGACGGGGAAAATAAAAACTGCTCCGTGTGAAACGGAGCAGTGGTGGAAAATTTATTGTTCGGCGGCTGGGATCCTTTTCTTCTTCGGCTCGATCTCGCTGACGAGCATTGCACCGATGACGAGCACGCAGCCTATGGCGGAGACAGCGCTCAGGTCCTCGCGGAGGAGGACGACGGACAGAAGGATCGCGGTTATGGGGTCTATGTAGCTGAGCACGGCGGCGGTCTGCGCAGGGATACCGGCGATGCCGCCGAAGTAGAGAGTGTAGGCAAAGCCGGTGTGGACGATGCCTGCGACGAGGAGCAGCATGACAGGTGCGAAAGTGAACTCGAGCGCAGCGACGTTTTCAGTCAGCAGCACATAAGGCAGCATCACAATGCTCGAAATGCCGAGCTGCATGATAGTCCTGTCACCGGCGGAGATGCCATTGAGCGTTTTGTTGAGCATGACGATAACGGCGTAGGTAACGGCGGAGACAAGGCCGAGAATGATGCCCTTGAGGCCGTACAGCCCGGTCTCCAGAACGCCGGAGACGAGCACCATACCAAGCAGCGCCACAGCAACGCAGCCGAGCTTGCGCGCGGTCAGCCGCTCTCCGAGGAGCGGGGAGGCCAGCGTGAGGAAGACGGGGGACATATAATAGCACACCGTGGCCACGGCGACGGAGGTATAATTATAGGCCTCGAAAAGCAGCAGCCAGTTGAAGCCGAGCAGCGCACCGGAGAGGAGCAGTGTTTTGAGATTGCGCTTCACGGCGGTTCGGTCTATCTTTTGGCGCGTAATGACGCGGAAGCACAGCAGGAAGAGAAAGCCGATGGCGGCGCGGGCAAACGCAATGAAGCTGGAGGGATAGGGGATGTTCTTTCTGACGACGCCGATCGTGCCGTATATGAGAAGCGCGATTATCAGCTTGAGTTTATCGGAATTGTAAGATTTCATAATTGTATCACCTGTATATAAAGGATCGCCGGGTCCGGCGGAAACTCCGCGAACCCGGCAATTATAAAGCAGTATGTATTATCTTGTCAACCATCAATTGACAAGAGCACACACGCCTGACAGTGTGTCTTTCCGGTGCTTTTTGTCCTTTTCGCCTTGATGGGTTACGACACATCTGCGACTCAAAAACCAAAAATCACTCGAAAATCCAAAGCTGTCAGGTGCGCAGCAGTTTTGCCGGAGCAGAAATGCGTTCAGGCAATGAAAAGCCCGCAGGCAATACTTTGTGTATTGGCAAGGGCTTTGAAGCAGCATGGGCGTTTTTCTGCCCGTCAAAACCGTGTGTGTCCTTGTCAATTGATGGTAGTAAGCGCGCATCAGGCACCGGTCGGGCACACATAGGCGTAGATCGCACTGCTGTGCTCGATGATGCCTGCGCTCAGCTTATAGAAGTCTGCGCTGTCGGCAAAGCTCACGGTATCGGGACGGGAGAGGGAAACGGGGGCATCCGAAAGCACAGCATCAATGCGGTAAAAGCTGCAGCCGGCATTATCGGAAAGATAAGCGGGGAGCTCTTTGACAAGCTGGGCATATTCTTGACTGCTCGTGCTGACGCTCACGGCGCTGAGCGTGTCAAAATCCGAAGCTTCCTCCGCGGGATACTTGAAGCAGAGCGAGGTACCGCCGCAGTCAACGAGCGCGCGGCGGGTACCGTTCCAGTTGTCAATGACCTTTTCCATGTTCATGTACCCAAAGATATCTGCATCAGTTGTCTGGCGCGGACGCTCGCGCACGGTGCCGGCGCTGTTGCCCTCTATATCCGTAAAGCTGAACGCACCGGAAGAACCGGAGGCCACGGCAGCGTCGGTGACGATGCCGATGTGCGAGGGGCTCTGACCGCCGTCATATGAGACGAACACAAGGTCGCCGCGGCGCGGGACATAGTTCCTGCCGGACTCGAACACACCGTCCTGCCTGAACTTTCCGACCATTGCGACGCAGCCGGATTCATACGGTACGGCAGCGCGGGGGATCCCGGCGTAGTTTGCGCAGAACGCGATGAACATGACGCACCACTCACCGTAGGGGAAGCCGTACCAGTCACCGTAACGGGTATAGGGCAGCATTGTAGACCCGTCCTCCGCGGGGATGGAATTTTCAGCGGACGGAGTATAGCCGAGCTGAGAGCGCGCGACGGTGACAAAATCATCACGCCAATTGCCGGACAGAGAACCTGGCAGCGTGGCCTCCCAATCCTCAGGCGTCTCAACATTGTCCATGGAGGCATAGTAGCAGCGCCTGCTGTGGCGGTGCTCAGGAACCATGCAGTGCAGCTCCTTTTTATAACAGCTGTCAATATGCCTGTGTCCGCCCTCAATGTTATACTCAATCATGGGACAGGTCAGAACAGACTGGAGTTCATAGCAGCTCTCATCGTGCTCATGGTTTTCGTCAGCGCAGACAAGCACCCTGCACTGCTCATAGCAAAGCCCGTCATGCACATGGTACTCGGGCGTTTCCTCAAGCTCACAGATGAGGATGGGAGTATAGCAGGCGCTGGAATGAGTGTGCTCCTTAAGGCCGCACTGGATCGCACCCGTCAGCGCGTATGCCTTGGGCGAGAGGGGCAGCACAACGGCAACCGCCAGAGCGGCGCACAGTATGCGATATGATGTTTTGAAAAAAGAATTTCTCATCATATTACAAATAAGACACAATAATGAACAAAATAACGATAAAAAATAATGCCTAAATACTACATATAGTGTACACCATGAATTTGATAAAGTCCAGAAAAATTTATCATCTTTTGGAGATTTTAATCGCATTTAGAGAGGAGAGCGCTGCTGATACAAGAGTGCTTGCGCAAATCCGCGCGGTGCTGTATAATTATAAAATGTTTTCGGATGAAGCTATTCCGCATGCAGGACAGGAGCTGATACAATGGATAAAACTGAGATGACGGAGCTGCTCAAGAAAGTGGCGGATGGGAGCGTATCGCCAGAGGAGGCAGCGCTTAAGCTGAAGATGCAGCCGTTTATGGAGATAGGCGAGTTTGCGAAGGTCGATTTTCACCGCGGGATACGCCAGGGCGTGCCGGAGGTGATCTACGGCGAGGGCAAGACCAAGGAGCATATTCTGTCCATCGCGAGGGCTATGCTGGAAAACGGACAGAAGACGGCGCTTGTGACAAGGATGAACAAGGGAGCGGCGGACTATGTGGGAGCACAGCTGCCGCTGGAATATAACCCGATGTCAAGAACCGGAATAATAGGCGAGCGCCCGGAGCCGACCGGTAAAGGGCGGATAGTCGTCGCGACCGGCGGGACGAGCGATATCCCTGTTGCGGAGGAGGCCGCTGTGACGGCGGAGGTGCTCGGCAATGAGGTGCTGCGGCTCTATGATGTCGGCGTGTCGGGCATACACAGGCTGCTGTCGCACATGGAGGATATAATGTCCGCGCGCGTCATCGTCGCTGTGGCCGGTATGGAGGGGGCACTGCCCTC
Source organism: Bacteroidaceae bacterium (assembly GCA_963621955.1). Lineage (GTDB taxonomy): Bacteria > Bacillota > Clostridia > Oscillospirales > Oscillospiraceae > Limivicinus. Next base: position 8,243 of record CAVFGM010000093.1, read on the forward strand.
GGTCATCGGCGGGCTTGCCGACTGCCCGGTCATCGCGGTGCCGACGAGCGTGGGCTACGGCGCATCCCTCGGCGGCATTGCGGCGCTGCTGAGCATGCTCAATTCCTGCGCGAGCGGCGTTTCGGTCGTGAACATAGACAACGGTTTCGGCGCAGGCTACATGGCAAGCATGATAAACCATCTTGACTGAGTAACTGGAGAGATACACATGACCCTTGAGGAATTTTTTGAAGAGCATCCTAAGATCGCGCTGGCCTTCTCGGGCGGCGTGGATTCATCCTATCTGCTGTACGCGGCGAGCCGCTGCGGCGCGGACGCTGCGGCGTACTATGTAAAGTCGCAGTTCCAGCCGGAGTTTGAGCTGCGCGACGCGATTGAGCTTGCCAATAAGCTCGGCGTGCGGATGAGACTTATAGAGCAGGACATCGTTTCCTGCGCGGAGGTCACGGCAAATCCGCCCGACCGCTGCTATTACTGCAAGAAGCACATCATGGGCGCGATACGCGAGCGCAGCCGCGCCGACGGGTACGCGCTTATAATCGACGGCACGAACGCCAGCGACGATATCTCCGACCGCCCCGGCTACAAGGCGCTCGGCGAGGAGGGGATACTCTCGCCGCTGAGGATATGCGGCCTGACGAAGGCGGAGATACGCCGCCTGTCGCACGAGGCGGGGCTGCCGACATGGGATAAGCCCGCCTACGCCTGCCTTGCCACGCGCATAGCGAGCGGTGAGCAGATCACGGCGGAGAAGCTGCGCGCCGTCGAGCAGAGCGAGGACTATCTGTTTTCACTCGGCTTCACGGATTTCCGCGTCCGCGTGCGCGGAAACGGCGCTCTGCTGCAATTCACAGCCGGGCAGACGGAGCGCGCGCACGAGCGCTTACCGGAGATAGAGAAGAAGCTGGCGGAGTACTTTGACTCCGTGACGATAGACCCGAAGGTCAGGGAGAAAAGTGTATGAGAGTGCTGTATTTTGACTGTTCGATGGGCGCGGCGGGGGATATGCTCACCGCAGCGCTGCTGGAGCTGTACCCGGAAAAGGAAAAATTCCTTGCGGAAATGAACAGGGTGTTTGACGGCAAGGCAGTTGTAAGCGCCGCGCCCGACGCCAAGTGCGGCGTGACCGGCACGCACGTCACTGTGACTGTTGACGGCGACGAGGAGAGTGAGGGCGCGCAGTACCACGATCACCACCGGCACACAGACATTGAGGAGATCACGCGCTTCATTGAGTCCGTGCCGCTTCCGGAAAAGGTGCGGCATGACGCGGCGGAGGTATATAAAATAATTGCCGAGGCGGAGAGCAGCGTACACGGCTGCGCCGTGGAGAATGTGCATTTCCATGAGGTCGGCAGCATTGACGCGATGGCGGACGTGCTGAACGTGTGCATGCTGATGCACCTGCTCGCACCGGAGAGGGTGTACGCCTCGCCCGTTAACGTCGGCGGCGGAACGGTGAAGTGTGCGCACGGCGTACTGCCCGTGCCCGCCCCGGCGACGGAGCTCATACTGCGCGGCATACCCACGTATTCGGGCAGGATAAAGAGCGAGCTTTGCACCCCGACGGGCGCTGCGCTGCTCAGATATTTCGTGGACGAGTTCGGCGATGCGCCGGTGATGACCGTCAGCATGGCAGGCTACGGGACGGGCATAAAGGACTTTGAGGTGCTCAACGCCATCCGTGTCCTGCTGGGCGAGACGGAGAGAGGGCGCGATGAGGTGCTGGAGCTGAACTGCAATATTGACGACATGACCGCTGAAGAGCTCGGCTTTGCGATGGAGCAGCTGTTCGAGGCAGGGGCACTCGACGTGTGGTTCACGGCGATAGGCATGAAGAAGTGCCGCCCTGGGACGATGCTCAGCTGCCTGTGCCGCCGGGGGCAGCGGGACGACATGCTCCGCTGCATATTCAAGAACACGACGACGCTCGGCGTGCGCGAGCACACATGCGCAAGGCACGTGCTCAGCAGGACGGCGGCGCAGCAGGACAGCGGCTTCGGAACGGTAAGGACAAAGCGCGCGTCCGGCTGGGGCGTTTCACGGCAGAAAGCCGAGTATGACGACCTTGTGAAGATAGCCAAGGAAACAGGCATGAGCCTGATGGAGATAAAAAAGCTTATTAACTGAGGGAGGTTCGCTTATGTATTGCACAAGAAAGGTTCTGGACGATCTTATATGGGTAGGCGCGGACGACAGGCGGCTCGTATGCTTTGAGGGCGCATACGATGTGCCGAACGGGGTCTCCTACAATTCATACCTGATGCTCGACGAAAAGACCGTGCTCTTCGACACGGTGGACAAGGCTGTGTTTGGGCAGTTCTTTGAGAATGTCGACCATGCGCTCGGCGGGCGCGGGCTTGACTACATCGTCGTCTCGCACATGGAGCCGGATCACGCGGCAACGCTTGAGTTGCTCCTGCAGCGCCACCCGGAGACGCGCGTGATATGCAACGACAAGATAAGGACGATGATAGCACAGTTTTTCCGCGGCGACGATTTCAGCGCACGGATGGACATCGTCAAGGAGGGCGACACCTTTAAGGCAGGCCGCCACGAGCTGACCTTCGTCATGGCGCCGATGGTGCACTGGCCGGAGGTAATGATGACCTACGACCTGACGGATAAGATACTTTTCTCGGCGGACGCGTTCGGCACCTTCGGTGCGCTCAACGGCAAGCTCTTTGCGGACGAATGCGACTTCATGGCAGAGTTTCTTGACGAGGCGCGGCGCTACTACACCAACATCGTCGGCAAGTACGGCATGCAGGTGCAGGCGGTGCTGAAGAAAGCCGCGGTGCTGGAGATCGCCTATGTCTGCCCGCTGCACGGATTTGTGTGGCGCAAGGACTTCGGGGCGTATCTTGAGAAGTACCAGCTCTGGAGCAGCTACGCACCGGAGGAGAAAAGCGTCATGCTGGCGTATGCGTCGGTATACGGCCACACGGAGAACGCCGCGAACGTCCTCGCCGCGAAGCTCTGCGAGCGCGGAGTGACAGTGCGTATGTTTGACACCTCGGTCATCCCGGCAAACCACATTCTCTCTGCGGCGTTCAGGAGCAGCCACCTTGTCTTTGCAGCGACGACCTATAACAACGGCGTGTTCGTGACGATGGAGAATCTGCTGCATGACATTGTGAACCATAATCTTCAGAACAGGAAGATCGCCGTCATAGAGAACGGCACTTGGGCACCCACGAGCGGCAAGCTGATGCGCGAAATGCTCTCGGCGCTCAAAAAGTGCGAGTTCATCGGAGAGAACGTGACACTGCGCTCCTCCCTTGCGGAGAGCCAGCTTGCGGAGCTCGACGCCCTCGCCGACGCAATCGCTGAGGATATCAAGGGGTAAGAGAACACGTGGATAATATGATCAGTCTGAAAATAACACAGGACGGCAAAGAGCGCGACATTACGGTGCCTGCGAATGAAGCCGCATTTGAGAATGTTACATCAATGCAGATCACGGACTGCGCGTGTCCAATGCTCAAAGGGATGGATATTGACAGCGAGGATATTCCCGCCCTCAACGACTTTGCTGTGCAGCTTCGGCAGATAAGCGCCGCTGACAAGCTGCCAAAGCTCAACGCAGTACTCAGCGCCAATCAGTGCAGCAATATTAATCAGGCAGTTCTGCTTGCGTGCAGGCTGAAACATTTTAATCTTGACGCGAGAATAAAGAACTACGCCGACCTCGTGTATGACGAGCTTGAAAACGTCATCGGCGGCAGACAGGCTGAGGAAATCCGCGAGTGTTTAGATATTGAGAAGTACGGCAGGATACTCCAGCAGGGCTACAACTCCGTGTTCACTGAGTACGGCATGGTAACGCGCGACGATTTTCAGCCGATGGGTACTCCGTGGGAGGCAAACTCAGATGAGCCGTGGTGGTAAGAGAGTACACAATCAATCAAGCAGGAAAAGTCCTGGCTCATTCGAAGAGTCGGAACTTTTCCTAACACAAAAGCAGCAGAGCCGAAGCTCTGCTGCTTTTTGTTATAA
>CAVFGM010000094.1:0-7631 GCA_963621955.1 Bacteroidaceae bacterium
CATATGCCACCGAGGAGATAGTGTCACTCGAATAGATCGGCAGCCCCCACAGCACGCCGAACTTTTCACCGCTCAAATCGGAGTCCTTCAAGGGCTTGCCGATAAAGATGTCGCGAAGCCTGTTTTTCATTTTCAGGTAACCTCCACCCACCGCCCATCAAGCTTTTCAGGGCGGCAGCCAAAATAAAAACGCTGTGCTTTCTTAAAACACAGCGCAATGAGACCGTATGCGGGCGTAGTTACACCTTTATGCGCTCTCTTACGCTGACGAGATTAGCTGTCGGGTTCGGGGAAGAGAGTCCCCTATCGCATCGCGAATACACCCCTAGGACGTGCCATAGTATGGTCGCCGTCCAATCGGACAAAATGTCCGGTCCGGTTCTCCCGCTGCCGCAAAACGCGGCATTAAGCATGTTGCAGGCGCAATATAGCAGATTTATCCGAGTTTGTCAATAGGCATTTCTTAGCGTTTTCTTAACACGCTTCATATAAAAATGCCGGGATGCTGCTCCCGGCATTTTTACGTTGTCAGAATTTCGCGATGATGTCCTTGATTTTATCAAAGAAGCTGGATACGGAGGTGACGACCTTCTTCACTGTTTCGACGAAGCCGACGACCTTGGTCTTTGCGTCGGACACTTTCTGGAGCGTTCCCTGGACTTCCTCTACTCTCGCCTTGAGTGAGTCTGCGTCAAGCCCCTCGAGCGAGCGGCACAGGTCGATGAGCTGCTGTATTTGAGTGTTGGTCAGCGTAACGTTGTAGCGCCCCGCAATATCAATGATCTCAGCGCGTATCTCATCATCGGTCATCTTCTGCGTCTCATCGAGCATAAGCTTCAGGTCGTTCACGATGGAGGTCGAGTCCATACTGCCTATCTCGTTTGCAAGTTCGCCGGTGATAGTAAGCTCCTGCGTGCTGACGAGCTTTGCCAAATCGTCCAGCTTTTTGCCGGTCATGTCCTCGTACGCCTTGTATACGCCGGTAAGCGCTGCTGTGCCGCTGACCTCAAAAGGCGCAGCAACGATGATGCGTGCATCGGTTATGCCCGCCGTCGCAAGGGCACTTATATACATTTCACCTGTGCACCAGGTGATATTGCTCGTGGTAACGTCCATGCCGCTGCCCTCGGGCAGGAGCTCGACATACACGCAGGAAATGGATCTCGTGCCGATCAGGCTCTCGTCCACATAGCCCTGAAGCCACTGGCGCTCCTCACCGTTCGTGACGCGCAGCTCGATCGCGTCGCCGCGCTTTATGCCGAAAGCGTTATACACAGCGGCGACCTGATCGTCCGTAAGATCCGCACCGATGACCGCGCGGCTCTGTATGTTCTCAGCGTAGGCAGGGACTATCATCCCCACCGCCATTACGACTATAAGCAGGATAGTAATAAGCTTTTTCATTTCTGTCTCCCCTTTCAGAGCTCGTATATAGAGACGAATAGTTCTTCATTTTGTTCCATACATTTAGTTCGGGGCATACCTTACCACAAGTCCGCCGTTAAATAAAGCATTTTTTGTGAATCTTCGTTGATCTTAATATTTATGCTCAGTACAATTTCTTCCTATATCAGCAATTTTATATGGAGCTGGATGTTTTTTCCGGGTTTGATAGTCTGCGCCGGAGCGCTTACCATCAGCTGCCGCGCTCTGCAGTTCAGGCGCTTCGGCCTTGCGATGCGCCTGACCGTGGGCAGCATCCGCCTGCGTCCGGCAGAGCACAAAAGCGGAACGGTCACGCCCTTTCAGGCCGCTGCGACCGCGCTCGGCTCAACGGTCGGCACGGGCAACATAGTCGGCGTGTCGCAGGCTATCGCCATGGGCGGCCCCGGAGCGCTCTTCTGGCTATGGGCAGCAGCGCTCATTGGGATGATCGTAAAATACGCCGAGGTCGCCCTCGCGATATATTACCGCCGCGGCAGCATCGGCAGCGGACCGATGGACTACGTCACCCATGGTCTCGGCAAGCCGCGCCTTGCGCGCGTCTACGGCGTGCTTGTCACTCTCTCCGCTTTCTGCATGGGCAATCTCGTGCAGGTCAGCAGCATTGCCGATTCCTTTGTACGTGCCGTCGACGCGTGTACAATCGGTCCGATGCCAAGCCACGCCGCTCTGCGCTTCGCGCTCGGCCTCGTCCTCGCCGCCGTTACGGCGCTGCTGCTCTCAGGCGGTGCGGGGAGGGTCGGTACAGCGGCGGAAGCGCTCGTGCCGCTGATGAGTCTGCTGTTCATCGCCGCTTCTATGGCAGTCGTTGCGGTGAACCATAGCCGCATAATCGGAGTTATGTCAACCGTATTTGTTGAAGCATTCCGCCCCGGCGCGATCACCGGCGGTATCTGCGGCGTCACCACAGCGCAGTGCATACAATGGGGTCTGCGGCGCAGCGCCTTTTCAAATGAAGCCGGGCTCGGCACCGCTGCCATAGCCCACGCCGCGGCTGATACAAACGATCCCGCCGGGCACGGCATGTGGGGCATCTTCGAGGTTTTTGCCGACACGATAGTTATCTGCACATGTACCGCGCTTGCGATCCTTTGCAGCGGCGTCAATATCCCGTGGGGCAGCGTCACCGGGACAGAGGTGTACCAGTCCGCCCTGGCCTCAGTGTTCGGCGCACGCGTTTCAGCTGTGTTCATGGCCGTCACTATCTGTCTTTTCGCCTACACAAGCGTAATGGGCTGGGCGGTCTACGGCAGCCGCTGCGCCGGTTACATAAGCGGTAAGCGTGGAGCGGCTGTTTACTGCGTTCTGTTCCCGTGCGTCTGTCTCTGCGGATGTGTTATGTCAACTAAAGGCGTGTGGCAGATCGCCGACCTGATAAACGCGCTGATGTCTCTGCCGAACCTTGTCTCCCTGCTCATGCTCGCCCCTGTCGTGGGAAAAATATCGCGGGAAATTGACACTTGACGCTTTTCAACAAAGCCTATATACTGGGTACAGGTAACAAAAAGCCGCCAATAAAGGCGGGCAAATTTCACTTAGGAGGAAATTTTTTGAAAGTAATAATCTGTGACGACTATAAAAGCCAAAGCGCCGCCGGTGCGGATCTCATCGAGAAGATAGTCCGCGAGAAGCCCGACTGCTGCCTCGGCCTCGCCACCGGCTCAAGTCCTGTCGGCATGTATCAGGAGCTTGCGCGTCGCTGCCGCGAGGAGGGGCTTGACTTCTCCAAGGTGCACACCGTGAACCTTGACGAATACATCGGCCTCGAGCCGACGCATGACCAAAGCTACAGATATTTCATGGACTCCAACCTCTTCGACCATATAAATATCGATAAGAAGAACACCTACGTCGCCAAGGGCACCGGCGATATCGACGCAAACATCGCGGAGTTCCGGGCCGTTATCGCGGGCAGCTGCGTTGAGCTTCAGGTGCTCGGCGTCGGCCCGGACGGCCACCTTGCGTTCAACGAGCCGGGCAAGGAGCTGTACTGGCACGCGCACAAGGAAGTCCTTGATGAGAGCACCATTGATGCAAACGCCCGCTTCTTTGCCTCGCGCGATGAGGTCCCGCGCTACGCCGTGACCATGGGCATAGGCGAAATAATGATGGCAAAGCGCCTGCTGATGATCCTCAGCGGCTCAAACAAGGCTGACGCCGCACGCCAGCTCCTTATGAGCGATGCCGTCACCTGCGCCTGCCCCGCAACGCTTATGAAGCTGCACCACGACGCGACTGTAATCATCACCCGTGAGCTTGCCGACGCCATCGGCTACAAGGGCTAAGCTGCTCTAAGCGCCACATAAAATACCCCTTACGCAAAAAGCGTAAGGGGTATAGTCTTATTTATTCCGCTTCCTCTACAAGCGCGTACTTGTCAAGATACTCGCTTGCAAGCGTCGTCCTGCCGCCGTGAACAAGTGCCTGAAGATAGACCTTTGAAAACTCAAGCGTCGCGGACAGTTCGTCCTCAGCGTTCACCAGATACTCCAGCAAGTCCGGGTAATCGTTCCTTAGCTCCTGCATGATGAACTCGCACTGGGTCAGCAGGTCGCCCACCGATGTGCCGTTCTCCATCGCAAGATCATACAGATAGCCCTTGCGCTCGCCCGTCCACTGGCACAGGCCGTAGCCGTGGCCGCACTTATCTCTCGGCAGGTATTTTATAAACGCCTCTCTGCTCACAGAGCCGTTATCTACGCTGTCGGTGTAATCCTGCGAGAAGTAGAACTGCGAGGTGAAATCGCCCTCGACGCGCGTCGGCTCGCAGGAGCTTTCGGAGTCGATGCAGCCGAGTATCGCCGCGGCGCTGTAGGGGTTATCAAACTGCTCGACGAAGTAGTTCCAGATGATACCGGCGTTGCTGGTGTCATAGGTGGTCTGCGCGGCGTATTCTTTCTTACCGCCGGATGCAGCCGGTGCCGCGCTCTGTACCGGCGCAGATGCAGCGGAAGTCTCGGGCTGCGCCGTCTCCGTCTGTGTCTGTGTACTGTTCTGCGCTCCCTCAACAAAAAGCGTAAACTTCTTGTCTATGAGAACTGTCTCAACCGTCTCGCCCTTGTTTTCCGCCGAGGCGGTCAGCTGATATGTATACTCCCCCGCTCCGAGATCCGCAAAATGCATGGACGCATTAAGCGTACCTGCAAGGCTGAACTCCGGTGAATACGGCACATAGCTATATTCCTGTATAACTTCACCGTCCTTGAGGAGCCGTCCCGTGACGTTCGTGAGCTGCCCCTTGTCAGTCTTGACGATGCCTCTTATATCAACAACGTTCCCCGCCTTCATATCCGAGGGCTCGGTCGCGCCGGTGACCGTTATAACAGGGATGTTCGGGTTCGGCGTCGCCGTCGGTTCAGGCGTAGGCTCCGGTGTTGCGGCAGGTTCGGGCGTGGGCTCCGGTGCCGACGTTGGTGCTGCCGTCTCCTGTACCGCGGCAGTCGGCGTCGGGACAGCGTCTGGCTTGCCTGAGCAGCCGGTAAGCGTAAGCAGTATTGAAACCGCAAGCGTAAGCGCCGCGGCAGACTTTATCGGTTTTGTCATGTGTTAAATCTCCGGCATGAATATTTTTCCATGTTTGGTTATTATACTTCCGATCAGGCAATATTTCAACACCAAAGATTTAACAATTAACACTCTCAGCCCTGGCCAATATCAAGGCAGTTGATATCCGTCATGTTCCGAAAAAATCAAGAAATTTCTGCTATCCATTTACAACATAAAATTTTTGTAGTATTATTTATAAAATCAAAATATCAGGAGCAATTATGGAATATAAATTCTGTGTCCCCTGCCTCCTCGGACTTGAGGGGCCGATATCCGATGAACTCAAGAGAATGGACATGGCAGACGTCGCGTCCGAGAACGGCCGCGTGTACTTCACCGGCGGTGATGAGGCGCTTGCCCGTGCCAATATCTGCCTGCGTATCGGTGAGCGCGTGCTCATCGAAATGGGCAGGTTCGACGCTTTCACGTTTGACGAGCTGTTTGAGGGCACAAAGGCTCTGCCTTGGGAATCCATCATCCCGAAGGACGGCGCCTTTCCCGTCAAGGGCTACAGTCTCAACTCCAAGCTCTTCTCCGTTTCCGACTGCCAGAAGATAATCAAGAAGGCAGTGGTCGAGCGGCTCAAAAAGTCCTACGGTCTGGAGTGGTTCCCGGAGACGGGCGCACTGTATCAGATTCAGTTCTCTATAATGAAGGACCGCGTCTCTCTCTGCATAGACACCTCGGGCGACGGACTGCATAAGCGCGGCTACCGCCCTGCGCACAATGCCGCGCCCCTCAAGGAGACCATGGCCGCGGCAATGGTAAAGCTCTCGCGCTACCGCGGGCGGGACGACTTCTGCGACCCCTTCTGCGGCAGCGGAACTATCCCCATCGAGGCCGCGCTTATCGCCAAGAACCGCGCGCCGGGGCTTGACCGCGGCTTCACCGCGATGAGCTGGAAGAGCATCGACAGCCGCGTATGGGAACAGGAGCGTGAGGCCGCCAAGGCCAGGGAGTACCACGGCGACTATAACATCGTCGGTGCGGACATTGACCCGAAAGCCATAGAGATCGCTCGCGAGAACGCTCAGCGCGCCGGTGTGGACGATGTCGTCCGCTTCGAGGTCGCAGACGCGATGAAGTTTGACCGCAGGACAGAGCGCGGCGTCATCGTCACGAACCCGCCCTACGGCGAGCGCATCATGGAAAAGGAGCAGGCGGAGGAGCTGTACCGCGGCTTCGGCAGGGCGTATCTGCAAAGTGAGAACTGGCAGCTCTATCTGCTGTCCTCCCATACGGAGTTTGAGCGCTGCTTCGGCAAAACGGCTGACAAGAAACGCAAGCTCTATAATGGCATGATAAAGTGCGACCTGTTCATGTACTTCAAGTAAACGCAACGGAGAGATATAAATGAAGCATCTTTTTATAGTCAACCCCACTGCCGGCGGCAGCGATAAAACCGCAATAGTCACAGAGCGTGTCAACGCCGCCTTTTCGCATTTTGAGACCAGCGGCGATACATATGAAATTTACGTCACCAAAGCGCCCATGGACGCCCCCGGCAAGATAAAGGCCGAGGCCGCTGAGAACGAAAAGCTGCACGTCTACGCCTGCGGCGGGGACGGCACCTTCAATGAGTGCGTCTGCGGTGCGGCAGGGCTGGATAACGTCGCCGTCTGCCCATTCCCCACCGGCACAGGCAATGACTTCTGCCGTATGTTCGGCGAGGAAAAGGACATGTTCCGTGACCTTGACGCGCTCCTGCGCGGCAGTGAGCACCCTATTGACCTCATCGACTGCAATGGCCGCTTCTGCTCAAATATATGCTCCGTCGGCATCGACGCGCGCATCGGCACCTCCGTGCACAGCTATAGCAAGATCCCTGTCATCGGCGGCGCGACCGGCTATGTTGTCTCTCTGATCGTGAACGTCCTCAAGGGCATCAACCGGCACATGCGCGTCAGGATCAAGGACTTCTATGTCGATGAGGAGCTTGCGCTCGTCTGCGTCTGCAACGGGCGCTATTACGGCGGCGGCTTCAACCCCTCGCTGACCGCACGCCCGGACGACGGCGTGCTCGACGTCTTCGTCGTCAAAAAGGTCGGGCTTATAACGCTCGCCCGCCTGCTCGGCAAATACGCCTCCGGCCATGCAGATGAGTACCCTCAGTATATTACGCGCATCCAGACGGATGAGCTCAGTATAAGCTTTGATGAGGACAACGTCATTAATATCGACGGTGAGGCATTGTTTTCTAAGGATGTCAGCATCCGTGTTATCCACAATGCGGTCAAGCTCATCGTCCCCGCGGGGATGAAATTCTTCGAGCAGTCTGCCGCCGAGACCGCCGCTGTATAAGGCGCTGTGTGCTTGTAACAAAAAATTCAAAAAGTTCTGCCCGGTTTTTTATATATAGGGCTTGCAAAATTTGAAAAGTGTGGTATTATAATCACCGTTAGCACTCATAGGTGTTGAGTGCTAACGGTGATTGTTTTTGTAAAAAATTTTTGGAGGTATATAAGTATGAAACTCAAGCCTTTGGCAGACAGAGTCGTGTTGAAGCAGAATGCAGCTGAGGAGCGCACCTCCTCCGGTATTTTCCTGACGGCTTCCGCGCAGGAGAAGCCCGAGGTGTACGAGGTCGTCGAAGTCGGCCCCGGCGGCATGGTGGACGGCAATCAGGTCGATATGATCGTCAA
>CAVFGM010000095.1:0-3562 GCA_963621955.1 Bacteroidaceae bacterium
CGGTAATTCTTTGCCGTGCTTGGCAAGGTCGTGCTTTTGGAATATGTCGAGCAGTTGGGCTGCTTGTTCCTTGCTTGGCGCAGTGTTCGCGTCCAAAACGGTGTATCTTAGTGCCCAACTCAGCAGCTTTTCGCCGTGCTCTTCAAGTAGCCCCAGATCATCCCAATCTGCGGTTATATGTTCTACGGCCTTTATATGCCATTGCAACTTTTTTCTTGGATCGGCATCGGCCTTTTGCATCAAAGAGCCGTTTCTTGAAATCCGGTACCTATACAGACTATCTGAAATAAAAGAAATTTCTTTGGCACGAGGGAAAGCTTTGAACTGGAATATGATATCCTCAGCGAACCTGAAATCATCTTCAAACTGAAGAGAGTGAGTTTTCAGGAACTTCGACAGAAACGCCTGCCTCCAGACGAACGGCTTTGCTCCGGGGACATAAAGCAGCGTATCCATTTCAAACCGGTTGAATCTCTGTGTTTTTGTGTAGAGAACGCTCTGCAGCCACTGTGCATTTTCAGGCATCGGGTACTTGGGGAAAAAATCGCTACCGAAAATAATAATCTCCGTGTACGCTTGCTGCCCCTCCCACCATATACGCTCACATGCGTTAGGTTCAAGATAATCGTCCGAATCAAGGAACATCAGCCATTCGCCACTGGCTGCACGCATACCGGCGTTTCTCGCTGATGACAGTCCGCCATTCTCCTTGTGAATAACGATTGCCCGGCTCTCTTCTTTGGCATATTCATCAAGTATTTTTCCGGAGTTGTCTGTGCTGCCGTCATCCACACAGATAATCTCAAGATCATTCAGGGTCTGAGCGCTGCAACTTTCAAGACATTTCCCCAGATAAGCCTCTACATTATATACGGGGACAATCAGGGACACTTTTGCGGCTTTGCCAGTCATGCTACAAGTCTCCTCCAAATCTTTCTGAGTGCTTTGCGAATGGTTACTTTCCAGCCGAATACCCGGATGTAAGTCTTGAATTTCCTGAAGTTGCGTTTCAGCTTCTCGGTGAACGGTTCCTGCCATGCTTCGGCTTCGTTATACTGGGCGCCTGCATTTTCAGCCTGCTTGTACTTGTGGAAGCCCTCTGGATCTTTTATGATCCAGAGCATGATGTTCCATTTGTACCATGGAAAATATTTTTTCTCGCAGAATCCTGAGGCCATCTCCTGTGCGAAATCTTTCGAGGCAAACTCGATGAATTCCTGCTGTAAAGGCTCGCTTAGTCTGCTGTAGTTCCACATATATGTGTCATACTTCAGACGGTTTTTTATACCGTCAAGCTTTCCTTTGAGAAGCGGATGTTCGTTAAGAAATCTATCGATCTCAGCGTACTCATCAGCAACACAGTATACTTTACCGGGAGAATTTATAGAAGAACTCTCGTTATCTTGCCTGTAATGCAGGAAGCAGCGTTCAAGCAACCTCACGCGCTTTGCCAGCGCCCAGACCTTGAAGTTGAAACTGCTGTCCTGAAAGGATGCACCGGGAGTTTCGTTGAACCTGATATTCCCACTGCGCAGGAAATCGAGACGGTATATCGCTGACCAAATTGTAGGCTTTATGTTGAAGAACTCTGCTTGCTCCATCGGAGATTTGAAATCCGTCACGGGGCAGAAAACTTTTTTACTGAAGACTGCGGAAGTAATCGGAGCCGGAATATTCTTAACATCCGGCTTCGAATAGAAGTAATAGAAGCCGCCCTTGACGACATCCAAATCGTCAGCTTTTGCCGCATTGTATAACGTCTCAAACATATCGAGGTCAGCAATGTCGTCGGTCTCGACAATGCCCATATACTCGCCAGTCGCAGCATCCATGCCCAGATTCATCTGGTAGCCGTAGCTTTTGCAATCAGAGTTGATAATGCTGATGCGAGGGTCTTTTTTTGCATATTCTTTCAGAATTTCCAGAGTACCGTCTGTAGAACCGGCATCTACGCAGATGATCTCTATGTCCGGCAATGTTTGGTTCACAACGCTTTCAATGCACTCCCGTATGTAAAAAGCTACATTTAGCGATGGCATTACGACAGATACCTTTGGCTGATTGTTCATTACTTCTTTCTTCCTTTTATCCTAATTCTCTTTTAGCAAGTGCAAGCGCTCCGGAAATTGCGTCCTTCATATCGTGGTACTTATATTCACCTAAGCGCCCGCCAAAGATCACCTTGGGTTCTTTCTTCGCAAGTTCGGCATATTTTTCATATACGGCTTGATTTTTGAGGTTGTTGATCGGATAATACGGTTCCATGCCGGGGTGCCATTCGGCGGGATACTCCCTGCTTATAACAGTTTTGGACTGCTTGCCGAAATCAAAATGCTTGTGCTCAATAACTCTTGTATATGGAGTGTCGCTGTCCGTGTAGTTCACAACTGCCACCCCCTGATAGTTGTCGGTATCCACAACTTCTGATTCAAATGAAACGCTTCTATATTCAAGTGCACCGTAGCAAAAGCCATAATATTCGTCTATCATGCCGGTATATATGATCTTCTCGGCCACACCGGAATACTTTTCCCGTTCGGCCATAAAGTCGGTATCCAGACGAACGTCACAGCCTGCAAGCAATTTTTCTATGATCGCTGTGTATCCGCCTATCGGAATGCCTTGATACCTGTCGTTAAAATAGTTGTTGTCGTATGTAAATCTCACGGGAAGTCTTTTTATGATGCTTGCGGGGAGCTCTGCGCACGGACGTCCCCATTGTTTTTCGGTGTAGCCTTTTACAAGCTTTTCATATATATCTCTTCCGACAAGACTTATTGCCTGCTCCTCAAGGTTCTGAGATTCACCGTTTATTTCTTTACACTGCTCCTCAATTATTGCTTTAGCTTCCTGCGGGGCCACAATGCCCCACATTTTGCTGAAAGTATTCATGTTAAAGGGCATATTGTAGATTTCACCCTTGTAATTTGCGATAGGGGAATTCACATAGTTGTTGAATTCGGCGAAACGATTGATGAAATCCCAAACATATTTGTCGGAAGTATGGAATATATGCGCCCCGTATTTATGGACTTGAATACCCTCAACCTCTTCCGTGTAGCAGTTCCCACCTATGTGTCCACGTCTTTCGAGTACAAGGCACTTTTTGCCAGTAGCGGTGGCCTCGTGTGCGAATACTGCCCCAAACAATCCGGCACCTACTATTAAATAATCATACTTCTTCATATCTTGTATTCCTCTCCCAACTTTTTTCTCATTCAGCTGCCTCTCTTATGTCTCCTCACACTCCGTTTCACCCGCTTCATGCCGAGCAGCAGCCATGCCGCCGCACGTATGCCGGTCACTTTCAACGCGATCGCCGCGGCTTTGTATACTCCCGCCGCGTCCTCCGCAAGCTCGGATGCGGAGCGCAGCCACGCATACGCCGCGTCCCGTTCATCTCGCGGACACTCCGCGTACAGCGAGAGATTCAATATGTATTCCCGCGCCAGCTTCTGCCGCAGGAGCTGCGCCGCGGCGCTCCCGTCCAGCCCGCGCCGTGCCGTCAGCAGCATCGTCATCAGCTGCCGCACACGCTCGGCGCTGTAGCGGCGGGTGAGCG
>CAVFGM010000095.1:3636-5692 GCA_963621955.1 Bacteroidaceae bacterium
GCGTGTCGCCGTAATTCACGCGATAGCAGTAATACGGCTCATGGAAAAACGCGATGTTCTCAGTGCCCATGAGCGCGCGCACGATGAACTCAAGATCCTCGCCGCAGCTGTACCCCTCAAGGAAGCGCAGCGATGCTGAGTCAAGGTATTCTCTCCGGAAGATGCAGCGCCACACGTTCCATACGCAGTCCGGTGCAGAGAGAAACTGCGTCTTATAGCTCCCGGGCAGCGGCTCGGCGCTCTCTTCGATCTGGTACACCCGATCGAGCACTGCGCCGTTGTCCGCGACGCGATGGAAGTCCGACTCCCATATATCTGCCCCGCAGCCCTCGAGCCGCGAAACGGCGTCGGCAAAGGGGGAGGGGAGCACCCAGTCGTCGCTGTCGAAGAAAGCGATATACCGCCCGGCGGCAAGCTGCAGCCCGTAGTTCCGTGCTGCAGACGGCCCGGCGTTTTCCTGCCGGTAATAGCGCACGCAGCTGTGCTGCGCCGCGTATTCACGGCAGATCTCGGGGCTGTTGTCAGTCGAGCCGTCATCGATAAGCAGCACCTCAAGTCCGCCGATCCCGGCGGCGAGGATGCTGTCGATGCACTGCGGCAGATGTGCTGCACTGTTGTACACCGGGATGATAACGCTCAGCAGCGTTCCGTCAGTCATTGCCGTAGATAAACTCGTGGATCTCGGCCGCGCATTCCTTGAAGTCGCAGCCGATCATGTACGCACCGCGCCTGGTCTGGTAGCCCCATGTCTTTTCACGGTCAGGCTCCATGAGCTGCGTCACTGTGGCGTTCACGAACTTCGGCGCGGACATCATCAGCGAGGTCAGCTGCGCGTTAGTAAGGTCGGTCTCGATAAGCGGAAGCACCTCATCCATCAGCTTGTTGAGATCGGTGATGCTCAGTGTCTTGAGTTTGTTGACCATTGCCTGCACAGCCTCGCGTGTGCGTCCCTGACGCGCCCAGTCATCGTCGCTGTCGCGCAGACGGCAGTAACCGTAGGCGACCTCGCCTTCAAGGTGGTTCATGCCTGGCGACATCTCGTGCAGGTCAGGCGAATACTGGTAGGTCACAGAGAGGTTATATATCTCAGACTGGCTGAGCTCGACGTCGATACCGCCGATAGCGTTGATGACCTGCGGGAAGCTTTCAAACCCGACGTGGACATAGCCCGCAAGGTCCACGTTGAAGCATTTCTTTATCGTCTCCACCATGAACGGCCCGCCTCCATACTGGTAGGCGTAGGTGAGCAGTTCGTCCTCATAGCCGGGGATAGGCACGCCTATCGCGCGCTCGAAGCCGACGAGCTTGACCTCGCCGGTAGCCTTGTTGAGCGAGCAGATCATCGTGCAGTCGCATCGGCCGGGGTCGTTCGTGCCGGGGATCTTCATATCTGTGCCAAGCAGCAGGATGTTAACGATGTTCTTATCCGAAAGAATATCCCCGCCAGGCAGCTCGCTGCCGCCGCTGCGGACTTCAAGCCCGTCTACATTTGCAGCAAAATCGTCTGACACGACGTTCACTCCGTCCGCGGGTTTTGTTACGCTGGCGTCACCGCTGCGGTTGAGCCGGTTGAGCTTAGAGTTCACGAACAGCGCGCCGCTGCCCACAATTAATATAAGCACAGCCAGAACAATCCCCGCAATCTTTACGCCTTTCGGCAGCGGGGTGCGTGCGGCGCGCTCTGTCTTGGGCGCGGAAGCCTTGACAGGCTGGACTTTCGCAGGCTTTTCAGCGGCGGGCTTGGCGGAGTCCCTTTTCGAAGCAGTAGTCTCAGCCCTTGGGCTGACGTGCTTGCCGGTGTATTTTGGCTTTCCTATTTTCACGGGTTTTTACTCCTTCAACTCAGCAAAAAAGCGTATAACTCCACAGCTGATTCACAAAGTACACTTTGCGGAGCAGTGGGATCCACGCAATATTTCCCCCAATATGAGGCACTTTTTTCATGCAAATTTTGACATTTATATCAATATGTATCAATTTTATTATAGCACATCACTGTATTCGACGCAACGGCAAAATGAACAAGAAAGTGTACCTTTTGACTTATAAAGTGTAC
>CAVFGM010000095.1:5702-19628 GCA_963621955.1 Bacteroidaceae bacterium
CCTCCATTCAGATACAGCTGCCTGAAATGTTCAAATTCGGCAGGACGTTCCTTTGCCGTCCTGCCGAATTTGACGCCTCTGGCCTTCGCCTCGGCGATCCCCTCGGCCTGGCGCTGCTTTATATATTCTCTTTCCGTCTGCGCAACGTAGCTGAGCAGCTGCAGGACAATGTCGGCGATGAGTGTCCCGGTGAGGTCACGGCTCTTTCTGGTGTCGAGCAGCGGCATATCGATCACGACGATCGCCGCTTTTCTCTCCTTTGTAATGACCCGCCACTGTTCGAGTATCTCGTCATAGTTCCTGCCGAGCCGGTCGATGCTCTTCACGACGAGCACGTCATCTTCCCGCAGCCGCCGGACGAGCCGCTTGTACTGCTCGCGCTCGAAATCCTTGCCGGATTGTTTGTCGACGTAGATGTTCTTTGGCGGTACTCCGAATTCTCGCATCGCGGTCAGCTGCCGCGCCTCGTTCTGATCCCGGCTCGATACCCTTACATAGCCGTATGTGCTGTTCAAAATTCTGTTCCTCCTCGATATTGATCGGCGCAGTATTGCACCTTGCGAGCAATATAAAAGTAAACGTGCATATATGCAAACCGTATCTATATTGTGGATTTATCCGGCGCTTATCCGGCAGTAGGGAGCACAGCTGGGATTTCTTCTTGCATTTTATATCTCGCGGTGCTATAATAACGCCGCTATCGATAACGGCGTTATCGATTTTTGGGGAGGCGGAAGTTATAGCCAACAGAGATCATTCGCTTGACGGCAGCATTGCGCGGGCGGCATATGAGGAGTTCCTTTCCTGCGGCTACCAGAAGGCTTCGCTCCACAAGATCGCCTCAACCGCTGGGGTCACTACCGGCGCGATTTACACGCGGTACAAGAATAAGGACGCGTTGTTTGCCAGCCTGCTTCAGAACTTTATGAGCAAGCTGAACGAGTACTTTGCCCCGGCCGCGGCGGAATATGATAAGGCAAAGCAGCTCGGCACGCCGCAGGCGCTCCTGGACGCTGTCAATTTCGAAGAGCGCATCTATATAAAGTTTCTGACCGAGTGCCATGACGAATGCACCTTGTTCTTCTGCCGCAGCGGCGGCAGCTCTGTGGAGGCGCTGCTGAACGACCTGATACGCTATAAGACGGAACAGACCGTGGAGTTCTTCGCTCAGGTCTACGGAAAGGCGCCGAACCCCGATGCGATCCGCCTGCTGATGGGGTCCCAGTTCGGGTATTTCAGGCAGCTGCTGGATGAGCATATGGAGGAAGAGCGGATGCTTGCCTGTCTGCGTGCGCTGCTGGACTTCTTCAATGCCGGCTGGCGGCAGCTGTGCGGCACACTGGATTGACCATATTTAATTTTTCGGGCGGAGCCCCCGCCCGTTTCTTACAGCAAACGGTTAGACGCGACTAACTAAAGAAGCGGCTTTCAAATATAAATTACATATCAAATCAAAGGAGTTTTACCATGAGCACTGCAAGCACCAATAAACCAAAAATTAAAAATATTGTCATCGGCGCCGCCATCGGCAGGCGGATCGTGAAGAAGCATCTGGCTGCATAAAAAACATAAACGGAGAAAACAACACATGAACAAGAATTCTGAACCCAAGCGCTCCGCTGCCTCGTGGCTGATGGAGCTTGCGGAAGGCCAGCGCGGCGAATATGCCCTGAGCATCCTCGCGGCACTGCTCGGCGTGGCCTGCTCGCTGATCCCGTATTTCATCATTATCGAAATCATCACCGCGCTCGTGAACGGCACGGCGGAGCTGCCGCAGTGCCTGACGCTCTGCGCATGGATGGCACTGTGCTGGGTGCTGCGCTATGTGCTGCACAGCGTTTCCACCTCACTTTCACATCATGCCACTTTCCGCGTGCTGGCCAACACCCGCGTCCGCCTGCTGGATAAGCTCGCAACGCTGCCGCTCGGCACGGTGCTTGATCGCTCCTCCGGTTCTTATAAGAACATCATCGTGGAGCGGGTCGATTCCATCGAGACCACCCTTGCCCACCTGCTGCCGGAAATGACCGCCAACATTGTCGGCGCGCTGGCAGTGCTCGTGCTGCTGTTCACGGAGGACTGGCGCATGGGGCTTTCCATGTTCATCGTCGTGCCGCTCGGCATCCTCTGCTTCATGTCCATGTTCAGCGGCTACAATGAAAAATTCCAGCGCACCGTGACATCGACCAAGGCGCTCAACGACACTGCCGTTGAGTACATCGGCGGCATCGAGGTCATCAAGGCTTTCGGCCAGTCCAGGACGAGCTACGCAAAGTTCGTCTCTGCCGCCAAGGAGGGTGCGGACTGCTTCATCGACTGGATGCGCGGGAGCCTGTTCGGGCAGGTCGCCGGTATGGCGATCCTACCCTCAACGCTGCTGGGCATTCTGCCTGTGGGCTGCATTCTTTATATGCACGGCACGCTCTCTGCCGATACTTTCCTGACGGTCATCGTCCTGTCCTTCGGTGTCATGCAGCCGCTCATCACCGCCTTTTCCTACACCGACGATATCGCGCAGGTGACGACCATTGTCGGCGAGGTGGCAGACGTCCTTTCCCTTGAGGATATGCAGCGTCCGGAAACGGCGGAGAAGCTCCCGGAAGACAACTCCATTGAGCTTAAAAATGTCCGCTTTGCCTACCATGATAAAGAGGTGCTGCACGGCGTCAGCCTGCGTATCGAGCCGGGCACGGTCAACGCTCTTGTCGGCCCCAGCGGCAGCGGCAAATCCACCATCGCCCGCCTGATCGCCTCCCTCTGGGACGTGAAGGACGGCGCGATCGAGCTTGGCGGCGTTGATCTCCGCAAGCTTCCGCTCAATGACTGCACCGACCGCATCGCCTATGTCTCTCAGGACAACTATCTCTTTGACCTCAGCGTCATGGACAACATCCGCATGGGCAGAAAGGGTGCGAGCGACGAGGAAGTCATCGCCGCCGCCAAGGCCTGCGGCTGCCATGACTTCATCATGGGGCTCGAAAACGGCTATCAGACCGTGTGCGGCGCCTCCGGCGGGCACCTTTCCGGCGGCGAGCGTCAGCGCATCTCTATCGCGCGGGCGATGCTGAAGGACGCGCCCATCGTCATTCTTGATGAGGCCACCTCCTATACCGACCCCGAGAACGAAGCGGTCATCCAGTCCGCGCTGGCACAGCTCGTGCGCGGCAGGACGCTGCTGGTCATCGCTCACCGCCTGTCCACCATCGCGGACGCAGACCAGATCATCGTTGTGAACCAGGGGCAGATCGAAGCCGCCGGAACTCAGACGGAGCTTCTGGAAAACTGCCCGCTCTATAAGACCATGTGGGAAGCCCACATCAGCGTGAAAGACGACGGGGAGGTGGCGTAATGTTCAAGACTCTGAAAAAATTCTTCGCTTTCTGCGGCGAGGACAACCGCAAAATGTTTACCGCGTCCATCTGGCTGGGTGTGATCAGCGCTATCTGCTCCGCCATGCGCATCCCTGCCGCGGCCATTGTCATTCAGGCGCTCCTGAAAAAGAACGTCACCGCGGCGACGCTCTGGACGAGCCTCGGCGTGATCGTGGTCTCGCTGATCGTGACCATTGCCATCAACATGAAGTCCACCATGCTCCAGACCCGCGCGGGCTACCGCGCCTGCGCCAACAAGCGCATCGAGATCGCCGAGCATCTGCGCTACCTGCCAATGGGCTGGTTCAATGACAACAGCCTCGGCGAGGTAACGAGCGTCACTACCAATACCATGGAGAACATGGCGAACGTTGCCACCCGCGTGGTCATGGTCACAACGCGCGGCTTTCTCACCTCCGGCATCATCGCCGTTATGATGTTCATCTTTGACTGGCGCATGGGGATCATCACCCTTGCGGGACTGCTCCTGTTCTTTGCCGTCAATTCCGCCATGCAGCGCGCGGAGCAGACGCTTGCCCAGCGCAAGTTCAATGCCGATGAGCGGCTGGTCACCAAGGTTCTGGAATACGTGCAGGGCATTGCCGAGGTCAAGAATTTTGACCTGACAGGCGACTCCGCGACGCAGGTGCACGCCGCTGTCGAGGAAGCGCGCAGGGCGGCCTTCGGCATGGAGCTCCCGTCGGTGCTCTATATGCTGGCGCAGTTCGTCGTCAATAAGCTCACCGGCGTTGCCGTCTGCGCCGCGGCGATAATCTTTTACTTCGGCGGCACGATGGAGCTTTCCAACTGCCTGCTGATGCTCATCTGCTCGTTCATCCTCTTTGAGCAGCTTGACTCCGCGGGAAGCTATTCTTCGCTTTTCCGCTCCATTGATATCGGCGTTGACAAAGCAAATTCCATTCTCAACGTCGAGCCCATGGACATTGACGGCGAGGAACTCACGCCCGAGCATGAGGACATCGCCCTCAGCCATGTCGATTTCTCATACGACAGCAAGCCCATCCTGCATGATGTGTCGCTGACGATCCCGGAGAAGACCACGGTCGCCATCGTCGGCCCCAGCGGCAGCGGCAAGACCACGCTCTGCAACCTCATGGCGCGGTTCTGGGACGTGCAGGGCGGCAGCGTGAGCCTCGGCGGGCGCGACGTGCGGGACTACAGCTATGACAGCCTGATCCGCAACTTCTCATTTGTGTTCCAGCGGACGTACCTGTTCTCTGACACCATTGCCAACAACATCCGCTTCGGCAAGCCCGACGCTTCCATGGAGGAAGTGATGGCCGCGGCAAAGAAGGCGCGCTGCTATGACTTCGTCATGGCACTGCCCGACGGCTTTGACACCGTGATAGGGGAGGGCGGCGCGACGCTCTCCGGCGGCGAACGCCAGCGCATCTCCATCGCGCGGGCAATTATGAAGGACGCGCCTATCATTATCCTCGATGAGGCGACGGCGAACGTCGACCCCGAGAATGAGAAGGAGCTGATGGAGGCGGTCGCAGAGCTGACCCATAACAAGACCGTCATTATGATCGCGCACCGGCTCAAGACCGTGCGCAATGCCGACCGTATCTTCGTTGTTGATCATGGAGAGATCGTCCAGCAGGGCACGCATGATGAGCTTGTTGCCGAGGACGGACTCTACCGCCGCTTCGTGGTCGAGCGCCGTCAGGCCGTAGGCTGGAAAATATAAACTGCATCACGATAACAAAACACCCTGCCGGGCTTTCAAAGCCCGGCAGGGTGCGATTTTTTGCTTCTATTTATTCTATTATTCTATCTCTATTTTGATGTTTCCCGTGTCGGTATCGATCTCACATCTGCCGCCGGTAACTGTCCGGGGAACTTCGACGCTGCCGGTGTCGCTGGCGGCGATGAACACCTTGTCTGTAAGCAGACTGCCGGTAATATTGCCCGTGTCGGTCCTGACGATGATCTCGGCGGCGTCCGAGCCGTCAAAGCTTACATTGCCGGTGCTCCTCTTGATCGAAAGCTTATCCGCGGCAATGACGTTTTCCAAATATATATCGCCAGTAGTGCCGGTCGAAATCACGCTTTGGCATGAAGCATCACTCAGCTGAGCTTTGCCTGTCGATACGCTGACTGTGATATCACCGCTGCACTTCACGCCCGAGACTGTTACCTCACCGGTAGAAACGGAAAGCTCCAGCGAGCCGGCGGAGATATTCTCCACTCGGATATCGCCCGTGCTCGTGCCGATCCTGACAGCGTCCCGTGCGGATGCGCCCAGATCGACGCTGCCTGTGCTCGCGGAAATATCGACGCTCTCGAAAGTAAACTCCTCCGGTATTTCAACCCTCCCGGTGCTTTCCTGAATGACCAGCGCACCGTATTCCGCATCCGGGAGATAGACCGTTATCTTCGGCGAATCGAAAGTGAAACCTATATATTCATCCCATGATCTCTGATCATTGATGCTGACGGTCAGGGTGCTGTTTTCAACACTGACAGAATGCTTTGCGTGTTCCTCCTCATAGCATTCCACCCGGCATTTCCCGTCAGCCGACAGTGCAAATACAATATCCGCAGTGTCGGTAGTCAGCGACAGAGCGCTGAACGCTTCGGTGATCTCGTGTGTATTTGTTTCATATCTGACTGTTGAAAGCTTTGAGCGGTCCCGACCGGTCACTGACATTGCCGCAGCAAGAAGAATACATCCGATTATCACAAGAGAAGCCGCAGCTATGAGCCATGCCTTTGCTGTCTTTTTCATTACGCTTCCTCCCTCTTTATAAAGCAGTTTTTCATCCATAATGTTATCTTCTTCGTGAGCGCCGGAATACCCTTTGACACTGCCCTACAGCCGAAGAACATGAAGATGGCAAGCCCCGCGCAGACGAAGCCCGCGGCAGCTGTCACAAGCCCGGACGCAGCACTGCCGCGCGCGGCGAAAAGCACGCACTCCGGTATGCTGACAACAGCGCCGATAACGAGCGACGCGAACACCGCCCACATGGAAATGATCAGCGCCCAGAGTGAAATGTAAAGCGCGAGAATAACGGCGGCTGCGGCAATGCCCAGCGAGAGCCATATCGGGGAGCCCAGCGCCAGAAGCACGATCTCCCATGCTTTCAGCTGCCTTTTGGGACGTATTCTCTCTTTGGCGATTTTGGCAAGGGGGATGTCGGCTGCCGTCTGCCTGACGATCTCTCCCACATCGCCTATCGCCGAAACCGCCTCTTCCTCCGAAAGCCCTTCCTCTATCCTGTCGTCGATCATCTCGCCGTAAAAGGTCAGACGCTCTTCTATATCGTCCTGCGGCAGGCCGCATAGACCTTTCCGCAGCCCGGCAAGAAACTCCTGCTTATTCATTACCGCTGTCCTCCTTGGTCACAAATTGATAAATTGCCAGGATCTCTTTCCAATCTCCCTTGAACTCCTCGATACGCTTCAGCCCCGCTTCGGTGATATGGTAATACTTCCGAAGCCTGCCGCCGTGCTCCGCGGTGCGGACAGTCAGCATACCGGATGTTTCCAAGCGCTTGAGAATGGTATACAGGGTCGATTCGGAAAGCTCGATATACGGCTTCATGTCTTTTATGATCTTGTAGCCGTATGAATCCTCACTCTTTATAGCTGCCAGAACGCAGACGTCCAGCAGCCCCCGCTTCAATTGACCGTCCATATCGCACCTCCTTACGTGCAATACATCGTATCACGAGGTATTAACGCTGTCAATAGCATTAAAAATAATTAAGAAATGCAGAATCGGAGATTTCTCCTTGACATTATCATAAATGAGAATATAATACAAGAAGAAAATAATCCAAGAGGTGATATAAATGGAAATAGCGGAAGTGGTAATGAACCCTGTCCGGCAGAGAATATTCCAGTATTTTCTGCTCCATGAAACGGGCACAGTCAAGGACATCAGAAAAGCCCTGCCAGATGTCCCGAGCGCGAGCCTGTACCGCCATGTAAAATTTCTTGCGGACAGCTCTATCCTCATGGTCGTCGGGGAAAACCGGATACGCGGCACGGTGGAGAGCATTTACCGCCTGAATAAAAGCGCGCTGTCAGCCGGGGATGAGAGCGGCAATGCCGTGCAGATGTCGCTGCTGAGCATCTGCGCGGCGTTCGCAAAATATTTTTCCGGCGGCGATGCCGACCCCGAAAGAGATATGCTGCTGTTCACGAACTGCACGCTGCTGCTGACGGACGGGGAGTTTTCGGATTTCCTTTCGGAGATCAATGAGGTCGCTCTCAAGTACATGAAAGTCGAAACAAAAGCCGGCAGCAAGACGCGGCAGATCACGCTCATCTCCGCCCCGGTGAATGAGCAGGAGGTATGAAATGAATCAGCTCATCGGCTGCTGCGGACTGGACTGCGAAAAGTGCGATGCCCGGATCGCGACTGTCACGAACGACAACGCCCTGCGTGAGAAAACCGCCGCCCTGTGGACAAAGCTCAACGGGGTAAAGATAAGCCCGGAAATGATAAACTGCACCGGCTGCCGCATCGAGGGTGCAAAAACACCTTTCTGCGATAAGCTCTGCCCGGTGCATAACTGCGTCCGGGAGAGGGGACTCGACACCTGCGCCGACTGCGCACAGATGGACGGCTGCCCGACGCTTGGATGCATCGCCGCAAACAGCCCGTTTGTTTTAGAAAATCTGAGGCGTCTGTGTTCAGAGGGAGAAGCAAGATGAAAGCTATCACAGCAGAGAACTTATCAAAAGTATACGAGAGCGGGACTGCAGCGGTCGATGGGATCAGCTTTTCTCTGGATAAGGGAGAAATATTCGGCTTCCTTGGGCCGAACGGAGCCGGGAAGACCACGACCGTGAAGCTGCTTTGCGGCATGCTGGAGCCATCCGGCGGCAAGTCTCAGGTACTGGGGCTCGACCCCGCACGGGCTCCGGAACGTCTGCACCGGATAACGGGCGTTGTAACGGAGCATGCCCAGATGTACGACCATATGACAGCCCTGGAAAACCTGCGGTTTTATGGCGAGCTTTACGGCATGAGCCGCACTGAGTGTGAAGAGCGGGCAAAGCAGCTTCTGCAGCGGCTGGAGCTGACTGATGCGATGGATCGCAGGCTGTCCGCCTATTCTACAGGTATGCGCCAGCGGCTCTCCTTAGCCCGGGCGCTGCTCCACCGTCCGCAGATCCTGTTTCTTGATGAGCCGACCTCCGGTCTTGACCCGGAGAGCGCCCAGAACGTAAATTCCCTGATCCGTGAGCAGGCCGCCGAGGGCACCACGGTGTTCCTCTGCACGCATCAGCTCCGGTATGCGCAGGAGATATGCACGGTGTACGGGCTTATGAACAAGGGGCGTTTGTTTGCCTCAGGGAACATCACACAGCTGCGCTCCATGGTTCGGCGGAATATCAGGGTGCGGGTGAAAGCAAGCCGCATGCCCGAGGACATGGCGTATCGGGAAGCAGGAGATCATGTCTGCGACGTCGATGTGACTTCGGAGAGCGAAATTCCTTTTATCGTGAAAAGGATCGTAGAGGCGGGCGGCGACCTGTACCATGTGTCGGCAGAGGAGCTGTCGCTGGAAGAGATCTACTTCTCTCTTATTGACAGGGAAAATGCGGAAAAGGAGCGTGGGAATTTATGAATGCCGGACAATTGGCCGTGATAAGAAAAGACGTCCGGGGCATCACGTCAAATAAGCAGGTGCTCATGGTCATGCTTGTTGTGCCGCTCGTGCTCACCATTGTTGTGCCGTCTGCTCTCGTGCTCACGGCAGTACTGGCCCCGGAGACGGTTTCGGAACTTCAGACGCTGTTGGATATGCTGCCTGCCGCGGGTGCTGCGAGCAGTCAGCAGCAGGCCATATTCGGCCTTGTGCTCAATAACATCATGCCGGCTTTCTTCCTGCTGATCCCGATCATGGCGTCGTCTGTTATGGCGGCAAGCTCATTTGTGGGGGAGAAGGAGAAACGCACCCTCGAGACCCTGCTGTATTCTCCGCTCTCGCTCAGGCAATTGTTCCGCGCCAAGATACTCGCCGGCTTTTCCGTCGGCATGATGGTTTCCTGCATCTCGTTTGCCGCGATGCTGCTGGTGCTGGAGCTTGAAACGTTCTTCCTGGCCGGAGCTTTAATAACGCCCGGCGCAGGCTGGCTTGCTGTCATGCTGCTTGCGTCCCCGGCGATATCTCTTATTGCGATCGCCGTGACCGTGCGCGGCTCCGCCAAGGCACAGACCGTCGAGGAAGCACAGCAGCGGGCCGTGTTTCTGGTCTTCCCGATCATCGCTCTGCTCATCGGGCAGTTCACCGGCATTATTCTGATCAATTCGGGCCTTCTCTGGGGCTTGGGCGCTGTTTTGGCGGTGCTCGATGTGCTGCTGATGAGGGGCGCTGCCGGAAACTTCAGCTATGAAAAGCTGCTGAAATAAGATATACAAAAACCGCGCTGACGTATTGCACGTCAGCGCGGTTGTGCTGTATGTGGTTTTTACTTGGTGCCGAAGATGCGGTCGCCGGCGTCGCCGAGACCGGGGACAATGTAGCCGTGGTCGTTGAGGTGATCGTCCAGAGCGGCGACATAGATGTCAACGTCCGGGTGATCCTCCTGCATACGCTTGACGCCCTCGGGAGCGCCTATGATGCACATGAGCTTGATATGCTTGACGCCGTCCTGCTTGAGGAAAGTGATCGCAGCGGAGGCGGAGCCGCCGGTCGCGAGCATCGGGTCGACAACGATAACATCGCGCTCCTCAATGTCGGCGGGCATCTTGAAGTAATACTTCACAGGCTCCAGAGTCTGAGGATCGCGGAACAGCCCGATATGACCAACCTTGACGTTGGGCATCATGCTGACCATACCGTCGACCATGCCGAGACCAGCTCTGAGGATGGGGACGATGGCAAGCTTCTTGCCGGAAATACGCTTGCACTTTGCAACGGCGACGGGCGTCTTAACGTCGACCTCTTCGAGCGGGAGATCTCTGGTGGCTTCATAGCACATCAGCATCGCAATCTCCGAAACGAGCTCTCTGAACTCCTTGACGCTGGTGTTTTCGTCGCGGAGGATGGACAGCTTGTGCTGAATAAGGGGATGGTCGAACACGCATACTTTGCTCATTTAAGTCGTTCTCCTTTATATTCAATTTAAGAATTGACTGATTCTGAAAGCCGCTCCTGCCGCTCGCGCTCTGCCTGCGAGAGACGCAGGTAGACGGGCAGCAGCTCGTCGGCATTGCCGGGGGTCTTGTCCGCTGCGGCCATCGCGACGCCCCAGGAGTCCTGCCAGCGCAGGTTATCCGGAGCCATGACGCAGGGAACACCGTGTGCGGTGAAATATTCGAAGCAGAGCGCCGCGCCGTCCCCGATGAGGAACACCGGAGCGCCAAGCGCCGTGACTTCTTTCGCAAGCTCCTCGAGCGCGATGGGTCTGTCTTCGGTCATACGGACGGGGCGGCCGTTTTCTATTTTGAAAATGGCGTTATAGACCTGGCTGCGGCGCGCATCCATGACCGGGCAGATATAGCCGCCGGCGGCAAGGCCGTGCCACGCCATCGCTTCGAGCGTCGAGACGCCGACGCAGGGCTTCTCAGCTGCCCACGCGAGCCCCTTGACGGTAGACACGCCTATGCGTATCCCGGTAAAGGAACCGGGGCCGTGAGCGACGGCGATAAGGTCAACATCACGGAGTGTAAGCTCCGCATTCTTGAGCATATCCTCCGCCATGGGCAGGAGCGTGCGGCTGTGGGTCAGCGCGCTGCACTGCATATACTGGCTGAGCAGCTGCCCGTCTTTCACAAGCGCCGCGGATGCGGGCTTTGCCGAGGATTCAAAAGCGAGTATCAGCATTCTGCGTCCCCCCCGATAACGATTTTGCGCTCATTGTCAGAAAGCTTCGTGATGGTGACCTTTATCTCGTCGCCGAAGAATGCGTCCTGCACATTCTCGCTCCACTCGACGGCGCACACCGCGCCGCGGTTGAGGTAGTCCTCCCAGCCGATGTCGAACAGCTCGTCCGCACTGGAGAGGCGGTACATATCAAAATGGATAAGCTCGCGCTCGCCGAGGTACTCGTTGACTATCGTAAAGGTCGGGCTGGATACGCGGCAGTCAAGCCCCATGCCGCGCGCCATGCCGCGCACGAAAGCCGTCTTGCCTGCGCCGAGGTCGCCGTACATCGCAACGACCGTGCCGCCCCTGAGCGTGCGCGCGAAGGAGGCGCCGATTTCCTCGGTATCATGTTCGCTGCGTGAAATGTATTCCGACATACGCTCCTCCTTTAACTAATAACTAATGTGTATAACGTGTATTTAACACTGTGATAACAATCCCGGCGGGGGACTGTGATAAAATCATTCCCGATAAAATTCCCGGCAGATCCAGCAGATATTATAACATCGTCGGGGCGTTGCGTAAAGAGCAATTATGTGATAAAATACGTCTTACGGCGCGGCAGGCGCTGTGTCAATTTGCTGAAAGGCGGTGACAGGTATCACAAAGACAAAGAAATATGTAAAACAGTTCTTTCAGAGGGCGGATATATTTCTGCTCATTATGTGCATCATATGCTCAATATACGGGATATACTCGATAAATGTCGCGGTCACGGGCATGTCGGAGGGCGGCTGGGATATGTCCGCTCCGTCGAAGTACATCGCGGTCCAGACCTTTTCGCTGTTCCTCGGTATCGCCGGATTCGTGGTCTTTACGGTCATTGACGCGGACATTCTCGGCCAGCAGTGGAAGATACTGTGCGCGATAAATGTGCTGCTGCTCGTCGCGCTCGTCATCTTCGGGCAGGACGACGGAACCGGCAACAAGAGCTGGATACGTTTCGCCGGTATCGGTATACAGCCCTCGGAGGTCATCAAGGTTCTGTACATAGTCGTCGCCGCAAAGCAGATGACTTATCTTAAAGAGTACCGGGATATCAATTCTTTCCTGTCTGTGGTTCAGATGGCGGCGCATTTCGCTATCGTGTTCCTGATGATCGTCGGCGTTTCCTCCGACCTTGGAAGCGCGGGCATTCTGCTCGGCGTCTTTCTCGTAATGTTCTACGCGCTGGGAGTGAAGCTCTACTGGTTCGCGATAGGCGGTGCGCTTGTCGCCTCGGCGATACCGCTGCTGTGGAACTACTTCCTGAAGGACTATCAGAAGCAGAGACTCATCGCCCCTTATGATGCAAGTGTCGACCCTGACGGCTGGGGCATCAGATGGCAGACCACGCAGAGCAAGATGAGCCTTGCCTCCGGCCGTCTCACCGGAGTTGACGATGAGCACAGCACCACGGTTTTCACCGGCAAGCATACCGACTTCATCTTTGCGTGCATCGGCGAGCATTTCGGAATGATCGGCTGCCTTATCGTCGTCACGCTGCTGCTGATAATCATAATCCATATCCTCAGGATCGGCCTGCATTCGAGCCGCACCTATGATATGCTGATCTGCTTCGGCGTCGCCGGAGCAATGCTGTTCCAGATGTTCATAAACATCGGCATGTGCATCGGCATCACGCCGGTCATCGGCATCACGCTGCCGTTCTTCAGCTACGGAGGCTCGTCAATGGTGACGATGTTCTGCGCCATGGGGCTTGTATCGGGGGTCAAATACAAGCCCAAACCAGAGCATTTCGCGCTCGTGTTCTGACCTAAAAAAGTTTGGTTTAAAAAGCTCGGTTTCCATCCGGAAACCGAGCTTTTTGTTTCATATATCAACGTTGAAGGTATCGCGGGTATAGGCCGCGCCGCCGCGGAGAGCTTCGAAGTAGAGAGTCTTGGTCATGCCGATATAGGGCACCGTCCAGACGCGCACAGCGTAGCCAAGCACGGGGATGAGGGAGAGGAGGTACCAGCCGAGAAAGCTGAGGTCGAGCGCGAAAAGCTCGCCCTTGTGCCCGGCCATCATGGCCTTGGATTCACGGATGCACTGCATGGGCGACTTCGTGGGATCGTCGACGAGGATGTAGATAGCCTGACTGTAGCGGTAGTAGGCAATGATTCCCGGGAACACGAGCAGCATGGACCACAGGCCGATAAAGACCGCTTCGAGCACATTCAGGATAACGACCTTGAGCCCGAAGCCGAAGCCGTCAAGGAGGTTGCCGAAGCAGGGCGCATTGCCGCGGACGGTGTTGAGCAGGAAAAGGATAAAGCCCGCGCCGACAATGCTCATCACGATGGTGAGCAGCGTATCAAGGAAATAGGAGGTCGCGGGAGGGGAGATAATGTCAAGGTATCTCAGCGCGTACTCATAGTTGCCCTCGGCGTAATACTGGAGATAGCGCGCGGCGTCAGCATCGGTCATGTTTACGGAGAGCAGCCTTGACGACAGCAGGTTCACAAGCAGACTCAGCAGCAGATAGACCAGCGCAACGGTGATGACCTTGGGATTTGATGTGCGTATTGTTTCAGCGGCATTGCGTTTCAGCGCGGAACGATCAGGCATGGTGTGACAGCTCCTGTTCAATAATACTTTTCTTACTATAATATATCATTCCGGAGCGGGAGTGTAAAGAAAAAATTGGAATCCGGAAGAAAAATGACTTGACAAGCGCGGCTGCGGATGCTATTATAATCGAGCGTTCACGATATGCG
>CAVFGM010000096.1:0-5294 GCA_963621955.1 Bacteroidaceae bacterium
GAAGTATTTTCTCCGACGTACACGCCGCCGGAGAAAATGTATTTGATTTATTTTTTCGCCTTGTCAGTCGAAAAAACTCTGCGAGGCATTTGGAGAGGACAAATTGAAGACATATAACGACATCTATCTGTCCACGAGGAACATACTGCGGCAGAACGGCGTTGAGGGCTACGCGCTCGAGGCGCGGATCCTTGTCGCCTGCGCCGCGGGTAAGACCGTGCAGCAGCTTCTGCGGGACATCAATCTGTATACGACCGAGCAGGTGGAAAACACCGTGCTCGACTACACCGCCCGCCGTCTGCGCGGCGAGCCTGTCGCCTACATAACCGGCTCATGGGAGTTCTATGGGCTGCCCATGACCGTGACGCCCGATGTGCTCATCCCGCGGATGGACACCGAGGTGCTCGTCGACGCGGTGAAGGAATTCCTCACCGGGTACAAGATGGATGCTCGCGTGCTCGACCTGTGCTGCGGCAGCGGCTGCATCACCTGCGCGATCGGGCACGAGCTGCCCGCGACGAAGCTCGTCGCGGTCGACCTAAGCGCAAGCGCGCTTGAGGTCTGCCGGCAGAACATCGCGAAGAACCGCCTCAGCTCGCGCGTTATCTGCATGCAGGCGGACGCAACTTCATCGCCTCCGCTCGGCATCGGCAGCTTTGATGTCATTGTCTCAAATCCCCCGTACATAGAGAGCGCCGAGATCGCCAAGCTCGACCGTTCCGTGCGTGACTATGAGCCTGTCTGGGCGCTCGACGGCGGCGAGGACGGGCTGCGCTTCTACAAGGGCATTATAAAATACTGGAAAAGTCTGCTGCGCCCCGGCGGCTGCCTCATGTTCGAGGTCGGAGAGGGTCAGGCAAGCACCGTGTGCGAAATGCTCATGGCCGCGGGCTTTGCCTCAGCGCAGACGAGGAAAGACACCCAGATGATCGACCGCGTCGTCATCGGGAAAATGTAAATTAGTATATTTAGTATATAAAATCATTCTGATCATAAGAGAGGGAGAACAAATGGCCGAGAAGAAAAAAGCAGTTGCAGTGACCGCGCCCGCAAGCGGCGATAAGAAAAAAGCTCTTGAAACAGCCATTGCAAAAATAGAAAAGGATTACGGCAAGGGCACCATCATGCGCCTTGGAGACGATATCTCGGTCAATGTCGAAGCGCTCTCCACCGGCTCTCTGTCCCTTGACCTTGCCCTCGGCATCGGCGGTGTTCCGCGCGGCCGTATTGTCGAGATATACGGGCCTGAGGCCTCAGGTAAGACTACGCTTGCGCTGCATGTCGTCGCCTCCGCGCAGAAAAACGGCGGGGATGCAGCGTATATAGACGTTGAGCACGCGCTCGAACCGGCTTATGCAAGAGCTCTCGGCGTCGATATCGACAGTCTGCTCATTTCCCAGCCGGACACCGGCGAGCAGGCGCTTGACATTGCCGAATCCCTCGTCCGCTCCGGTGCTATAGATGTGCTCGTCGTCGACTCCGTCGCGGCTCTGATCCCGCGCGTCGAGCTCGAGGGCGAGGTCGGCGATACCGTCGTCGGCGCGCTGGCAAGGCTCATGAGCCAGGCGATGCGCCGTCTGGCCGGTGCGATCTCGAAGAACAACTGCACCGTCATTTTTATCAACCAGCTGCGTCAGAAGATCGGCGTCATGTACGGCAACCCTGAGACCACCCCCGGCGGTCTCGCACTGAAGTATTATGCCTCCGTGCGTATCGACGTGCGCCGCATCGAAACTCTCAAGGTCGGCGGCGAGATGGTCGGTAACCGCACGCGCGCCAAGGTCGTCAAGAACAAGGTCGCTCCCCCGTTCCGCGAGGCAGAGTTTGACATCATGTACGGCGAGGGCATCTCCAAGGTCGGCGAGATCATCGACCTCGGCGTAAAGCTCGAGATCATCGACAAGGCCGGCGCATGGTACACCTGCAACGGCCAGCGCATT
This sequence comes from Bacteroidaceae bacterium, assembly GCA_963621955.1. Taxonomy (GTDB): domain Bacteria; phylum Bacillota; class Clostridia; order Oscillospirales; family Oscillospiraceae; genus Limivicinus. Next base: position 1,941 of record CAVFGM010000096.1, read on the forward strand.
CAGGGGCGCGACGGTGTGAAGGAATACCTCCTTGCCAATCCCGAAGCCTGCGACGCTATCGAAAAGGAGATCCGCGAGAATGCGCACAAGCTCCTCACCCCGCAGGCAAAGCGCGCCGCCATGGTCTCCGGACGCACCGCCGCTGTGGACATTACCGCCGCGGACTTCACCGAGGACTGATAGCCGGTGCTCATTACCGCGATAAGGCAGACCTCCCCCGGCCGGCTCACCGTCACGCTGGAGGATGAACGCGAGATAAAAACCACCCTCGGCGTCGTGACCGATCTGCGCCTGTTCTCCGGTCGCGAGCTTGATGAGGGCGGGCTCCAAGAGTTCGAGTGTGAATCGCGCCGTGCCCTCACGCGCGAAAAGGCGCTTGAATATCTCTCCCGCCGCGCCATGAGCCGTAAGGAGCTTGAAAAGAAGCTCACCGACAAGGGCTATGACGAGGAAGACGCGGCACACTGCGCCGCGTGGCTTTCCGAGCGCGGGCTCATCGATGACGCGAGCTACGCCGCCGCCGTCGCCCGGCACTACAGCGCCAAGGGCTACGGGCCGGGACGCATCCGCTCCGAGCTTTCGCGCCGCGGCATTGACCGCGATATGTGGGACGAGGTGCTTGGCGCTGCGCCCCGTGACGACTCAAAGATAGACAAATTTATTTCCTCCCGGCTGACCGATCCCGAGGACCGCGATCAGGTCAGAAAGGTCAGCGCTGCACTCTTCCGCCGCGGCTACTCTTGGGAGGATATACGCGAAGCACTGAACCGCTTCAGTGCGGATATTACAGAGGATTAAAATCATGGAAAAAACCTTTGCGATGATCTCTCTCGGCTGTGCCAAGAATCTTGTCAACAGCGAACAGATGCTCTACCTCATGAGTGAGGCGGGCTATACGCTCGTCCCCGATCCCGATGGAGCAGACCTTGCCATCGTGAACACCTGCGGCTTTATTGACGCTGCGAAGAGCGAGGCTATCGACAATATCCTTGAAATGGCGCAGCTCAAGAAATCCGGCAAGCTCGGCGGGCTTATCGTCACCGGCTGTCTTGCCGAGAGATATAAGGACAGCATCATGTCCGAGATGCCGGAAATTGACGCCGTGCTCGGCGTCGGCAGCTTCGGCGATATCGTCAGTGCGGCAGACGCCGTAATGGCGGGGCGATGTACAAGCGCCTTCGGCGACAACAGTGCCCCCGTTGACGAGATCCCCCGCGTTGTCTCCACCGGTCCGGGCTGGGCATATCTGCGCATCGCCGAGGGCTGCAACAACTTCTGCGCCTTCTGTGCCATTCCCTTTATCCGCGGCCGCTACCGCTCCCGCGATATGGAGAACATCATTGAGGAGGCGCGCGATCTCGCTTCTCACGGCGTCAAGGAGCTTATCGTCATCGCGCAGGACATCACCCGCTACGGCACCGACCTGTATGGCAGGCGCTGTCTGGCTGAGCTCTGCCGCCGCCTGTCCGAGATAGACGGCATTGAGTGGATAAGGCTCCACTACCTCTATGTCGACCAGTTCGATGAGGAGCTTATCGACGAGATCGCAAATAACCCCAAAATCGTAAAATATCTGGATATCCCCATCCAGCACATAAACGACCATATACTCAAGATCATGAACCGCCGCGGCACCGGCGAGGATATCCGCGTGCTCTTCAAAAAGCTGCGCGAGCGCATCCCCGGCCTTGTCATCCGCACCAGCCTTATCGCAGGACTCCCCGGCGAGGGCGAAGCGGAGTTTGAGGAGCTGTGTGAGTTTCTCAAGGAAGCGCGCATCGAGCGCGTCGGCGTGTTCCCGTTCTCCCCTGAGGAGGGTACGCCCGCGGCAAAGATGGAGCATGTGGACGAGGAGGAAGCACAGCGCCGCGCAGACCTTATCATGGAGCTTCAGGCGCCGATAATGGACGAGTTCTGTCAGGGCTTCTGCGGTAAGACCATCCGTGTCCTCTGCGAGGGCTGCGACGAGGAGGCCGGTATGCTATACGGGCGCAGCTACGCCGACTCTCCCGATATCGACGGTCAGGTGTTCTTCAAGGGCAGCTGCCGCGACGGCGATATGACAAATGTGCGCATCCTTGAAGCTGAGGACGGCATCCTCTACGGTGAAGAGATATAAACAGGAGGTTCCGGTATGAACACGACCGCAAACAAGATCACCATTTTCCGCATCATCCTTATCCCGGTATTCATGGTCCTCGCGTACCAGGATCTTTTCGGCTGGGCGCTCGCGGTGTATATCATCGCCTGCCTCTCCGACGTTGCCGACGGCTACATAGCGCGCCACTATAATCAGGTTTCAAACTTCGGCAAGTTCATGGACCCGCTGGCCGATAAAATGCTCGTGCTCGCGGCAATGTGCATCTTCATAGAGCGCGGCCAGATGCCCGCATGGTGCGTCGCCATCGTGCTGTTCCGTGAGTTTGCTGTGTCCGGCCTGCGTCTTCTCGCCGTTGAGCAGGGACGCGTCATCGCTGCAGCCATCTCCGGCAAGCTCAAGACCGGCTGCACCATGGTCGGCCTCGGCACAATGCTGGTGTTCGGTCAGCACCCCGCCGTCAACATCGTCTGCACCGCTATCATCGTCATTACCACGCTTTACTCCGGCATAGAGTACTTCTGCGTCAACCGTGACGTATTCAAAAACGCTGACTGATAAGCAGCAATTAGCAATTATAAGGAGCAATTATTATGAAATTATATAATTCCGCTACCAGAACCAAGGACGAATTTGTCCCCAACCATCCCGACATTGTCAAGATGTACACCTGCGGCCCCACGGTCTATCACTTTGCCCACATCGGCAACCTCCGTTCCTACATCATGGAGGACATCCTCGAAAAGTACCTGCGCTACCTCGGCTATAATGTCAAGCGCGTTATGAACATAACCGATGTTGGCCACCTGACCTCCGATGCCGACGAGGGCGAGGACAAGATGCTCAAGGGCGCAAAGCGCGAGCACAAGAGCGTCATGGAGATCGCAAAGTTCTATACCGACGCTTTCTTCTCCGACTGCCAGAAGCTCAACATCAAGCGTCCCGACGTCGTCGAGCCTGCGACCAACTGCATTGACGACTATATCCGCATCATCACCAAGCTCCTTGACACCGGCTATGCCTACCTTGCCGGCGGCAATGTGTACTTCGACACCTCCAAGCTCGAGCGCTACTACGTCTTCAATGACTTCAATCAGGATGATCTCGCCGTCGGCGTGCGCGAGGGCGTCGATGAGGACACCAACAAGCGCAACAAGAATGACTTTGTCCTCTGGTTCACCAAGTCCAAGTTTGAGGATCAGGCGCTTAAATGGGACTCTCCCTGGGGCGTCGGCTATCCCGGCTGGCACATTGAG
>CAVFGM010000097.1:0-16567 GCA_963621955.1 Bacteroidaceae bacterium
TTCAAGGAGATATCGACAGGGATAATGAGCCTTATCGTCATTAAGAAAACCGGGCTTGTTATGAGCGCCGATTGGCATGGCAAGGTCACGACCGGGCTTCTGTACGCGATGATGCTGACGCATATTATCTGGTACCGCATCCCGGCGTCGGTTTCAAATGCGATGATCGCCGTCTGCACGGCAATGATGCTGCTGTCGTTTGTGCTGTACATTATCAGGAACGCAAAAGCGCTGAAAGCCGGAGCTGGCTTTCAGCACGGAAATGATGTTCCATTAGCTTCAATGAGAGAAATAAAAGCGGAGGAATAAAACATGACCTGGCAGATACTCTATAACCCCAAGGCCGGCAACGGGCGCGGCAAGGAAGGCGCGGAAAAGCTGAAGGACATCCTGCTCGATGGTGAACTCGTGTTTACCGACATGACCGGCATCACCGATACTGCAGCATTTCAGCGTTCACTGGGCGCGGATGATAAGCTTGTTATCTGCGGCGGCGACGGAACGCTGAACAGATTCATAAACGACTTTGACCTGTCCCGCATGTCAAACGAGATATACTATTACGCCACCGGAAGCGGCAACGATTTTCTGCGTGATATCGATGGTGCGTCGTCTGACGCTCCGGTGCAGATAAATGACTACATAAAGGATCTGCCGACGGTTACGGTGCAGGGAAAGACATATAAGTTCTTAAACGGCATCGGCTACGGCATAGACGGCTACTGCTGCGAGGTTGGCGACCGTCTGCGCGAGCAGGGCGACAGCAAGATAAACTATACCGGCATCGCGATAAAGGGACTGCTGTTTCACTATAAGCCGCGCGACGCCGTCATTACTGTCGACGGTATAAACTGCCCATATAAAAAGGTATGGCTCGCGCCGACGATGAACGGCCGCTATTACGGCGGCGGCATGATGCCGACCCCAAACCAGAACCGTCTCGGGCTCAACAGGTCGCTGTCCGTCATGGTCTTCTTTGGCTCAAGCAAGCTCAAAACACTGGCTATCTTCCCCTCCATCTTCAAGGGCGAGCATATAAACCACCGGCACAATATCAAGGTGCTGTGCGGGCATGAGATCACCGTGCGCTTTGACCGCCCCACGCCGCTCCAGATCGACGGTGAGACGATACTCGGCGTGACCGAATACACCGTCAGAGCTGCTGAGGAGGCCGCCCGTGCGGATATCGAAGCCGCAGAATAAAATACTCTGAACAAAAAGTTTCAGCCTGTCCGGAATTTTCCGGGCAGGCTGAAAAAATATCTGTTTATTTATTTGAGAATGACCTTGTTGAAGTTCTTCTTGCCGCGTCTGACGACTATGCCGTTTTTCAGCTCGTCCGCGGAATAGGTCTTGCCGATGTCAGTGACCTTCTCGTCGTCGACCGTGACGCCGCCCTGCTGGATGTTGCGGCGGGCGTCGGACTTGGAGGCGCAGAGTCCGGACTTGACAAGAACGGTCATGATATCCATTGCGCCGTCGGTCAGGTCAGCCTCCGTGATCTCAGTCGTGGGCATATGCTCGGAGTCACCGCCGCCGACAAACAGAGCCTTTGCTGCGGTCTCGGCCTTCTTTGCCTCTTCCTCGCCGTGGACAAGGCTGGTGAGCTCATATGCGAGTATCTCCTTAGCCTTGTTGAGCTGGCTGCCTTCCCATTTGTCCATCTCGTCGATCTGCTCAAGCGGCAGGAAGGTCAGCATGCGGATGCACTTGAGCACGTCCGCATCGCCGACATTGCGCCAGTACTGGTAGAACTCGAAGGGGCTGGTCTTGTTCGGGTCGAGCCAGACAGCACCGGAAGCGGTTTTGCCCATCTTGTTGCCCTCGGAGTTGAGGAGCAGGGTTATTGTCATCGCGTGTGCATCTTTGCCGAGCTTGCGGCGAATGAGCTCCGTGCCGCCGAGCATGTTGCTCCACTGGTCGTTTCCGCCGAACTGCATGTTGCAGCCGTAGTGCTGGAACATGTAGTAGAAGTCGTAGCTCTGCATGATCATGTAGTTGAACTCAAGGAAGCTCAGTCCCTTTTCCATGCGCTGCTTGTAGCACTCGGCACGGAGCATGTTGTTGACGGAGAAGCATGCGCCGACCTCGCGCAGCAGGTCTATATAATTGAGCGGTGCGAGCCAGTCTGCGTTATGCAGCATGAGCGCCTTGCCGTCGGAAAAGTCGATGAACTTCTCCATCTGGCGCTTGAAGCACTCTGCGTTATAATTGATGTCTTCCTTGGTCAGCATCTTGCGCATATCGGTGCGGCCGGAGGGGTCGCCGATAAGCGTGGTGCCGTCGCCGATAAGCGCGATGGGCTTATTTCCGGCCATCTGCAGGCGCTTCATAAGGCACAGCGCCATGAAGTGGCCGACGTGCAGGGAATCCGCAGTGCAGTCAAAGCCGATGTAGAATGTGGCCTTGCCGTTGTTCACCATGTTTCTGATCTCTTCTTCATTTGTTACCTGAGCGATAAGCCCTCTGGCAACGAGTTCTTCGTAAATGCCCATTTTTATTTCCCCCATAAATTTATTTATTTTCTTTGATCATTTTTTCTGCTTTTGCCGCTTCGTAAGCGATAAGCTCGTCGCAGCTGATGCCATTGCTCTTGAGGTCCAGGCACCGGACACAGCCGAAGCTATCACGGAAGTCTCCGGTCAGTTCCTTGGCAAGCTTTGCTATCTTTGCCTTTGCCTCAATATCGGCTGCGTCGTTATACGGGCAGCACAGCCCGACAGCCATAAGCGCTCCGGATACTGCGCCGCACATTTCCCCGCAGCGCATACCGCCGCCGAAGCCGCCGGCTATTGCGAGCGCCGTCTTCTCGGCCATGCCGGTATACTCGCCGCAGGCGGCAAGCACGGCCTGCGCACAGTTATAGCCCTGACCGTGCAGTAAAACGGCCTTTTCGCTGACAGTCATTATATCACCTCACAAAAAAGCCCTCTGTCCTTTCGGACAGAGGGCATATACTATGCGGTACCACCTCTGCATCATCCGTTTCTCACAAAGCGGATCTCTGCAAGTGCAATGCACTTTTGCGCTGTATCGGGCGCGCCCGTCATAGCCTACTCACGATGCTTTCGGTATGCCGCTCGGGACTGTATTCAGCTGACCGCCTCTCCCCCTCGCAGCAAAACGGGGTCTCTCTGTGCAGGCCGGGGCAGCTTACTTCTGTCCGTCATAGCGTTGAACATCTGGGATTATACTGTAACTTGACGCCAATGTCAAGCCGTGTGTTTGATTCTTTCCTGCTTGAATTTCTCGCACGCGCGCAGCTGCTCCTCGGCGCTGGCAAGGGTCGTCTCGGTGATGTTGTCGCCGCCGTGCATCCTTGCAAGCTCCTGCTTGCGTCCCTCAAGGTCGAGCGGCAGCACGTCCGTGTATGTTCTGCCGCCGCGTTCCTCCTTGCGGATAAGATAGTGGTTGTCCGCCATCGCGGCGATCTGCGGCAGATGCGTCACGCACATTACCTGCTTGCCGAGCGACACGCAGAATAGCTTCTCGCCCACCCGCTGCGCCGCGATGCCCGATACGCCCGTGTCGATCTCGTCGAAGATCATCGTCCCGACGGGGTCGTTCTCGGCAAAGACGTTCTTCATCGCAAGCATGATGCGGCTCAGCTCGCCGCCGGAGGCAATGCGGCTTATTCGCCCGAGCGCCTCACCGGCGTTTGCCGACATGATAAAGCGGATATCGTCGCAGCCGTTCGCGTCAAAGCCGGGCTTACCCTCAAGTGGCGAAAACTCAACGGCGAACCTGACCGAGGGCATATTCAGCTCCCGGAGCTCCGCGCTTATGCGCCTTTCAAGCTCGGATGCGGCCTCGCGGCGCTTCGCGCTGAGAGAGGCAGCCTTTGCGGCGCAGTCCTTTTCCGCCGCGTCCAGCTCCCGCTGGAGCTTTGCCGAGCGCTCCTCGGCGTACTGTATGCCGTCAAGCTTCTCGCGGCACTCCTCCAGATAGCTTATCAGCGCGTCCTCATCGCGCGAGTACTTGCGCTGGAGCTTATTCAGAAGCGCGATGCGCGTTTCAAGCTCATTATATTCCTCCGGTGAAAAATCGAGGCTGTCGCGGAAATCGCGCAGTGTCTCCGCCGCATCCGTCAGTGTAAAGACGGCACTGTTGATGTTCTCTGCCGCCGTCTCAAGCTCGGAAGCATAGGCCGAGGCCTTGCCGGTGTAATATGCCGCGTTCTGCGCCATAGACAGGGCGTTGTCCTCCCCGCCGCTGAGCGCATCCATCGCCTGATCCAGCGCATCAGTGAGCTTCTCGGAGTTGCGCAGAAGATCGCGCCGGGTGCATATGGAATCATACTCCCCTGCTTTCAGCCCCGCGCGCTCAAGCTCTTCTATCTGATAGCGCAGGCTGTCGCTCAGGCGCTCCTTCTCGACCTCGTCCATCTGGAGCTGACTGAGCGCCTTACTGACGGAACGGTACTTTTCCCACGCTGCGGCATAGGTATCCATCACAGCCTGATAATTGCCGAAGCGGTCGAGATATTCGCGGTGGCGGCGCTCATCCATGAGCTGGCGCCCGTCATTCTGCCCGTGGATATCCACGAGCAGCGACGCAAGCTCCTTGAGCTGCGCCGCCGTGACGGGCGTGCCGCAGACGCGGCAGCTGCTCTTCCCGTCCGCTGTGATGCGGCGCTGGATGATAAGCTCATCATCGGCTTCTATCTCGTTGTCAGCAAGCCACTTCTCGCAGCCGTCCACATCGAACGCGGCAGTAACGAGCCCCTTATCCGCGCCGCGGCGGACAAGCTCGCGGCTCACGCGGTCGCCAAGAACAGCACCTATCGAGTCAATGACGATTGATTTACCTGCGCCGGTCTCGCCGGTCAGCACGTTGAGGCCTCTGCCGAATGAAATATCCGCGCGTTCAATGACGGCTATATTCTCTATATGCAGTTCATTAAGCATGGTGTCCTCCTGATTGGAAAGCGCCCTCTGTGAACCTGTCTTTTACAGCAGTCCTTCGATCTCGTGATACAGTGCCTGTGCCGAAGCGTTGTCACGCATTGCAATAAATGCGGTGTCGTCGCCCGCAAGAGTGCCCACAAGCCCGTCTATCTCCATGCCGTCAAGCGCGGAGCAGGCTCCGGAAGCGAGCCCCGGAAGCGTCCTTACGACAAGAATGTTCTGTGCGATGTCATATGAAAGTACGCACTCTTTGAATATATTCCGCAGCTTGATATCAAGCGCGGCAGTGCTGGGCTTCGAAGCCGCGGCATAGCGATAGTTTCCGTTCGGACCAAGCTCCTTGACAAGACGCATATCGCGTATGTCTCTGGAAAGCGTGGCCTGCGTGCTCTTCACTCCGCGCGCCGCGAGCTCCTCGAGCAGCTGGTTCTGCGTCTCAATGTCCTTTTCACTTATTATTTCCATTATAATGCTCTGTCTGCCAGGCTTCATATGCTCCTCCAATATATTCAGCGAAGTTTGCCGAATGCGATTTCGTAAAAATTTCTGAGTCCCATGTCAGCCATCACAGTGCAGCTAACAGAGCGGCGTATAATTATGCGGTCATGGTTTGCCAGATCCATGACTGAGTTTCCGTCAACGGAAAGATAGGCGCGGCGACCGTGCAGCTTTTCGACGTGTACCTCGATCTCATGCTCCGGGCCGAGCACATAGCTGCGCGAGCTCATCATATGCGCGCATATGGGGCTTATGATGATGTTCTCCGCGTCCGGTTCAACTATCGGCCCGCCAGCCGACATGGAGTACCCGGTCGACCCTGTGGGCGTGGAGAGTATTATCCCGTCGCCTGAGAACGCGGTTATATCCGCGCCGTCGCACAGCGCAGTGAGCTTGATGCAGTCACCATAGCCATGGATAACAGCGTCGTTGAGCGCGCAGTCGGTATAGATCGTCTCCCCGCCGCGCATAAGGCTCACGTCGATCTTCATCCTGCGGCTGAGCCGGTATTCTCCGCGCGCAGCGTTCAGAATGTAATCAAGCTCATTCGGTTCGAGCGTCGCCATAAAGCCCTTGGAGCCGAGATTGATTCCGAGGATCGGGACGGAGCATTCACGCAGCTGGCGCGCCGCGCTGAGTATCGTCCCGTCACCGCCGACAACAATGATAAGCGAGCAGTCAGCGGCAACGTCCGTCAGCTTTGCGGTCTTTATCCCCGCGGGTATAACGCTTTCTGATGAATCATCAAATACCGGGCATATGCAGCATTCATAGCCATGCTGCGTGAGAAGCTCCTCAGCTTTGAGGCTGAGTCTGCATCCCGTGTCGCGGAATGGGTTCGGGCAAATTGCAATCATTGCATCACCTTATTTACAGCGCCTCATGCGAGGCCGTCACGACCGCTTCAACATCGATCTGGGCAGCTTCACCGGCGCGGTTTTTCATATGGCAGATATACTCAATGTTCCCCTCCGGGCCTTTGATGGGCGAAAAATCCAGCCCAATCACCGTGAGGCCTATTTCCGGGGCAAATTCGAGTATGCTGTGTATAACATGCTCGTGAACTGCGCGGTCACGCACAACGCCTTTCTTTCCTACCTCTTCCCTGCCGGCCTCAAACTGCGGCTTTATGAGACATATCAGGTCGGCGTCGGGCTTGAGCAGCGCCTTGACCGCCGGGAGTACGAGCTTAATGGAGATGAACGAAACATCCATCACGGCCAGATCCATAAGCTCCGGGATCTGTTCGCTTGTTACATAGCGGAGGTTCGTCCTCTCAAGGTTTATCACTCTTTCGTCGTTGCGGAGCTTCCACGCGAGCTGACCGTAGCCGACGTCGACCGCGTATACTTTGGCCGCACCGTGCTGAAGCAGCACATCAGTGAAGCCGCCGGTCGATGCGCCGCAGTCGATGCAGACCTTTCCCGCCGGATCGACCGGAAAGACCTTCAGCGCCTTGTCAAGCTTAAAGCCGCCTCGGCTCACGAACGGCAGCGCGTCTCCGTGCACCTCTATCTTTGCGTCGGGCGCTACCGGCATACCGGGCTTATCCGCACGCTGACCGTTGACGAAAACAAGTCCGCTCATTACCGTGGTCTTTGCGCGCTCCCGGCTGTCAGTAAAGCCGAGCTCATATACAAGCTGATCCAGACGTACCTTTTTCATACTCGCTCCGTATCTGTCCTGCACATTTCGCAGCCCGCCGCTGCTATCGCCGCAGCGTCAATGCCTGTTTCTCGGCGAAGCTCATCGACCGTGCCGTGCCTGACGATTCCATTGCCGAGGTTCAGAAGCTCCGCGGCCTTAAGCTCGACACCGGTGACTGATATCGCCGCCAGCAAAGCAGATCCTACACAGCCAACGCTGCATACCTCTTCCGCAACCAGCAGCCGCCCCGTTTTGCGCACGGAGCCGATGCACTGTTCAAAGCTGTTCGGCGCGATCATGCCGAGCTTTATTATTTCCGCCGAAATGCCCCGGCTCTGAAGCTCGTCGGCGGCATTGAGTACCTCGTTTATCATCGTGCCGTAGCAGACGATCGTCACGTCTGTGCCCTCGCGGATCACGTTCTCCGCCTGCATGAGGGAGTCCGTATAGCGTCCCTCGCCGCCGCGCGGATAGCGCACTGCTGCGGGGCCGGTCACTTCGTGTATAGCGTAGCCGAGCATATCGTGCAGCTCCTGAAAGCTGGCCGGGCAAAGTATCGTCATACCCGGCACGGCGGAAAGATAGCACACGTCAAACACGCCCTGATGCGTTTCGCCGTCGCTGCCGACAAGCCCCGCGCGGTCAACGCAGAACACCGTGTGCAGCCCGAGCAGCGACACATCATGGATGAGCATATCAAAGCCCCTCTGCAGAAAGCTTGAGTAGACAGCAAACACGGGTACAAGCCCCTGCTTTGCCATGCCCGCAGCCATGGTCACGCCGTGTCCCTCGGCAATGCCGACGTCAAAAAAGCGTTCCGGGAACTTTGACGCAAAGCACTCAGTTCCCGTGCCTCCCGCCATTGCCGCAGTTATCGCGACGATGCGCGGGTCATTCTCCGCATACTGGCAGAGATACTCTCCGGCTTTATCGGAAAAGCTCACGGCTGCAGGAGCAAGCTCGCCGGTCTCCGGGTCGAAGTGACCTATCCCGTGATACTTGTCCGGATGACTCTCCGCGTATGCACAGCCCTTTCCCTTTTTGGTCAGGACATGCAGCACCACGGTTTTTCTGACGTCTCTTGCCAGCCGTATCGCAGTCTCAAGCTTGTCGAGATCGTGCCCATCAACCGGGCCGAGATAATATAACCCCATCTCGCTGAACACGTTTCCTGGCAGGAGCCGGGACTTCAGCCATTCCTTTATAACGTGGAAAGCCTTGTACAGTCCGGGGATATTTTCCGAGAATCCTTTCAGCCACTGCTTGAAGCTTATGTAGGCGGGCTTTATGCGCATGTTCTGAAGCACCTGCGCCATGCCGCCGACATTTTCACTTATCGACATGTTGTTGTCATTCAGGATTATCACCATCGGCTCGCCGCTCGCCGCAGCGTCCGCAAGTCCCTCGTGCGACAGGCCGCCAGTAAGCGCGCCGTCGCCGATGACGGCGACGATGTCATATTCCCCGCCGGTGAGCGTCCTCGCCCTTGCCATGCCCAGGGCGACTGAAACGGAGTTCGACGCGTGCCCGGCAATGAACGCATCGTCATTGCTCTCGGAGGGCTTCGGGAAGCCTGACAGCCCGCCATACTGCCGCAGAGTACTGAACTGTTCCCGGCGTCCGGTGATGATCTTGTGAGTGTAGCTCTGATGGCCTACGTCAAAAACTAATCTGTCCTTTTCCGTGTCATATACTCTGTGGATCGCGACGGTAAGCTCCACCGTTCCGAGGTTCGGCGAAAGGTGCCCGCCGGTCTTTGAGATATTCTCTATTTCAAATTTTCTCAGTTCATCGCACAGCTGCGGAAGCTGCTCTCTGTTGAGCTTCTTTATATCTGCGGATGAATTTATGTTTTCCAAAATACTCAAGTTTTACCCCTGAATAATTGCGCACACCCGTGCGTTTTATTTCTCTCTGGTGGAAAGGGCGTCGGCAAGTTCCTTAAGGAAAGCCGTATCTTCAAAGGCTTCATCAAGCACGTTCTTTGCAAAATCCGTCAGCTTCGCGATGGTTCTCTCGCAGCCTTCCCTGCCCATAAGGACCATATATGTGTTCTTGTTTTCCTCAAGGTCAGAGCCGATAGGCTTGCCAAGCTCCTCGGCAGTGCTGAGCACATCGAGCATATCGTCTCTTATCTGGAATGCCATGCCGATAGCCGAACCATAGTGTCCCGCGGCGGCAAGCATAAGCTCGCTCCCGCTCGCAGCGGCAACGCCCATCTGGCACGCGGCAACGAGCAGCGCACCGGTCTTGCGTATGTTTATCTCGCTGAGCTCCTGCTCCGTAAGCGCTCTGCCCTCCCAGCTCATGTCGAGGAACTGCCCCCCGCACATGCCGTCGAGTCCGACTGCCCCGGCAAGGATCTCCGCGCAATTGGCCTTTACAGCCGGCGGCAGATCGCAGCGCAGTATCGTGCCGAAAGCCTCGGTCTGGAGCGCGTCGCCTGCAAGCGTTGCCGTGCACTCGCCGTAAACCATGTGGTTCGTGGGCTTGCCGCGGCGCAGCTCGTCATTATCCATACACGGCAGATCGTCATGGATAAGGCTGTAGGTATGCAGCATCTCGACCGCGCACGCGACCGGAAGCGCCTTTTCAATGTCTCCGCCCGCGATGCGGCAGAACTCCAGCACGAGCAGCGGGCGTATGCGCTTGCCGCCCGCAAGGAGGCTGTAACGCATGGCATCCGCGAGCCCCGCATTCAGCGCGCCCTCGCGCACTTTGAAATATCCCGCCAGAGCCTCATCTATTTTAAGTCTGTATTCTTCGGCTGTCATATCACTGTTCGTCCTCAAAGTCCAGTTCTATCGGGGCTCTGTCCGGCCCTTTCTTGAGCTTGACTACCTTCTGTTCAGCCTCGTCAAGCATTTTGCTGCATGCGTTTATGAGAGCTGTGCCCTCTTCGTATAGATTCAGCGACTCGCTCAGCGGCATGTCGCCCTTTTCAAGGTGCTTTACTATTTCGTCAAGTCTGGCAAGAGACTCCTCAAAGCTCGCGCTCTGCTTTTTTGCTGCCATCTGCACCGCTCCTTTTACCTGTTTTCTTTGCCTTTTCCGTCTTCTCGACAAGGCACTCTGCCCTGCCGTCGGAAAGTGAAAGGCTTATCCTGTCACCGACCGAGATATCGTCTACGCTTTTAACGCAGCTGCCGCCGTCGGTGCTTGCGATAGCGTATCCGCGCGTCAGCACGCGCAGCGGGCTCATTGCGTCAAGCGAGGCTGCGAGGCTTATAAAGCTCTGCCTGCATCCGTGCAGCTTACGCTCCTCGGCGGAAATCATGCGCTCCCGTACCCGGTCAAGCTCAAGACGCCTGTTGTCAAACTGCGCCGTGGGGTTTACCATGACCTGTCTTGTCCGGAAGCTCTCAAGCCTGTCGGAGAGCTGGGCGAGCTTTTTGCGCATCGCCTGATCCTCGCGGATGCTGTATCCGGAGATAAGCTCCGCTATCTCGCGCTGATCCGGTACGGCGATCTCCGCCGCGTTTGACGGAGTTGACGCACGCCTGTCCGCGACATAGTCGGATATCGTGACGTCCGGTTCATGCCCGACCGCGGATATCACCGGTATACGTGATTCGTATATCGCGCGCGCAACGCGTTCATCATTGAACGCCCACAGATCCTCGATAGACCCGCCGCCGCGCCCCGTGATTATAAGGTCGGCAACGTCAAATTCGTTTGCATACCGTATCGCGCCGACGATCTCCGGCGGTGCCTCCACGCCCTGCACGCGCACCGGCAGCAGCAGCACCTTTGTCATCGGCCAGCGGCGGCCGAGGATACGGATCATGTCGTGCACCGCTGCACCGGCTGACGAGGTTATGATCGCGATGCGCTCCGGAAACTCCGGCAGCGGCTTTTTGTGTGCGCGGTCAAACAGCCCTTCCTCTGAAAGCTTTGCCTTTAGCTGCTCGAACGCGACCTGCAGGTCACCCGTGCCCTCCGGCATGAGCGCTGTGCAGTAGAGCTGGTACGCCCCGTCTCTCGGGTAAACAGCGACACGCCCCCAGGCAGTGACGCCCATTCCGCTCTCCGGGCGAAAACAAAGCTTTGAAGCGCTGCTTTTGAACATGACGCAGCGCAGACCGCTTTCGCTGTCCTTCAGTGTGAAATAGTGGTGACCTGAGGGGTATATCTTATAATTTGAAAGCTCACCGCGGACGCATACATTTGCCAGCATCGCGTCCTGCTCGACCAAACCCTTTATGTAGTTGTTGAGCTCGGTTACGCTTATTGCCTGTTCGCTCATTGTTATTCTGTGGCATCGGAGACCTCGGCCTCCGCCGCGTCAGTATCGGCAGCGTCGTCTATCGCTTCACCGAACTCGCCGCGCATGAAGCCGCCGAGAACACCGTTCACGAACGAGACGACATCCGGCTCGTCATAGCCCTTGTCAAGCTCGACCGCCTCGTTTATCGCTGCCGCATTCGGGATATCGTCCATATAGAGTATCTCACAGATAGCGCAGCGCAGCACAGCAAGCGCTGTGCGGGAGATACGCTCCGGCTTCCAGCCCTTGGCGTAGCGCGTTATATGCGCGTCGATATCGTCCCGGTGCTCATCGGTCAGCGCTATAAGCGTGCGGATATACTCAAGCTGCTTTGTGTTCGGGTATTCGCTGTACAGCTCATCCTCCGCGGCAAGCGTGTCGTAATGCCCGCGCTCAAAGAAGCTGTCAAACAGCTCCTGCGGAGCTTCTCCCGAGGAGGCCGCCGCAAAGCCGAGCTGTATCGCGATCTCACGGGCAGTTGATCTGGTCATCGCCGTACCTCCGTTCTTACTTATCGAAAGCTATGCCGGAAACGTGAACGTTCACCTCGGCGTTCTCAATGCCGGTCGTTGCCTGAACGACGGAGAGGATCTTGTCCTGCACAGCCTTTGCCACGTTTACGATGTTGCAGCCGTACACGACCGTGATGATAATGTCAACAACGACGCGCCCATCCTCGAACTGCACCTTGACGCCCTTGGAGACAGACTTGAGCCCGATAAGCTCCGCAAGCTCGGCGCCCGCGGTGTTCGACAGGCCAGCCACGCCCTCGACCTCGCTCAGCACGGATCTGACCATGCTTATAATGACATCTTCGGAAATATTGATGCTGCCCTTTTCTTCGCGGCAGGTAATATAATTCTCGCCCATGATGAACCTCCTAAATGAAATCACAGTATTCTACCACGGACAAATCAAAAAATAAAGTGTAATAATCGAAATTCTGAATCAAAAATGAAAAAACATACAGGAGCGCCGCAAAAGCACTCCTGTATTGTTCCCCTCAAGGCTTGAGTTTACAGCGCTCAGACCTTGACCTCTATTATATTCAGCTGGCTCGCATCGTAGTCGGTCGAAGTGCATATCACATCCGTTATTCTCGCCACGGCCTCTTCACTCAGCCCCTCCGCAGGAGCCGGGACCGCGACCGTGACGCAGTCGTTGCCTATGTAAACAACGCAGTCTGCAAAGTCCTTGGCGATGAGGAGGTTTTCTATCTGCGATTCCTGCATCGAACACGTCGCCATAGCGGATATGGCGTTCATCGCGCTGTCTATCGTCTCCTGCGACGCCGCCTCCGAGGACGCCGCAGTCTGCAGCAGTTCGAGCGCTTCGTCTCTCGAGACCTGACGCGTCAGCCTTGCTTCGGCAAAGTATTCCGTACCGGAGACGAGCAGACTGTCTGCGAAATCCGTATCTGCCTCAAGCATTGCCTGATCCTCTGCGTAAACCATCTCCGCATCCGGCTTTCCCCATCTGTTGTTATAGGTCCAGTTGAGTACCACGGCAGCGCAAACAAACATCAGCACCGCCAGCATCGTGAGATTTCTTTTCCTGTTCTTCATGACTGTCCGTTCTCCTCCTTATGCTTTGTCCGTCATTCTGAGAATTGTGATCTTATCCGAGCTGTAGCCAGTATATGATTCAACCGCGCGGATAATATCCAGTCTGACCTTCGGGTTCGCCGCACCCTCGCAGACGACGACTACGCCGCTGTCCGAAATGAGCACGCGCGCATTGCCCACGCCCTCGCTGCATGAGAGCACCTGCGCCAAAAGTCCGCTGCTGTCGCTCGCCGCATCTTTCTGGGAGCTGCCGCCGGGGAGCAGCAGAAGCAGCACTCCGGCAATAAGGATCATGAACGGATAGCGAAACCGCCCCAGCAGCTCTGCCTTGCCTTTAAGCTTATCCGTCATCACATCCACATCTGCCTTTCAGCCGGAATACCAAGCTCATTCTGGATCACGCCCTCAAGCGCAGCCTTTGCGCTGCCGATATCCGGCGCGTCTATCTCTGCAGAGTACGGTACCCATAATCCGTCCAGATTCCACTGCGCCTGGACTTTTACCCCGGAAACGTTCGCCCCAAGCTCTTTCGCTTTGTCCAATATATATTCCTCGCACTGCTCTTCTATGACTGCTCTGCTGAGCCTGTCATCTATTCTTTCCGCACTCTTGTTTATTGCCGCCTCCGCTTCGCGCAGCCGTGCTGTCTCAAGCGCATAGATGTCAAAGTCTATTTCCCTTATCGGGCTGAGTATCGCCATCGTCAGCGCTGCCGTACACAGCAGCTGCATGATGTGCCGCACGCCGCCCTCGGGCGTGATGTTTATCGCCGCACCGCAGAATATGGACGCAGCGCAGAGCTGGCGTATGCTCTCCTGTATCATCCTGTCACCGCCTTCATTCCCGCCATCATCGATATGAAAAGCATTATTCCACAGCAGCCGAGCAGCCCCAGCAGAAGCCCCATAGCGCTGCCCACTCCCGAGAACAGCGCGGACAGCCGCGGGCTCTGCATGGAGTCTGTCACAGCAGCGGCAGCCTTAAGGATGAGCATCTTTACAGACAGGACAGCAAACGGCCCTGCGCATAGCACACAGACGGTGATAAGTCCGAACGCCCCCGCGCAGCTTCTTATTATTCCTGCCGCGGCAAGCACTGCCCCCGAAGCGTCAGATATCATCCCGCCGACGACCGGCAGCACAGTCGAGATGACCGTGCGCGCCGTCTTTACTGCAGCGGCGTCGGTGCTTGAGGTGATGACGCCCGTCATGCTTATGTATGCCGTGAAGCTTATAGTCATACCAGTCATTATTATTGTCGCGGCCCACTTTGTAAACCGCGCCGCCGCGGCCATCATGGAATTGGGAAAAACACCGTTTGCTACAGTCACCGCGAGATATGCATATACGAGCGGGACTACCAGCTTCTGCGCGATGCTCATAAGCACATCCAGCGCAAGGCTTACCGCGGCGAATTTCGCCCCGGCCGACGTCAGCGCTCCCCCGGCTGCCGCCGCCGTGAATATGACCGGCAGCGCCGCCTTCGAGTAATCCGACAGTCTGAACATCGATTCCACCGTCTGCGACACTATGCCGTCAACGCCCTTGAGCATTATCATTGCGGCGCCGCAGCAGCCGGCGATCTCTATGTATTCGCTTATCCCCTTGCTGCTGCATAATGAGCCGCCGAGGGCGCACAGCAGCGCTATCGTGATGAGCGCTGCGCCGAAGCTGAGGCTGTCCCTGAGTTCCGATACGACCTTATTCAGAAAGCTTTTCCATACCCTCGCAATAGCGCCCCCGGCGTCATAGCTACCGTCAAAGCTGAGCCTGCCGGATATCTCCTTTTCCTCGTCAGTGAGCTGATCTTCAAGCGAATATGCTCCTGCTTCCTCGGCGGCTCTGTCGACAAGCTCTTCGGCATAAGCGCGCTTCGGCAGCGCGCACAGCAGAATGAGCACCGCAAGCATGGCCGCGGCATGTCTCATACCATGCCGCCTATCATGTTGAGCATGTTCATTATCACCGGCATGGCCACCGCGGTCGCGCACAGCGTCGCCGCGATCTCGACCGCCGCGGCTATCGCGCCCTGGGACGCATCCTTGCACAGCTCCGCGCACAGCTTGCTTATCGCTGCGATCCCCGCACATTTCAGCATTGGCTGCAATAGCGTACCCGATACGCCCATCGCATCCCTCGCGCGTTCGGCAAGCCCGGTAAGGCTCTGTATCATTCCAACCGTGCCAAGCAGCATTACCGTAACGGCGGCTGCCGCTGCCGCGAAGGAAAGCTCCGGATTTATCCGCTTTATGAGTATGCACACAACTGTACTGAGCAAAGCCGTTCCCGCACATTTTGCAACTATCTCCATGTCTATAAATTAAAAAGAACCTTTATCATGTTGAACAGCTCGCTTATTTTCTGCACGACGATCATCAGCACGACTACCAGTGCGGTTATTGTCGTCATAAGCGCCTGCTCGTCACGCCCGGAGCGCTGAAGCAGTATGTTCAGAACAGCCACAAGTATTCCGACCGCGGCAATTTTGAAGATCAGATCAATATCCATTGCCACTCTCCTAAATAAGCGTAATAACTATCAGCGCGCCCGACGTGAGAGCAAGTCCCATTCCTAACCTGCGCGTCTGCGGCAGAGCCTCCGCGGCGGTGGTGCGCAGCTTTTCCAACGTCTCCCGGCAGCTGCGGAGCGCCTCTAATTGACTGTCGACGTCGTATCTGCCGATGAACGAACCGAGCGTGCACAACAGCCGCGCTGCCTCCCCGGAATGCTTCACGCTCTCCGTGACGCTCTCTTCCCATATACTCTGAAAATCCCGGTTTCCAAGCTCAGGCAGCCGATGCAGCAGCCCGGAAAGCAGAGCCTTACCGGCATTCTCCGTCCTCTCTCCCAGCTGTGCGGCAAGCTCCGGCAGCGGCAGCGCGCGTGTCTCAAGCTCGTCCTGCATGAGACGAAGCGTATGGCAGAGCGCTTCCAGTTCATTCAGCTGTTCTCTTTTCAGCGCCGTATAGCTCACCCCGCCGTACACAGCAGCGGCGGCAATGAGCATTATTCCGATTATCCTCATGTTTTCAGCCTTTCAAGCATATAGCCGCGCTTGCCGTTATTCAGTGAAACGGTGAGCAGGTTTTCAAATACGCCCATTTCAAACAGCTCCCGATATAATGGTCGCCTAAGCATTTCAGCGAGACTTCTCCCATGCGCCGTCGCAAGGACGGCTACACCGCATCCGGCGATCTCGCCTATGGCTCTGATATCCTCGGGCTGCGTTATTTCGTCCATTGCGATCACCTGCGGGTTCATGCCGCGCAGCAGCATCATTGCTCCCTGCGCCTTGGGCACGTCCACAAGCACATCCGTGCAGGGACCGAGTTCAAACTGCGCCCGCCCATTCTCCGTCGCCGACAGCTCGCTGCGCTCGTCCACTACGGCGATCCTGTTCCCCGACTCTGAGAAGAGCCGCACAAGCTCCCGCAGTGCCGTAGTCTTGCCGACGCCAGGCGGCGCGGCTATAAGTGTGCTCCCGAGCCCGTCCGATATGATCCTGTGTGCCTCCGCACGGCATATATCACGGCATTCGTGCGGAATGCGTATGACCGCGGAGCTGTAATTTCTGAAACCCGTAAGCTCTCCACGGCTGTATATTGCCTGCCCGCACAAGCCTATGCGCAGCCCGTGCCAGCTTATGTACCCGTTCTTCATCGACTGCATCGAGCTGTGCAGCGA
>CAVFGM010000098.1:0-4919 GCA_963621955.1 Bacteroidaceae bacterium
TTGGTGACCCGTACGGGAATCGAACCCATGTTACCGCCGTGAAAGGGCGGTGTCTTAACCGCTTGACCAACGGGCCCAAATTAAGGCGCAGGTAATATTATCTGCGCCTTTTCTGGTAGCGGCACCTGGATTCGAACCGGGGACACTGCGGGTATGAACCGCATGCTCTAGCCAACTGAGCTATGCCGCCATCTCTGCTCTTTTTGAACAGCATACGAATTGTACCAGAATGACCGCGGCTTGTCAACACAAATTTTAGATTTTTTCCTCTTTTTTTCAAAAAAATTGTTTCAAGTAAAAAACTTGCTCTTGAAATCCGCCGACTCTTATGTTATTATAATAAAGCTTTGGAGGGTTAGCTCAGCTGGTTAGAGCGTCCGCCTCACACGCGGAAGGTCGACGGTTCGAGTCCGCCACTCTCCACCACGTCGGAGCAAAGTCCGCTCCGCTCAAAATCCGGCAGCTCTTTTAGAGCTGCCGGATTTTTCGTCTGCGCTCCCTTGCTCCTCCTCTCCAACTTGAACCCGCTTCGCTGGGCTTCAAGTTGGTTTATTATGTTCTTTTATACTGCGCCCCACTTCGTTGGGCTCGCAGTTTAGCTTTTGCGCTTGTTTCCTTGCTCCTCCGCTCCGAATCAAACCCGCCTGCGGCCGGGCTTTGATTCGGCTTTTTACTGCGTCATCAAAATCGTCTGGTTCAGCTTTCTTCCTTTTTTAGTTCAGAACCAGTATGCTTTCATCTCTGCACGATGAACCCGCCGCCGAGCAGACGGTCGCCGTCGTACAGCACGGCGGACTGCCCCGCTGCCGGTGCGCGCACGGGTTCATCACATACGATGTGTACAAGCCCGTCCTCTACCGTCGCAGTGCAGGGCGGGTTTTCCCATTTCGTGTGCCGCACGCGCACGCTCGCGCGTATCGGCTCGTGCGGCTCGTCAATGAGCCAGTTGAAGTTGCGCGCCCAGACCTCTGTCTTGAAAAGCTCCTCCCAGAGTGCAAGCTCAATGGTGTTCGACGCAGCGTCGATGCGCGAGATATACACCTTGCGCCCGTTCACGAGCCCAGGGCGGCGCTGACCGACCGTGTAGCGGCAGATGCCGTCATGCTCGCCGATGACCTCGCCGTGCAGGATGAACCTCCCCGCGCCGGGCATGGCGGTGCGGCGGGATATCCAGCCGATATAATCCTTGTCGGGAATGAAGCAGATCTCCATGCTGTCAGGCTTGTGCGCCGCGGGAAGCCCGAACTCCTCAGCCAGCGCGCGCGTCTGTGTCTTCTCTAAGGAACCGAGCGGCAGCGTCACACGCGCGGCCTGCTCGCGCGTCAGGCGGCAGAGCATGTAGCTCTGGTCGTTCGACGGCATGCCCTTGTAGAGCGCACCGTTTTCCGCGCGGGCATAGTGCCCGGTCGCGACAAGCTCTGCGCCGATACGGTCGGCGACGGCAATAAGCGTCCTGAACTTGACGCTCGGGTTGCAGATGATGCAGGGGTTCGGCGTCTCGCCGCGCAGGTACGCTTCGGTAAACGGGCGGCAGACGTTTTCATCAAGTTCGCGCTTGACGTCGATGACCGTCAGGTCTATCCCCATGCGCTCCGCGGCGGACACGGCGTCAATGCGCGCGCTCTCTTCGGCGTTATCGAGATACACGCCGTGCACCTCATGCCCCGCCCTTTGCAGCAGCACGGCGGACACGGCGGAATCGACCCCTCCGGAAAAACCTAAAACAACCTTGCTCATCTTCTGCTCTCCATGTACACCATCAGCACCGAGATATCCGCCGGGGACACGCCGGAAATACGGCTTGCCTGCCCGAAACTCACGGGGCGTATCTTCTCAAGCTTCTCGCGCGCCTCAATGCGCAGACCGGTGACCTTGCCGTAGTCGATATCCGGCGGCAGCGCGCGCTCCTCCATGCGTGTGAACTCCTCCACCTGCCTGAGCTGACGCTTTATGTATCCGTCGTACTTCAGGCGTATCTCCGCCTGCTCCGTCACAGCCTTAGGCTGTTCCGGGCGCGCCGGGTCAAAGGGCGCAGTGTCGGCATAGCTTATCTGAGGGCGGCGTATGAGCTCGGCGAGGGAAAAGCCTGTCGTGACCGGAGCGGTGCTGTGAGATGCGAGCATGGCGTTGAGCTCCTCCGTCGGGGCAAGATGCGTGCTCTCAAGCCGCTTGAGCTCCGCCTCGACCGCGGCGTACTTCTCCTGCACGCGCTTATACTGCTCCTCGCTCACGAGGCCGAGCGCGAGACCCTTGCCAGAAAGACGCAGGTCGGCGTTATCCTGCCGGTGCAGCAGGCGGTATTCGCTGCGGGAGGTCATCATGCGGTAGGGCTCGTTCGTGCCCTTGGTGACAAGATCGTCAATGAGCGTGCCGATATAGCCGTCGCTGCGGCGGAGGATGAACGGCTCACGCCCGAGTATCTTCAGTGCCGCATTGACGCCCGCGACGAAGCCCTGCACTGCCGCCTCCTCATATCCGGAGGAGCCGTTGAACTGTCCCGCGCCGTACAGGCCGGGTATTTTTTTGCTCTCAAGCGTCGCGTAGAGCTCCGTCGGATCGACGCAGTCATATTCTATCGCGTAGGCGCAGCGGGTCATTTCAGCTCTCTCAAGGCCGGGTATCGTGTGCAGCATCTCGACCTGCACCTCTTCGGGCAGTGACGAGGAGAAGCCCTGAATATACAGCTCCTCCGTGTCAAGCCCCATCGGTTCGACAAAGAGCTGGTGCCGCGGCTTGTCGGCAAAGGTCATGACCTTTGTCTCGATGCTGGGGCAGTAGCGCGGGCCGACCCCCTGAATGACGCCGGAGTATATCGGGCTGCGGTCAAGATTATCGCGGATGATCTGGTGTGTGCGCTCGTTGGTGTAGGTGAGGTAGCATACCGCGCGGTTGTCCGGAACCGTCTCGGTCGAGAATGAGAACGGCTCGGGATCTGCGTCGCCGGGCTGGAGCTCCATCTTTGAAAAGTCCACACTGCGGGCGTTGACCCTCGGCGGCGTACCGGTCTTGAAGCGGCGCATGCTCAGTCCGAGTGCGCGCAGACGCTCCGCCAGCGGTATTGCCGGGGCGAGTCCATCAGGACCCGAGGAGCGCAGCACCTCGCCGACTATCGTGCGCCCGTCGAGGTACGTGCCGGATGCGATCACGACTGCACGGCAGGACCATACCGCGCCGGTGTTAGTCGTCACCGAGCATACAGCACCGTGCTCGTCAAGGCCGATGTCGACGACCTCGGCCTGCTTTACTCTGAGGTTTTCCTGCAATTCAAGCGTGTGCTTCATCACCTGCTGGTAGCGCCGCCGGTCGGCCTGCGCGCGCAGGGAATGCACCGCCGGACCTTTGCCGAGGTTCAGCATGCGGTACTGGATGCAGGCCTTGTCCGCAGCCTTGGCCATCTCACCGCCGAGTGCGTCGAGCTCACGCACAAGGTGTCCCTTGCCCGTGCCGCCGATGGCGGGGTTGCAGGGCATGTTGCCGACGCTGTCGAGATTCACCGTGAAGCACACGGTGTCAAGCCCCATGCGCGCCGCGGCAAGCGCGGCTTCGATCCCAGCATGCCCCGCGCCGATAACGGCTATATCGCATTTTCCAGCGTTATATTTGATCAATCTTCATTGCCTCGATTCCATGTATATAAACAAAAAGCATTTTAGCATTGAATGCACCGGTACGTCAAACATAATATGTGCCCTGCACCGAAAAGCTTGATATGGAATACGCGATATGTTATAGTAGGCTCAAGCAAAGGGCGAGGCGGTCAGCTACACCACCCGAAAGGGGGTGAGCAAATGCGCTTAACGATAACATTAACACTGCGAAAGCTGATGTTCCAATTCATCGTTAAAAGCAGAAACCGCCACTCTGCCAAGTGACGGTTTCTAAAATGAACCTTTACATAGCGAGCTGACGGTAACGTCATCGCCCTTTGTGATTTGATTATAGCTCAAAATGCCCTGAATGTCAACAGACCGGGACTACACGTTATAATGTAGGAGACTTTTATGAAAAAAGCAAAAAGAATACTTGCGTTTGCAATGCTTGCGGCAATGCTGCTGTCGCTCTGCGGCTGCGGCATGTTCAGAACGCACGTGGCAAAAGCGGCAGTCAAAATGAGCAAGCTTGAGAGTCTGCACGCGGATGTTGACATGCAGGTCGGCATGGGAATATCCGTGTTTGGGCAGGATGTGAATGCCGACGCCGCGATCACGGGCGGCGTGGATATTCAGCGCAGCCCTGAGCGGCTGTATGCGGACCTGACGGCGGAAGTGGAAGGCTTTGAGCAGAATCTGCTGCTATACGGCATAGGCCGTGACGGCGGCTATGATATCTATTCCTCTGCCGACAGCGGAGAGACCTGGACAAAGGGCAGCGCAGAGAACAACAGCGCTAATAGCAGCAAGGCGGACGGGAAATCGATATTCCTGCTGCTTTCTGAAAGCGCCGCAAGCTTCAAGGAATACGGCAAGGAAAAGGTAAACAGCTCGGACGCCCTCCGCTATAACGGCAGAATAACAAGCGATGAGCTCAAGCAGGCACTTGAGCTTGCAAACGCAAAGCAGGCTATTGAGG
Source organism: Bacteroidaceae bacterium (assembly GCA_963621955.1). Lineage (GTDB taxonomy): Bacteria > Bacillota > Clostridia > Oscillospirales > Oscillospiraceae > Limivicinus. The sequence goes on from CAVFGM010000098.1 coordinate 4,570, forward strand.
AGAGCCTTGATGTGGAGCTTGACGACGATGTTTTTGCGGATCTCGGCGATGTGCCCGTGTCTATCTGGATCGATGTGGAGTCGGGCATGATAGTGCGCATTGAAATGGATATGTCGGATGTGATGCAGGGGCTCGTTCCTGTTCTTGTGGATAAGGCGATGGAAAAGGCGGACATCGGGATCGGTGTGGATACGAAAGTCCATGAGGTCACCGTCAGTATAACGCTCTCGGAGTTCGATTCGGTGCAGGTCACAAAACCTACGACATTGAATATAGGATAAATCAATAAGCATAAAAATACCGGAGCGGCTCAGTTTTTGATATGCTCCCCCCATGGGAAACAGTGAAAT
>CAVFGM010000099.1:0-2557 GCA_963621955.1 Bacteroidaceae bacterium
AATAGCATTTTGAATGCTTTCAAAATGCTCGGCGGAAAGCGCGGTCAAAAAGTCCATACAGGACTTTTTGACAAGCAGAGGCCGGTCGGGCTGCCAAGGCAGCCCGACCGGCCTCTATGCGTATGTAAATAAGTGATGGATAAATAGTTGAAAGAAACTCGTCAGAACAGCTGTGCGAATGTCAGCAGCACCGCCAAAAGCCCGAGGTTCACCGCGAGGAAGCAGCGCATGAATGCAGCGGGGCGCGCATGCTCGGCATGGGAATATAGCTTGAAGCTTATGAGGCTTGCCAGACTTGCGACAGGAGTACCGAGCCCGCCGATGTTCACGCCGAGCAGAAGCTGCCTGCCGTTATCCGTGAAGCCGGAGAGCAGGAGCGCCGCCGGTACATTGCTTATGACCTGACTCACCGCCGCGCCAATCAGCAGCTCTCTACCGCGCAGCAGGCTTTGCAGCGGCGCCTTGACCGCGCCCATTCTTGCAAGATTTCCAGAGAAAACGAAGAAGCAAACAAAGGTGAGCAGCAGCCAGAAATCCGCCGTCAGCAGCCGCGGTCTGTCAAAGATAAGCAGCACAAGGATCACCAGCGCCAGCATTACCGGCCATGTCAGCAGCCGCAGAACGGTACCCATGCACAGGAGAAAAAGAAGCACGTACAGCGTCAGGGTCTTCTTATCGAGCACCGGCTCTTCGCCGAGAAAAACTTCGAGCCGCTCCTTCGGCAGACGCAGGCACAGAAGCAGTATAAGTATCAGCGATACCGCCCATACCGGGAACGTCACGGAAAGAAAGCTGCCAAGGCTGAAATCATAGCGCGAGAACAGGTAGATATTCTGCGGGTTACCGACAGGCGTGAGCATACTGCCGAGGTTTGCCGCCGCGGTCTGCATGACGACCACCCATATCAGCGCCTTTTCCTGATGCGCCATGCCGAGTACAACCACCGCAAAGGGGACAAATGTCAGCAGCGCAACGTCGTTTGTTATCAGCATGGAGCTCAAAAAGCTGAGCAGCACCAGCGTAAAACCGATCGTGCGCAGGTCTCCCGCACCGGCGCACAGCTTATGCGCCAGCCATGCGAACACCCCTGCACGCCGAAGCCCCGCTACGACTACCATCAGGCAGTAAAGCAGCGCCAGCGTGCGGAAGTCGACATATCCCAGATATGCCGCGTCCGGCGGCACAAGGCAGCAGCTCACTATTGCTGCGATAAACGCGATGCACAGCGTAATCTCGCGTTTTATAAAGTCCTTTATGTGTGCCACGGCTTATATCTTCTTTCCGTTCAGCACGGCCTGAATGAGCGTATCGCCCTGATAGCAGAGCTTGAGGGAGAAAAACGGCTCGTCCGTGTCCAGCAGGCGCAGGAATATCTTGTCGCCCTCCCATATCGGCAGGGACAGCAGACGCTCTTTCTCTATCCATTCGAGCACTCCCTCGTCGCATTCACGCGTTTTTCCGCTGAAGTCATCGGAGGTGAACAGGTGCATATATTCAGTGCCCCACTCGTCGGACACAAAGGTGACTATCCCGCGGTAACGCCATGAGTTCAGCGTCAGTCCTGTCTCTTCCAAAACCTCGCGCATGACGCAGTCCTCCGGGCTTTCGCTCTCCTCGAACTTGCCGCCTATGCCTATCCACTTGTCCTTATTCTCATCGATGGTTTTCTTCACACGATGGAGCATCAGGTATTTTCCGCCGCGCTCTATATAGCATAGGGAAGTGTTTCTCATTATATATCTCTCTCGTTTTGCTCATGGTCACCCGGCCATGGTCATTTGAGGATCATGCGGGTGATTTTTTCTTTTCCGGACTTATATGGGAAGTAGCGCAGCTTGACATCAAGCTTGCCCTGCTTAAGGACGCTGCGGTAATGAGTGAAGGTGTCAAAGCTCTTCTTGCCGTGGTAGCTGCCCATGCCGGATTCGCCGACGCCGCCGAAGGACATGTGCGAGCTTGCAAGGTGAATGACGGTATCGTTGATGCAGCCGCCGCCGAAGGAGCAGGAGTTCAGTACCTTTTCCTGATTCATCTTATTCTCCGAGAAGATATAGAGCGCCAGGGGCTTGGGGCGGGAGCGGATGAAGTCGATGCAGTCGTCAAGCTTTTCATACGGCAGCACGGGCAGCACTGGGCCGAAGATCTCTTGCTGCATGGCAGGGGAGTCAATCGGGACACCGGTAAGCACAGAGGGCTCAATGAAGCGCGTCTCCGCGTCGCGCGTGCCGCCGATGACGATGCTGCCGCTGTTGTCGAGAATATTGCACACGCGCTCAAAGTGCTTGTCGTTTATGATGCGCACCATGCCGGACATGTCCCCATCGGGGAAGAAATCTGCAAGAGCCTTTTTGTACTCCTCGATAAACGGCGCTTCGACGCTCTTTTCAATCATCAGATAGTCCGGGGCAACGCAGGTCTGCCCGGCATTGAGCACCTTGCCGAAAGCAATGCGCCGCGCGGCGAGCGGGAGGTTCGCAGTCTCGTCGACGATGATTGGACTCTTGCCGCCGAGCTCAAGCGTCACCGGGGTGAGCCGCTTTGCAGCGGCCTCCATGAC
>CAVFGM010000099.1:2567-7419 GCA_963621955.1 Bacteroidaceae bacterium
CGGCTGCTCTCAGGCGCGTAAGCCGAAGGCTTGACGACGGCGCAGTTGCCCGCGGAGATAGCCCCGACGAGCGGCATCAGGCACAGCTGCACGGGATAGTTCCACGGCGCCATGATGAGTACGACTCCGTAAGGCTCCGGGCAGACATAGCTTTTGCCGGGGAGCTGACCGATCCCGGACTTGACGCGGCGTGTTTTGCTCCATTTCTTGAGGCGCTTTATATGGAAATTGATCTCTTCGAGCAGCAGCCCCGTTTCGCACATATAGCTTTCAAAGGGCTGCTTATTAAGATCTGCCTTGAGCGCCGCGGAGATAAGCTCATCATTTTCGATGATGGCCTTGCGGAATTTTTTCAGCATATCTATCCTGAAATCTACCCCGCGGGTCACGCCGGTACGGAAAAAGTGCTTCTCGGATTCTACGATCTCGTGTATATCCATGGTGCGTTCCGCCTTTCAATCAAACAGAATTGTGGAATATCTGAACTATTTTAATACCTTACCTTATCGCGGGTGATGTCGCGGAGCGAGGGCGCGCCGCACATCGTCATAGTGGACTTGAGTTCGCCGATGAGCTTATCCATGTACACCCTGAAGCCCTCCTCACCGCCGCCGTAGATCATCGGGAGGATGGGCCGGCCGACCAGAACAGCGTCAGCACCGAGGGCGATGGCACGGAACACATCGACGCCTGAGCGTATGCCGCCGTCGACAAGCACGGTCGTCTTTCCCTTGACCGCCGCGGCGATCTCGGGCAGAACTTCCGCCGTGGAGGGCACTCCGCCCTGAACGCGCCCGCCGTGGTTCGAGATGACGATGGCGGCAGCACCGGCCTCAACGGCCTTTTCAGCGCCGCGGACGGTCATAATGCCCTTGACGATAAACGGCATTTTGGCGTAGGAGATTATCTCACGCATCTCATCGACAGACTTGCTCCCAGCGTTGGGGTTCATGGCCTTGAGGAAGGGAAGCCCCGCGCCGTCAACGTCCATACCGGCGGCAAAGATGCCGTTAGCGTTGAGAACATCGAGCTTTTCAAACACGGCCTCTTTGTTCCAGGGCTTTATGACGGGGCAGCCGATGCCGTCGACTTTCTTCATATCCTCAACGGAGGAGAGCATGATAGTCGGGTCGACGCCGTCGCCGGTCAGCGCCATGACGCCGTACTCTGCCGCGGCCTTGACGAGGATGGAGTTATAGGCATGATCCTTATATTTCGGGCCGTAGTGCAGGTCGATAGCGCCGAGGGGAGCGGCGAAGATGGGGGCAGCAAACTTATGGCCGAACAGTTCAAAGGACACATCGGCCTCCGTGTTGGGGCAGAGCGTATCCATATTGACGAATATCTCCTGCCATTTATCGTAGTTGCGCGCGGCAGCGTTGCCGGGGTACTTGCAGCCGGGGCCGGGCATGGCGTTTGCGCAGGCTCTGCCGCTGCACACGGGGCAGGCCTTGCAGTAGGGGCCAACCTGATCCTTCGCGGCGGCCAAGATCTCATTATAATTCATATCCTTATCTCCTTAGTTACAATTGGTCAATGACCATAAAAATGACCCATTTTGACCAGCAATATCACACAATGATTATGAGACAAATCACCGCCGCTGTCAATCGAAATTTGTAAAGCATTGCACGGATGCGTGGATAAAAATGAACAATTATACATTTTTCGATTATTGATAAATATACATAATTTAATTTACAGAAAACAGTTTGCATATTTAAATTGACGTAATTCAATTTACTTAAAATAATTTACGTAATCAAGTAGACGTATTATAAGCTACATAATTTAATTTACATAACACTGTCCCGCGAAGCATTGATGCTTCGCGGGACAGTGTTATAATTTTGCGGATAAAAAATACTTTATTCCGTCAGCTCGAAGCCGTACTTTACGCGGCAATTGCCTTCGCTGTCATAATTGTAATAGGTATAGGCGCGCTCATTCCCGTCGGGGTGTTCGTCATCGTAGGTCTTTATGAGAGTGAGACGGCCAAGCTCGTCATAGATATATTCGCTGCGCCCCCAGAAGCGTTCGCTCACGGTGTACTTCTCAAGCAGCTTTCCGGAATCATCGTACCTATAGGTGCTGGTGCTGGTCACGCTGCCGTCAGGATCGTGCCATGTGTCGCGGAGAAGATGACCGGCTTCATCAAATTCGTAGTCCGCCCAGCGCGTATTCTGACCGTCGTTCACGCGGCGCTCAATGGCAAAGCCGCCGGGGACATAATCGTACTCTACCCAGGTCAGCATACTGAAGTCATTGCCTTTGCTGTGGGCGGTGACGATGCCGTCATGCTCGGAATAGCCCTCGGCTTCAAGCGGAACACCGAACAGCTCAAAGATGCTTATGCCAAGCCCATAGGAGCAGCGGCCATTCAGACCGCCGGTATAGCCGTTGCTGCCATTACCGGCGGTGTATACGACTGCCGTCTTCCCGTCGGCAAAGGTGAGCCAGAGGGGGTTATAGCTTTCGTAGTTTAAGGCTGCGCCCGGAGTGCCGTCGTCCCGGAGCATCAGGGAGAGTGTCGGGAGCTTATCAGACGGCAGGGGGTAATTCTTCCCGAGCTGCTGGACATAGAGGGAGGCGGAGGTGATGCTGTTCATATCGTACCAGACGCGGACATAGTCGGGATTCTCCGAGGTGCCGATGTTCTGATAGTCGGCCATTATCTTATAGGGCAGGGCGTCATAGGCGGTGCCCATTGTCCATGTGCCGGTATCGTCGGAGCTCATGTTGAGGCTGCGGCAATAGATATTTGTGCCGCCGGTGCTGACGCATTCCCAGTCGAGCTTTGTTTTCGGCGTGCCGCTGAACTGCACCCAGCCGTCCTTCACGGAAGATGAGGCGATAAGTGTGTAATCAACGAGCTTGAAATCGGAGATATACGGCTCGATGGTCTCCTTATAGGCGAGCTTTATATAGTACAGGTCCTCCTCGGTGACGCGGCTGCCGAAGTCCGGTTCGGAGCTGAGGACGAGGGAATCAGCGGGGGAGACGGCACCAGAGACTCTTTCGCGCGGCTCGAAGCTGCTGTCCATGCCGCGTCTGGGATCGGTGAGCGCTGCCCAGTCAAAGCTTTCGGCAAGCCCCTCAAGCTGCTTATCCGTGATGTTGAACTCGATATACGCATCGCCTATGCCGTCGATGAGACCGTCACCAAGATAGTCGGCATGGCCTGAGTGCATGAAGCTCATTACATAGAAAGCGGTGTCGGAATCAAGCAGGATGAGCGAGGAGCGGCGGTTACGGTCGCTGCTCTCAGAATTGGCAAGGTGCAGCGTCACACCGGTGGTGGTCTTATAGTCCCACTCGGTGAAGCCGTTCACATCCCCGACAATGCCGACAACATAGCCAAGGGTGCCCTTGGAGGCGCGGCGGAGATCGAAGCTCACATCGCAAGGAAGCTCCGCGGACGAGACATAGCCCTGCATATCGAAGGTGCCCTCTTCATATATATAAGAGCTTGCGTACCGGCTCTCCCAGCCATTGTGCTCGCGGGTGAGCCTGCCGGTACCGGCGGCCTCATAGAAAGCCTTTTCCCCGGCGGGGACGGACATTTCACCCAGTGTGCGCAGGCCGTACTTCTCGCATATCTCGTCGACCTTTTTGTAGCCCTCTCTGTTATGGACGGAGTACCCGCCGTACTGCCGGTACATTTCGAGCTGTTCCTCTTCGGAAAGGTCGCTGTCCTTATAGCTGTATGGGTGCGCATCGCAGTATTCGAGCAGTTCACTGATGGCCATATTTTCCGGGGAACCGGCAAAGCCCTGGATAGAGATCACGGTGCGCCCGGTGTCCCTGTGCGTGCCGATCTTCAGGCTGCTTATGCCGAGCCAGCCTGAGGCCGCGGCGGCCGCAGTGAAGAGTGCGGAGATCACGGCGGCGATGAGCAGGGTGCGCCAGATAGTTTTATGTGAGGCGCGCTTTTTATCACCGGTGCGGTAACATAGCGCATCCTGCGCCTCGGTTATGTATCGGGAATCAATGCCGCTCATGGCGGCAAGAAGCTTTTCGGAATTCATGCAAGTCCCTCCTCAACAAGAAATCTGCGGAGCTTGCCGCGTGTCCGGTGGAGCATGGAAGCGGTCTTGCTCTCGGAGAAGCCGAACTTCTTTGAAAGCTCCCTGACCGGGGCAAGGAACCAGTATCGGCTGACGAACAGCGCGCGCTCCGTCTCCGGAAGGTGCACGAGAAAGCGGTCAAGCGCCGCGGCAAGCTCGCGGTTCTCGACCTCATGCTCAAGGCTGTAGGCCGAGGCGGTACACTCGTCCAGCTCATCGAGCGCGAGTGCGACCTCCCCGCCGCCGCGCTTTAAACGGTTCTTATCTGTGACGCGGGAAAGAGCGAGGTTGCGCGTGATGCGCCCCAAGTACGGTGCGAGCGCCGATGGGCGCTTATCCGGCATGGAGTTCCACGCACGCATATAGGTGTCGTTCACGCACTCGTCGCTGTCCTCGGGGTTTTGCAGGACGTTATAGGCGATGGTGCGGCAGTACGCGCCGAACTTCTTTGCGGTCTCCGCAATGGCCGAGTCCGAGCGCGCCCAATACAGGTCAACTATTTTTGAATCATCCATGACTTGTCCTCCTCGTAGGAATGGAGTGGAATGAAAGCCTTCACCTATATAAACTGCATTTATCGCGATCCATTGCACCGTTCGTGCTTTTTCGACAGAAAAATAAATTTTACTTTCTTTTTCTTGGGTTGATTGCATAATGAAGTTGGACACCTAAGAAAAAATCCATAGTGATTTTCCCAGCATGGTAGAATGAAGTTTGCACACAACATCTGCCAAGGGAGGGCAATCACTATGGACTGCCAAGATTATATCACAGAACCAGCAGAA
>CAVFGM010000100.1:0-6501 GCA_963621955.1 Bacteroidaceae bacterium
ACGCCTCTACTGCTATTTTTCGTTTCGCTCTACCCCAACTATTGACACAGAACCTATAAAAAACGACTGCGGACTCAAAAGAGCCTGCAGTCGTTTTATTATGCACCAAAGGCTGAGGATTACAGATTCTTATAATTAAAACTGTCGGCGGCCTGGTTTACATGATCTTCGGTCAGAGTCAGATCGGGATTATTGCCGAACGGATTTACACAGACGTGCATGACCATAAAGGAGCTTTCGAGGTAGGCATAGATATATGCATCCTCATCGCCCTGTGCGATGTACAGCTCCGTGCCGTCCGGTGCGGTACGCGTGCGGGTGAGGTACTTGGTGTAATCCGAGACGAGGGAGCCGATCTCGTCCCCGGTGGCGAACTCGTCACTGACGGTGCTGCGGATATAGATGCATAGCTCTGCGCCGTCATCCACCGGCAGCTCACAGCACAGGCCGAAGGAGCCGGTACTGAGGAAATAGAGCTTATCAAAGGCCGTCGGAACAGTCGTGAAAAAGTCGCCCTTGCAGCAGCGTTCGGTGAGCATACGCACGAGCTCCTCGGGGCTGAAGCACCTGTCGGCAGGAGCGCCGTTCGCTATGGGGCGCTCGTCCCAGTACAGCTCAGTTTCGTCGCTGCGCAGCCGCAGACCGTATTTTTCCGCTATTTCCGCAAGCTTTGCGTCGCTCGCCTCGTCCCATGCGCCGTAATTCCAGTCGTATTTGCTCTGGTAATATCCGCCGTAGAGGATCATAAGGAATTCATTGATGTTTTCGTGTTCCTCTTCGCTTATCACGAAGAAGCTCGATTCGTCCTCGTATTCTACGACCGGCGCTGTCACCGGGTCTGTGTAGATCCTTTGCTTGACGGGCTTCACGGTATATGTGCCGTCGCCGTTGTTGACGTACTCCGGTTCCTGAGTTGAGCTGCCGTCATAGAACCTGCCTACGTTCGGCAGCAGCTCATTCAGATAGCGCTGCTGCTCTTCACGCCGGTAGTCTGACCACTCCTTCGCCGCGGCGTTTATGTTCTCGACCCACGGCTGCATGCTCTCAGGGGCATTTTCGGGCTTCGTCATGCTGACGCCCGCACTGTTGGACATGTCCCTCGTCTCCGTGCTCCCATCCTCGTGCGTGACGGTATAGTCCGGTATCCGGCCGATATTTTCGGGCTTTATTATCGCTTCCCGGAAGCCGAGGAAATCCGACGCGAAAGCCGCGGCAGTGAAGAGCGACGCAAGCACCGCGGCGATAAGCAGCGTGCGCACGACACGTTTGCCGCCGCTCCGTTTTTTAGGATACAGGCAGTCCATCGTCTCATCTATGAGCTGCCCGTCGATCCTGTCGAGCGACAGGAGAAAATCATAAGCGTTCATATAAGCCCCTCCTTTGCCAGATACTTCTGAAGCTTCCCACGCGTGCGGTGCAGCGAGCTTTTCACTTTGCTCTGCGGGCAGCCGAGTTTTTGCGCGATCTCCGCGACGGGGGCAAAGCCCCAATAGCGGCACATGAAGATACGCCGGTCATCGGCAGAGAGCGTGTGCAGAAACTCTTCTATCTTGCCGGCAAGCTCTTTCTGCTCATACTCGCGCTCAACGGAGGCCCGAGAGCACAGACAGTCTTCAAGCTCCTCCAGCGCGAGCGCAATCTCACCGCCGCCGCGCTTTTTGGAATATCTGTCGCGCACACGCCGAAGGCTCAGATTGCGCACTATCGCCGCGGCATAGGCGCGCAGGCGCTTCGGGCGCTGCGGCGGAAGGCTGTTCCACACCGCCATGTATGTATCGGAGACGCATTCTTCCGCGTCCTCTCTGTCGGAAAGTATGCCGTATGACAGCCCGCGGAGCTGGACACCGTATTTCTTATCGGTCTCGTCAATGGCGGACTGGTCACGCTGCCAATACAGAGCGATTATCTTTTCGTCTTCCATGACATCCTCCTTGTAATTACTGAGCGCTCTCATACATATAGTTCCGTTTTCGGCGGCTTTGGTTGCGTACATGATAAAATATTTTTCATCGCGGCGTGATGCGATAAACTGTTCTCTTGAATCCGCGTGCAAAATGTGCGATAATACCACAGCATCAAATATGCGGATGATTCCGCAATCGACACACCACGGAGGAGCTATGAACAAGAAGGAAGTCGGCGAGATACGCCGCAGATTCAAGCTTGAACGCAATAATATAAGTCATATATACGGTTGTTATGTAAACTCAGCTAAAGAGATAGTGTCCTACATAGACGAGTCGGTCGCGATGCTGACGCAGGAGGAGACGGAGAAGTATCTGTCCCTGCTGCGCAAATCGCTCTCCGGTACGTTAGGGCGCAACCTCATGTCCCTGTCCTTTGCGACAAAGCAGGTCATGGACAGCGACGAGGTACGTCTGCTCTCGGCGCTGAGAAAGTCCGAGCTCTCGGACGCTGCGCTGCGCGATGAGTTCTATAAGTGCATCATCGACGCCATCACGCCCGACGAGAGCGGCTACGTGATACTGCTGGCCTTTGATATCTACGACGTGCCGCACTACGGCAAGGACGGCAGCCCCGACGACAATGACCGCGACGTGTTCAAATACATGGTCTGCTGCCTGTGCCCGGTCAAGACCGGCAAGGCGCAGTTCGGATATTCCCCGGACGATAAGCGTTTTCAGAACTTCCCCGGCGGACAGCTCGTTGCCGCGCCGGAGCTTGGCTTCATGTACCCGAGCTTTGATGAGCGCAGCGCGAATATCTATAACGCGCTGTTCTACTCCCGCAATGTGAATGAGGATCATCAGGATTTCATTGATGCGGTATTCAAGACACAGGTCCCGATGCCGGCGGGCGCACAGCAAGAGACATTCATCGACGTCATGACCGGCACGCTTGATAAGGAGTGCAGCCTCTCGCTTATGCAGGGAGTGCACGCCGAGCTTATGGAGCGCATCAGCATCCACAAGGAGAGCCGCGACCCGGAGCCGCTGACGATAAGCCCTGAGGACATGGCGGAGATACTCGAAAACCACGGCGTCAGCACGGAGCAGGCCGAGGCCTTTGAAGAGAAATGCCGCGAGGAGTTCGGCGAGGATGCGGAGCTCAGCCCCGCGAATATCATCGACAGCCGACACTTCAAGCTTGAGACGCCCGAGGTCAAGATAAGCGTCGACCCGCAGCATGTCCACCTCGTTGAGACGCGCGTGATCGACGGGCGCAGGTACATCCTCATCCCCGCAGACAACGGCGTGGAGCTCAACGGCATGAGCGTCAGTATTGAATGAAAGGCCGGATCCGGATATAGAAAAAACCGTCAGGAAATGTGCTTCCTGACGGTTTATGTTTATATTACTTTTTGAAGCTGTCCTTGAGTGCGACGGAGCGGTTGAAGACCAGATGGCCGGGCTTCGCATCACGGTTATCAAGGCAGAAGTAGCCCTGACGCATAAACTGCAGGCCGGTGGAGTCCTTACCCTTTTCAGGCATGGGCATCTCGGCGAGGCTGTGCTCGACCTTGCAGCCGGTGAGGATGTTCAGGCTGTCGGGATCGAGATAGTCAAGGAAGTTCTTGTCCGGACCGTCGGGATCGGGATCGCTGAAGAGATTGCCGTAGACGCGCACCTCGGCGTCGGCGGCGGTGGCAGCGTCGACCCAATGGATCGTTGCGCCCTTGACCTTGCGCCCGTCAGCGGGATCGCCGCCGCGGCTTTCTGGGTCGTACTCGCAGAGCACTTCGATAACATTGCCGTCAGCATCCTTGACACAGCCGGTGCATCTGACAAGATACGCGCCCTTCAGGCGAACCTCGTTGCCGGGGTACATGCGCTTGTACTTCGGTGCGGGCTCCTCCATGAAGTCGTCCGCTTCGATCCAGAGCTCACGCGAGAAGCTGAGCTCCCTCGTACCGTCCTCGGGACGCAGTGGGTTATTCTCAACGGTGAGCGTCTCGCTCTTGCCGGCGGGGTAATTGGTGACGGTGAGCTTCACGGGATTGAGCACGGCCATGACGCGGCGGGCGTTCGCGTTGAGGTCGTCGCGCAGGCAGCTTTCAAGCAGCGCAAGGTCGACCGTAGACGGAACCTTCGACACGCCGATGCGGTCGCAGAATTCACGGATGGACGCGCTGGTGTACCCGCGGCGGCGCAGACCGCACAGGGTCGGCATACGCGGATCGTCCCAACCGGAGACGTAGCCCTCCTGCACGAGCTGACGCAGCTTGCGCTTGGACATGACGGTGTGGTTGATGCCGAGACGGGAGAACTCGATCTGTCTCGGCTTTATGCCGGGGATGGAAACATTGGACACGACCCAGTCATAAAGCGGACGGTGATCCTCATACTCGAGCGAGCAGAGCGAGTGCGTGATGCCCTCGATGGCGTCCTGAATCGGGTGAGCAAAGTCATACATCGGGAAGATGCACCACTTGGTGCCCTGACGGTGATGCTCGATATAACGGATGCGGTAGAGCACGGGGTCACGCATATTGAAGTTGCCGCTGGCAAGGTCAATCTTTGCGCGCAGCGTGTAGCGCCCCTCTTCAAATTCGCCGTTTCTCATGCGCTGGAACAGGTCAAGGCTCTCCTCAATGGGTCTGTCGCGCCACGGGCTGACGGCGGGACGGTTTGTGTCCCCGCGGTACTCGCGGAACTGCTCGGGCGTAAGCTCGCAGACGTAAGCAAGACCTTTCTTTATAAGCTCGATGGCGTAGCCGTAAGTCTGCTCAAAATAATCCGAACCGTAGAAAAACCGGTCGCCCCAGTCAAAGCCCAGCCAATGGATGTCCTCCTTTATCGCGTCGACAAATTCGGTGTCCTCCTTGGCGGGATTGGTATCATCCATGCGGAGGTTGCATATACCGCCGAAGCGCTCGGCAGTACCGAAGTCAATGGTCAGAGCCTTGCAGTGGCCTATATGCAGATAACCGTTAGGCTCGGGTGGGAAACGTGTGTGTATCTGCATCCCGTAACAGCGGTGCCCCTCGGAAAGATCCTCCTGTACAAATGCATCGATAAAGTTTCTGGCAGCTTCTTCCATGTCCTCATCTCTCCTATGCTTATAAGTCCAGAATATTATAAACGATTGCTCTGGTAATTACAATAAAAATGTGGTAGACTAACTATGAAAATTGACGGAAGCGGGTGACGGCAGATGCCGGAGAGCTTTGACATTATAATAATCGGCGGCGGTATTGCAGGCATCTCGGCGGCGCTGACGGCGATGAACCGCGGGAAACGCACCGCGGTGATCGCAAACCCCGTGGAGTCGGGGAGCCTGTACAAGGCGGAGAAGATAACGAATTATCCGGGGCTTGCAGGGCTCAGCGGACGGGAAATGTCCGGGCTGCTGCGCCGTCAGTTGGAGGGCAGCGGCGCAGAGCTTATCCGCGGGCGCGCGCTGAACATCATGGACATGGGCGGCAGCTTCGGCGTCGCGGTCGGGAACGACTTTTATGAGGCAAAGGCAGTCATTCTCGCTCTCGGCATTACGCGGGAAAAGCTCTATCCGGGCGAGGCGGAGTTCCTTGGCCGCGGTGTGAGCTACTGTGCGACCTGCGATGGGATGCTCTATAAGGGCAAGACCGTCGCGCTCATCGGCAATAACCGCGAAGCGTATGACGATGCGGACTTCCTGCGCGGCATCGGCTGCAATGTGCTGCACTTCAGGGAGAACCTGCGCTATGAGATACACGGCGGTATGAAAGCGGACACACTCATCGCGGGCGGTGAGGAGCACCCGGTCGACGGCGTGTTTATAATCAAGGACAGCATTTCCGTCTCAAAACTGATGGATGGGCTGGAATATGAAAACGGCGCGATCGTCACAAAGCGGGATATGGGCACGTCGATCCCCGGTGTCTACGCCTGCGGCGACTGTACCGGAAAGCCCTATCAGCTCGCAAAGGCCGCGGGCGAGGGGAACATTGCGGCGCTCTCGGCGTGTGAGTATGTCAAGTAAAGTAAGTAAAAAAGTACAAAGGAGAAATAAAAATGGCTATTGCACATCTGAATGAGAATAATTTTGATACCGAAACAAGTCAGGGCACCTGCCTTGTTGACTTCTGGGCAACATGGTGCGGCCCATGCCGCATGCAGGCTCCGGTGCTTGAGAAGCTCGATGCGGAGCTTCAGGGCAGCGTCAAAATATGCAAGGTGGACGTGGACGAGAACCCCGGCCTTGCGCAGCGCTTCGGCGTGAGCAGCATCCCGACGCTCGTCGTCATCCGTGACGGCAAGGCGGTAAAGGGCGTCGTCGGCCTGCATAACCTTGAGCAGCTCAAGGCGCTGCTTGCGTAAACAAAACGAAATACTTTGCGCGGCAGGTGTTGACAAATCCGGCTGCCTGCGCTAAAATTATTCCATTGCTGTGACAGGCAGGAGTACGCAGTGTGCGGATCTCAGAGAGGGAGCGGTAGGTGAAAGCTCCTGTGAAGTGCTGCGGAAGGTCGGCCTTGAGCATCCTGGGTGAAGGGGAGTCTGTGTAGTCCGGGCGTGGCTTTCGCGTTAAGGAAGGCATGAGTGCCGCAGTATGCGGAAT
>CAVFGM010000100.1:6574-7256 GCA_963621955.1 Bacteroidaceae bacterium
TATATGCTTCAGGGCGTTTTTCTATGTGAGAGGAGAGCAGAGAATGAAAGAACTTCCAAAAGTGTACGACCCTAAATCGGTTGAGAAAAAGGTCTATGAGATGTGGATGGACGGGCACTATTTCGAGGGCAGGATAGACCCCGATAAGAAGCCGTTTTCCATCGTCATGCCGCCCCCCAATGTCACCGGCCAGCTCCACATGGGGCATGCCCTTGACGCGACGCTTCAGGACATCCTGACCCGTTATAAGAGAATGCAGGGCTATGCCGCGCTGTGGCTGCCCGGCGTTGACCATGCCGGCATCGCGACCCAGATAAAGGTCGAAGAGGTGCTGCGCAAGGAGGAGGGCAAGACCCGCTACGATCTCGGCCGCGACAAGTTCCTTGAGCGCGTCTGGGACTGGAAGCAGAAGTACGGCGACCGTATAGTCGAGCAGCAGAAGAGCATGGGCGTCTCCTGCGACTGGAGCCGCAGCCGCTTCACGATGGATGATGTCTGCGCCAAGGCTGTGCGCGAGACTTTCTGCGACCTCTATGAGAAAGGCCTTATCTACAAGGGCAGCCGCATCATCAACTGGTGCCCGCACTGCCGCACCGCTCTGTCCGACGCCGAGGTCGAATACAAGGACATTCCCGGCTCGTTCTGGTACATCCGCTATCCGATCGAGAACTCCGATGAGGAG
>CAVFGM010000101.1:0-27375 GCA_963621955.1 Bacteroidaceae bacterium
TGTCTAGCAGCTTCATTTTAAAGGATTTTTCTGTTATGCTCTACTCTTATTTTTTCAACATGCTAAAAGTTGGAGTACCCGGGTTTACTCAGGTACCCCAACTTTTAGTTTACAACCAGTCTTTTTATAATAGCCGCCGCGCAGCCTAAGCACATCCGGTGCGCGGTGGGTTATTATTATCCTATTCTGTCCGTCCCGAAGAAGAACAGCGCGACCGTCCCCGGGCCGACGTGGGAGCCGGTCACCGGCTCATAGCAGACGCTGACGCATTTGCCGGTAAGCCCCTTGTCACGCAGGCGCTGCACGAGATATGCCTTGCCCTCCTCATTGTCGGCATGGGCGATACCTATCGTCTCCGCCTTATTCAGCACGAGCTCCGCATAGCGCTCGGCAAGCGCGTCGAGCGTGCGCTTCATGCCGCGCACCTTGGATTTCACGACTATCTTGCCCTCATAGTCCCCGATGAGGATCGGGTGGATGCTCAGGACGTTGCCGATGATCGCCGCCGCGCCGCTGACCCTGCCGGTCTTTTTCAGGTACTTGAGGTCGTCCACGGTGAAGCTCTGGCACATACTCGGCACCTGCGCACGGATGTCCTCTTCTATCGTGTCGAGCGCAATGCCGTCGCGCAGCTGCTCCGCTGCCTTGATGACGAACAGCCCCTCGCCGAGGGACGCGGCGAGCGTATCGATGACGATGATCTTCCTGTCAGGGTACTCCTCATCCAGCTCCTGCTTTGCCATGAGCGCGGCGTTCGCCGTGCCGCTTATGCCGCCGGACATGCCGATATACAGTACATCCCTGCCCGCGTCGAGCGCCTCCTTGAAGCGTTCGATGAACGTCCCCGCGTTCACCATCGAGGTCTTCACCTCGCTCCCGGCACGCATCGCGGCATAGAAAGCCTTGCCGTCAAATTCCCGCTCGGGTATATATTCGACTCCGTCTATCGTGTATGAAAAAGGGACTACCTCAATACCGTACTCGTCGATGATCTCAACGGGGAGGTTAGCGGAGGTGTCTGTAAAAAGCTGAGTCATTATGTTTCTCCTTAGAAGTTATAAGCGCTGCACGCTGTTATCAGAATAACGCAGTTTATACCGAAACCGCAAGCTATTGTCTCTATTCCGCGCTCTACGAAACATAGAATAAGAGTAGAACCCCTTGATTTCAGGGCTCTACTCCGAGTATAGCCGTATCTTCTTCACTTGCGTGCCGCGGCTTTCAGGCTCTCCAGCCACGCATACGGGACGTCGAGCTCGCCCTTGCCGGTGCCGAGGCTTATCGTGGGCTTGTTCGCGCCGTGGAAGTCGCTGCCGCCGGTTTTCAGCAGCCCGTACTCCTCCGCGAGCCCCTCAAGGTATGCCGTCTGCTGTGCGTCGTAGCCGGAATAGCGGCACTCCATCCCGCGCAGGCCGTGCGCCATGCAGTGCTCTATCAGCTCGCGCAGCTCCGCATCGTTCTTCTTGTACTGGAACGGATGCGCCAGCACCGCGGCGCCGCCGGAGCGGCATATCGTCTCGACCGACATTTCTATCGGGATGATCGTGCGCGGCAGATAATACTTCTGCCCCTTTTCCACATAGCGCTGGAACGCATCGTTCACGCTGTCGGCAAGCCCCAGCTCATAGAGCATCCGCGCAAAATGCGGCCGGCCTATGGATTCGCCGAAGCGCGCCCGCATCTCGTCATAGTCAAAGGGCAGGCCATCCGCCGCCATGAGCTCCGCCATCTTGCGGTTCCTGGTATTGCGGTCGTTTATCACCCAGTCCAGCACCGGGCGCAGCTCAGGCGACCTCGGGTCTATGAAATAGCCCAGTATGTGCACAGCCACGCCGTACTTCGTGCTTATCTCTATCCCCGGAACGACCTCTACTCCGAGCCTTTCCCCCGCCTCGGCGGCTTCAAAATATCCGGACTCCGTATCGTGATCCGTTATCGCAATGGCTTTTAATCCAATATTATGCGCAAGCTCGACGACCTCCGCCGGGGTGCATGTCCCGTCGGATGCCGTGGTGTGCACGTGCAGGTCTATCTCTCTCATGCGCGCACCTTCTCCATGAGGCGGTTTGCCTTTTCGTATATATCCTCAGGCGCCTCGCCGATGAAGAACTCGCCGTTTTCGTAGAGGATGCGTCCGTTCACCATCGTCAGGCGCACATTCTCCTTGGAACCGGAATAGACGATGTTCCGTGCGATGTTGTTCAGCGGCTGCATGTTCGGTCTGTGCAGGTCTATGACAACGAGGTCTGCAAGCTTGCCCGGCGCGATATCGTCCGCGTCACAAAGCCCCATCGCGCCCGCGCCGCCGACGCAGGCCATCTCGAGCACGCGGTCGGCGCTCCCGGCCGCGGCGTCCTTATTCGAGATCTTCTGCAGCACGCTTGCAAGGTACATTTCGCGGAACATATCCAGTGCGTTGTTGCTTGCCGCGCCGTCTGTGCCTATCGCCATCGGTATTCCCGCCGCGGCGAGCCTGTCCAGCGGCGCGATGCCTGAGGCAAGCTTCGCGTTCGAGCCGGGGTTCGTCACCGCCCAGAGCTTCTTGCGCGCGAAAAGCTCGATGTCCTCATCGCTCATCCACACGCAGTGGAAGCCGCCGCCGCCGTAGGCGAACATGCCTATGCTGTCCAGAAGCTGCGGCGGGGTCATGCCCCAGCGCTCTATGCAGCCCGCGACCTCGCTCTCCGTTTCACACAGATGCATGAAGCAGGGCTCCTTGTACTTCTCAGCAAGAGCGGCCATGTACTTCATGCGCTCCATGCCGGTGGTGTACTCAGCGTGGATACCGAGGCGGTAGGAGACAAGCTCGTCATAGTCGTTAAAGCGCAGGTATTCGCGTTCGATGTTCTTTTCGTCGACGTCAAAGTTATTGAGCGCCGAGCATATCACCGTGCGGAAGCCGCAGTCGACATTCGCCTTGGCATAGGACTCGTTGCGCATATACATATCAAAGCTCGATGTGATCCCGGAGGAGAGATATTCCATTATCCCGAGCTTTGTGAAGGTGTATATCATCTCGTCATCGAGCTTTGCCTCGTTCGGAAACACCTGCTGGTAGAGCCAGTCACTCAGCGGCATGTCGTCAGCAAAGGAGCGCAGAAATGTCATCGCCGTATGGGTGTGCGCATCCTTGAAGCCCGGCATCAGCAGGTCGCCGCGCAGGTCGATCTCGCGCTCAAAATGCGGCGCGTCCGCGCGCTCCGCCCCGACATAGGCGATGCGTCCGCCGTCCGTCCATACCTCGTCCCGGCTTATTTTTATCCCGCCAGAGAAGCTCAGCACCCGGCCGTTATAGAATCTTATCATCTGTTCTTCGCCTCCAGCCTCGCGCACATCGCGTCATGCGCGGCTTTTTCAAAAGTATCGTCAAGCGGCTGAAGCTCCGCCGCGCCGTATTTCCTCTCAAGTGCCGTTTTTAGCAGCAGGTCGCAGAACTCCGGGTTCTTCGGGAGCATCGGCCCATGGCTGTAAGTGCCGAAAACGTTCTTGAAATGCGCACCCTCGGTGCCGTCCTCGCCGTTGTTGCCGAAGCCGGAAATTATCTTACCCAGCGGCTCGATACCTGAGCCGAGCCAGGTCTTGCCGCTGTGGTTCTCGAAGCCGACAACGACGCTACCGCCGGCGTTTTCGGTGCATTTGAACTCATAATTGCCGATCATGCGCTTCTTGCTGCCGACCGTGTACAGCTCCAGCGCGCCGATAAAGTCGCAGCGCTTGCCGTCGTAGGTCTCGTAATATTCGCCGAGCATCTGGTACCCGCCGCAGATCGTGAGGAAAGTGACGCCGTCGTCAATGGCGGCCTTTATCTCCTTGTCGCGGCCACGGTGCAGATCCTCAAGCAGCACCTGCTGCTCAAAATCCTGCCCGCCGCCGATGAAAACAAGGTCGAACCCGGCAAGGCTCTGCGCAGAGCCTATGGGCATTTTCGCAACGCTTGCGTCTATTCCGCGCCACTGCAGGCGGCGCTTCATGCAGATTATATTTCCCCCGTCGCCGTAAAGGTTCAGGACGTCCGGGTATAAATGACAGATCTTCAGTTCCATGCTTCCGCCTCCTCAGACCCAGAATTCGTCACCGCCGCAGCGGCGGATGACAGCTTCGCGCAGCTCGAGCATCGCGGTATAGGTTGGCATGATGAACACCGGCTTATCCTGCTGGGATATCCACTGCACAAGGCGCTCGTAATCGCGCTCGGTCGAGATATGGTCACCGGCCACACCGGCATATTTGATGCGCACGGCCATGTCCTCCGCGCGGTCACCGGAGACGATGACGCGGTCTATATAGCCCGACATCGCGGCAAGCCCCTCAAAGTCCGCGTCCCATATCCATGAGACGTCCGTGCCGTCTGCGCCGCGGTCGTTGAGGCAGACGATGAGGATGAATTTTTCCTTGATATTCTCCAGAAACTCAATGACCTGATTGCAGCCCGCGGGGTTTTTGACGAGCATCATCTTCGTCCCGGCCTTGCCGAGATTGAACTGCTCCATGCGCCCGAAGCCGCATTTGAAGTCCGCGATCGCGGATATCGCCGCCTCGGTGCCGAGGCCCATCTCCGTCACGGCGGCGACAGCGCCGATGGCGTTATAGATATTATACATGGCCGGGAGGTTCACTTCGGCCAGGTATTGGCTCCCATTGACCATCAGGACGACGCTGCTGCCGTTCGCGCGCTGCTCGACGACGTTCGTGACGGCATATTCGGCTTTCGGACGGTGATAACCGCAATGGGGGCAGCGGAAATTGCCGAGGTGGCCGTAGCTTATGAAATCATATTCATATTCACTCTTGCAGTAGATGCAGTGCGACGCATCGGAAAGCTCCGTCTTGGGTCTTGAAAGCGCAGCGCCCTTATCGATGCCGAAGAACACGGCGCGGTTCGGAAGGTCGTTTGCAAGCGACGCGGTGAGGGAACAGTCGGCATTTAAGCAGAGCACCGCTTCCGGGGCACCCTTTATACCCTCGCGGACATTTTCAAGGGTATGCGTCACCTCGCCGTAACGGTCGAGCTGATCGCGGAAAAGATTGGTGACGACGATGACCTGCGGCCTGAGCTGTGAGAACACCCTGCGCGCTGCGGCCTCATCGCACTCTATGACGGCATATTCCTTGCGGCACTTGCCGGACAGGGAGCTGTTGATGACAAACTCGGTGGTTATGCCGGAGATGAGATTTGCCCCGGAGCGGTTGGCAAAATAGCTTTTGCCCTGCTCAAGAAAGGCCTGCTCGATCATGCGGGAGCTGGTGGTCTTGCCGTTGGTGCCGGTGACGGCGACGGTCTTGACGTCCTTTGCCAGAAGGCTCAGCAGCTCCGGATATATTTTGAGCGCGATGCGGCCGGGCATCGCCGTGCCGCCGCGGTGCAGGATGCGCGAAACAAGACGCAGCGCCTTGCACACCAGCATTGCCACTACTGCTCTGAAATTCATAGGCGGACTCCTTGCTGTAAAAGATAGTTGTGAAAACAACTTATATAGTATAACACAAGTATATTCAGCCGGGCAAGATTTTTGCCCGGCTGAATACAACTTACGATTTTTTATACACCGTTACGGCACGGTCAGCGGAAAGGAAATAGAGCACGCATTCCTTGACGGGCTTGCCGCAGATGCGGTGCAGGGCTTCGGCATATGCCATGAGCTGGCCGCGGTAGAGCTCGGTACGGGCGGAGATGTCCTCATCGGTCTTGACGTAATCGGTTTTATAGTCGATGATGACAAGCTTGCCGTCCTCCTCGATGCAGCAGTCGACAACGCCCTGAAGCAGCAGCTCCTCACCCTTTGCCGCGTCCCCGTAAAGCTTATCCGCGTCCATGAGCAGAGAGAAGCGGAACTCGCGCATCGGCTTTTCGGCGGCGAGCATGCGTTTGCCCAAGGGGGAAGCGAACAGGCGCTCTATCGCGCGGGCATTGACGGCCTCGGCCTCGCGCGCGGAAATGAAGCGCGCGGCACGGAGACGGTCGATCTCCGATTTTATCCCCTCAAGGCTGCGCCCCTTGGAGAAGTCCATATATTGCAGCACCAGATGCGTTGCGACGCCGCGCTCCGCGGCGGTGAGCTTACGCTCCTCCCCGCCAAGCTCCGGCATGCGGAAGCTGTAGTTCATATCCTGCACGAGCCGCTCCCCGTCGGGGTCAGGCTCAGCATGGCCTTTGAGCTCGGTGGCCGTGACCTTTGAGGGTAGGTCGACGGCCTCGGCATACAGATAGCGGAAAGCAAGGCGGCGCTTGAGCTCTGAGAGCATGGCGGCGTCTGCATCCAGCGCTTCCTCATCCGGGAGCGCTGCACTCTCCATGGTGTCACCGGTATTGCAGTAGCTGAGGGTCAGGTTCTCGCCGCCGTCGGCAAGGGCGGCACAGATGAGCCAGTTCACAGGCGACTGAGCCTGACTGAGCACCTCGGGCGCCATCGGCTTTGTGACGGCGGTGCGGAGCTTTTCAACAGTGCCCTCGGGGTCTTTAAGAGCGGCGGTCATAAACAGGCGCTCCTTCGGCCGGGTGAGGGCGACATAGAGCAGGCGCATCTCCTCCGAGAGCATCTCCCGCTCAAGGCGGAGCTTGATGGCGCTGCGCGCAAGGGTGGGATATTCTATGCGGCGCTTGAGGTCGATGAGCTTCGGCCCCAGGCCGAGCTCCGGGTGGACAAGGACGCTCTCGCGGCTGTCCTGCCGGTTGAAGCGGCGGGCGGTATCGCAGAGGAACACGACGGGGAACTCAAGCCCCTTGGACTTATGCACGGACATGATCTGCACGGCGGAGCTGAAGCTGCCGCCGGTGGAGGGCTCCTGCCCCTTTTCTGCAAGGCGGCGCAGCCAGAGCACATAGCGGTGCACTCCGCGGTAGCCGGTGGCTTCAAAGCTCTCGGACAGGCCGACGAGCGCCATGAGGTTCGCGCGGCGCTGAGCCCCGTCGCCCATGGCGGTACAGAGGGCGAGCATATCCAGTTCTTCAATGACACGCCATGTGAGCTCGGCGGCGCTGAGGTCGGCGGCGGCTCCGCGCAGCGCGTCAAGGCGCCGGACAAAATCGCGGCACTTCTCGTTATTCTCAGCGGCGGTAAGCAGAGCGGTATAAAGATCCGCCTTTTTATCGGCACTGCGGATATCGGACAGCTCATCCGGGCTGAAGCTCAATGACGGCGAGCGCAGCACAGCGATGAGCGGGATGTCCTTATGCGGGTTATCGATGACGGCGAGCATGGAGATGAGCGTGGAGACCTCGACGCTCTCAAAAAATCCGCCGCCCTGAACGGAGGACACGGGGATACCGTGCTCGCCGAGGACGCGCCGGTACACGCCGCCGACGGTATTGGCGGAGCGGAGGAGGATGGCAACATCCCCATACTCAAGAGGGCGCTCCCCGCCGTTTGACGCGACGGTCGTCCCGGCGGAGATAAGAGAATTTATCTTCCGGGCGACAAGCTCAGCCTCAAGGGCGGTCTTATCCGGGCTGTTCTCATCCTCGCTCTCGGGCAGGGCGAGGAGCATAAGCTCCGGTTTCGGGACGGAGGCGTGGTAGCTTGCCCCGCAGCGGAGAGCCGCGGCGTCGTCATAGTCCATGTCGCCCAAGGCGCGGGACATGCACAGGGAGAACACGCTGTTCGCCCCGTCGAGAATTTCACGCCGGGAACGGAAGTTCTCGCGCAGCAGGATGCGGCGCGGCTCGGAGGCTTTTGCGGACTCATAGTCGGAATAGCTCAGATATTTCTCGGTGAAGATGGCAGGATCGGCAAGGCGGAAGCGGTAAATGGACTGCTTCACGTCCCCGACCATGAAGAGGTTCTTCCCGGCTTTCGATACAGCGGCGAAGATAGCGTCCTGGACACGGCTGACGTCCTGATACTCATCGACCATGATCTCGGTGAAGCGGCGGGAGATGCGCGCTGCCGTCTCGGTCGGGCTGCCGTCAGGGTTCGTGAGCAGCTGCGCGGTGAGGTGCTCAAGGTCGGAATAGTCTACTAAGCCCCGGCTGCGCTTATCCTTGGTATACTCGCGGTCAAAGTCAAGGGTGACATCGAGCAGCGCCTCCATTGCGGGGGCGGTGAGCTCCATCTCGCGCAGGAGGGAGGCGGAATCGGAATAGAGCGTATCCTTCATGCCGTCCATCGCCTTTTTGCAGGCAGTGCGCCGCGCCTTGAGCATATCGGAAAGCGCGGGGTCGGGCGACTTCATAAGGCGCTTGAGCGTCGGGAACTCTATGGGCAGACAGGCACGCGCCCTGTCCCAGCCGAGGTCAAGGCAGCGGGAGAGCTCACGTATGCCGTCGGCAGTAACGGAAAAGCTCTCGGTATACGCGGCGGCGATCTTATCCTCGGCGGTCATGGCCTCGAGGAGCCTGTCCATCTCGCGGCTCCAATAATCGGCGGTGCGCTTTGCCCACGAGAGCAGCTCCTGCCCCCACGGCGTTTCGGCGACGTCCTGCGCCGGGGCCTTGAGCTGCGCGACCTGACGGCGCGCCCAGTCCTCCGGGCGGGCGTGGCACTGCATGCGGCTGTGGAGCTTGAGGACAAGGTCGGAAAGGCGGCGGTCGTCCCGCCCCGCGCCAACGGTATCGGCGAGCAGGCGGAAGCCGGGGAGCTGATCCATCGCGTCATAGCGTGCGTCGAGAGTGCGCTCGAGCGCGGCGGCGCGCATGGCTTCGGCGCGCTCCTCGTCGGCGATCTTGAAATCCGGAGTCAGGCCGAGGGCGTGGCAGTTCTCGCGCAGGACGTTCGCGCAGAAGCTGTGGATGGTGCCGATCTGCGCGCGGCGGCACAGCGCGCTCTGGCGGCGCAGACGGCGGCTGCCGGGATCGGCGGCAAGGCGCGCGGCAAGCTCCTCCATGATCCTGCCGCGAAGCTCTGCCGCGGCGGCGCGGGTAAATGTAATGATAAGGAAGCTGTCAAGATCGACGGGGTGGGCATCGTCACAGATATAGCCCATGAGGCGCTCGGTGAGCACGCGGGTCTTACCGCTGCCCGCGCCCGCGGACACGAGCACGGCTCCGCCGCGCGTGTCTATCGCAGCCTGCTGCGAGGCTGTGGGTCTGAAATCAGCCATTGGCATCGCCCTCCTCCATAAGCGCCCAGACCTTCTCCGCGGAGAGCTTCGGGGTATAGCGGCAGCTCTCGCCGTTTTCACCGTCGGAGAAATGGCAGGCGTCAAAATAATCGCAGTTCAGGCAGGCGTTCTCCTGCTGGCCGCGGTAGAACGGGTCGGCGGCGATGCTGCCCTGACGCAGCTGCTTTGCCATGCCCGCAAGGGTCTTTTTTATGTGCCGGTCGAGAAGCCCCAGGCGCTCGGCGCTGGCGAGAGAATCCGCCGAAGGCTTGCCGGCGCGGAACTTCACGGGGATATAGCGCTTATCGTCGCCGCGCTCCCAGGCCTCGATGAGCGCTGCGTCCTCGCGCACAAGGCCGCTGCGCCGCTGCTCCTTCGCGCGTTCGGCGGAGACGGACTCCTCATCCGCGTCGCGCGGCATGGAGAGGATGCGGCTGCGCGCGGGGACGTACATGACGCCCGCGGGGAGCACTGCGCAGTCATAACGCCCGCCGCCGTTTGCTTCGAGCGCGAAGAGGTACAGCAGCATCTGAAGCCCCATGCCGTACCAGACATCGGACATGGAAAACTCCTTGCGCCCGGTCTTATAGTCGACGACGCGGAGGTAGAGCTTGCCGTCATGGTACCAGCCGTCGACACGGTCGGCAATGCCGGAGAGGACGAGACTGTCCTCCCCGCCGCCGAGCTCGACCGGCGGCATTTCGCGCGCATCGGAAAAATCAAGCTCGAAGTCCAACGGTTCGAAGTCTGACCGCCGCAGCTCCGCCGCCATATCCTCGACGACGCGCCAGACGTCGCCGCACAGGCGGTTGAAAAGGTAGATAAAACGGCGGCTCTTCTCGTTAAAGTCGTTGAGCTCCTCGGAGACATACTGCGCGGTGAAGCGCTCGCACAGCTCGCGCAGGGTCTTATCGTCCACCGCGGCAAAGCCGCCGCGGCGCTTGACCTCGCGCGCTGTCTTTTCAAGGACATAGTGCATGAAGGTTCCGATCTCCGGCGGGCGGAAAGCGGCGGGCTCGTAGGGCTTTGCGCGCAGGCCGTACTGGCAGAAGTACGCAAAGCGGCAGGAGGCGAATTTATCTATGCGCGAGGCGCTCAGGCGCAGGCGCTGGCCGTAGAGCTTTTCGACAGCCGTCGAGGAAAGCCGACCGCGGCTCATGTTCGCCGCGGCTTCAAGAGAAGCATAGCGCGCGGGGTCTTGCTCGGAGAAGTATTCTGCGGCGGCGCGGGCGCGCCCGTCCCCGCCGTGCATGGACTGCGCGGCAAGGCCGAGAGCCGGGGCGGGCGCGGACATACGCGCGTCGCTCAGGGAAGCGTTCGTGACGCTCAGGCCGAAGAGAGCCTTCGCGCGGTTGAAAACAAAGGCGGGACGAAGCTCCGCGCCCTGAGCATCGGCGACCGGGCAGAGCATGGTAAGGCTCTCGGAGGGCATGGTGAGGCAGGTATAGATAAGTGAGAACTCGCGCCACAGCTCGCTCTCCCCGCCCGCGCCGAGTTCAAGCTGCATCTCGAGCAGACGCTCCCGCTCCTCAGGCGAGAACACGCCGGCCTCATCGTCCGTGCGCGGCAGGCGCTGGTCGGACGCGCCGAGGACGATAAGGTGCTTTATGCTGCGGCGGCGGTTGCGGTCAAAGTCGCCGGCGGAGACGCGGTCAAGTGACACGGGAATGGTGCCGATGTCATATTTTGAAAGCATGAGGGTAAACAGACGCGAGAACTCCCCGCTGTCCATGGCGGTGTCGCCGAGGACGGCGGCGCACTGCTCGAGCGCGGAGACGACGATGTCCCAGAGCTGGCGGTACTCGGCGGCGGTCTTTTCATCGCCGAGCTGCGCAAGCTCCCCGGCGCGGCGCGAGAGCTGCTCCGGGAGTGCCAGCGCTTCGAAGAGCCCGGCGAGCGCCTGCGCCTGCTGCGCGGCGGTCTGCGCCTTGGCGGAAGCTTCCTCAAAGGCGAGGAGGGGCGAGGCGAGAGCGCGGCGCAGGGCGTTCACACGGCGGAGAGCTTCTTCCGTATCGTCTGTATACTCGCAGCCGTAGCCGTCCGGGTGCTGACGCCAATCGGCGCTCCGGTGCCATGCGCCGCCCTGGAGCTGCCATTTGAAGATATAGTTTTCAAGCGCGTCGCACTCGTCAGGGCTGAGCCCGGCAAGGCCGGTGCGCATATAGCTGATGACATCGTCGACTGCCCAGCCGCCGCGCACGATCTCATAGGCGAGGGCGATGAGCGCAGGCAGGGGCTTTGACATGAGATCGTCCCGGCGGGCGGTGAAGAGCGGGACGCTGTAATGCCGGAAGGTGCTCTCGAGGCTGCCGCGGTAATCCTCAAAGCCGCGGGCAACGACGGCTATATCCCGCCAGCGGCAGCCGCCGTCGCGCACAAATTCAAGGCAGAGCGCCGCGGCCTGCTCGCACTCGGCGGCCATGCTCTCAGTCCGGTAAAGGCGGATAGCGTCGCGCGCGGGGGTATATTTATCGCTTGAATAGCTGAACATATTATCGGCAAAGACCGTGAGCTCGGATGCCTTTGCGCTCTGCTCGGAGAGGGTGACGATCTCCGCCTCCGCGCCGAGCTCGCGTGCGTAGGCGAGAAGCTCCCTGC
Source organism: Bacteroidaceae bacterium (assembly GCA_963621955.1). Lineage (GTDB taxonomy): Bacteria > Bacillota > Clostridia > Oscillospirales > Oscillospiraceae > Limivicinus. The sequence continues at coordinate 11,635 of CAVFGM010000101.1, forward strand.
CGGCGCGGCGGGAGAGCTCGAATATCTCATTATCCCCGTCGAGCGTGTCGACAGTCAGGCACACGGTGAGCTGTGCGCCGCGGCGGAGCATGGCGTGAAGGATCTCCCGTTCCTGCCGGGTGAAGTCGATAAAGCCGTCGACGTATATCTTCACGTTTGCGTTGATGTCGGTGCTCTCGTCTATCCGCCGGGCGAGGATGGTGAGCCTGTCGGCAGGGTCGGCATGGCCGTTTGCGACGGCGGCATCATAGGCTTCGAGGATGAGGGCGAGGTCGGAGAGCTTATCGCCGAGACTGTCCGGGCAGGAGGCCGCGGCGGACATGAGCGCGTCATAGCCGATGCAGGCGCTCTTGAGCTCATCCACGGCGGAGAGCAGCAGCGCCTGAAGCTCCGCGCGGCGCTGGGCGGCGGAATAGATGCGCAGGCGTGAGCCGACGCTTTGCAGCGCGAGCGCCATGCACAGGAGCCGCCCGCCCTTATCGAGCCACGGCTCGGCTCCGCCGCCGTGCTTTGCGGCGGTCTCGCGCGCAAGGCCGGTGAAGCTCAGGACTTCGGCATACAGAGAGAGCCTGTCCCCGCAGACGCAGCAGAGCTCGCGCTCGGCCTCGTGGCTGTACTGCTCGGGGACGATCATCAGGGCACGGCCATGCAGAGAAGCCATATCGCGCTTTATTTCGTTTATGATGGCCGCCGTCTTGCCGGCACCGGCCTTGCCGATCATCAGTCTGAGCAAATGTCCGTCCTCCTGTTCACGGTTTTTCTAATGGATAAGCAGATGTATGAAAATTATTCTTGTGACATTTTATCAAAATCCGCCGCGGCTTACAAGCCGGATGCTAAAATTAGGCTAAATTTTGAGTTCTTTATTGATAAGTTCATAGAAATGTGCTATCGTACTATATCATATATAAAAGAAAGGAGCGTTTTTCTTGAAGCTTTCATCAAAAATGGAGCGCTGCGGCCTTTCCCCCATGCGCAAATTCGCAAGCTATGCGACAAAGGCCGAAGAACGCGGTATTAAAATTTATCATCTGAACATCGGACAGCCCGACGTTAAAACGCCTGACGTATTTTTCAAAGCGCTCCGAGATTTCACCGAACCCGTACTCGCCTACGCACCGTCCGTCGGCGTGCCCAAGTTCCTCGATGCGGTGCAGCACTATTACTCCCGCATAGGAGTGGAGCTTGAGCACAGCCAGATCCTGCCGACCACCGGCGGCAGCGAGGCACTGCAGCTGACGATGGCCTGCCTGCTCGACGACGGCGACGAGATCATCATTCCGGAGCCTTTCTATCCGAACTATCACACCTCCGTCACCCTCGCGGGCGCGACTATCCGCTCCGTGCCGACCGACCCCGAGGAGGGCTATTTCTACGCCGACCGCGAGAGGATCGAGGCGCGCATAAACGAGCACACCCGCGCCATAATGATAACGAACCCCGGCAACCCGACCGGCAACGTGCTCACTCCGGAGCAGCTGCACCTGATGCTCGACATTGCGAAGGAGCATGACCTCTTCATCGTCTGCGACGAGGTGTACAGAGAGTTCACCTACGGCGGCGAGCACCTCACGAGCGCATTGCAGTACAAGGGCTACGAGGACAACGTCATTGTTATCGACTCGATATCCAAGCGCTTCTCCGCATGCGGCGCGCGCGTCGGCATGGTCATCTCGAAGAACAAGGACTTCATGGCTCAGGCGCTCAAATGGTGCCAGTGCCGCCTGTGCTCGGCAACGGTCGAGCAGGTCGCCGCGGCTGAGCTCTACACGCTCGACCCGAGCTACTTCGACGCTGTGCGCGATGAATACCGCCACCGCCGCGACACGCTTGTCTCCAAGCTGCACGAGATCCCCGGCGTCGTCTGCGAGACTCCGAGAGGCGCGTTCTACGCGATGGTGTCCCTGCCGATAGACGACGCGGATAAGTTCCAGCTGTTCCTGCTCAATGAGTTCGACGACAACAAGGAGACCGTGCTCATGGCCTGCGGCGAGCCGTTCTACGCCACGCCCGGCAAGGGTCTCAACGAGGTGCGCATGGCCTACACCATAAACGCCGAGGACATCTCCCGCGCGATTGACATTCTCGCTGTCGCAATAAAGGCGTACAACGAAAAGTACGGGAAGTAAACGAATAATATACAAACATCGCCGCTCCGAATCGGGGCGGCGATGTGGTTTTTCGCGTTGGTATATATACTGACGGTCAAAGACGGAGCAGGTTGTCTGTGTTCTCCCTCATCTCGCTTATGTTCAGCTTCCCGCTGGGCGCAACGGGAAGCGCGTCACTATAAAGCCGGAGCAGAAGCGGCTGATGATCCGTGTCCAGTTTCTTGGCGCAATGCTCCTTTATCATACGAAGAACCTGTTCCTGATCGGTACCGTCAACAAGGACGGTATGGCAAATGTGCGTCACAACGCCGTCAAGCTCATGGGCAAGTGCCTTGCACTGCCGAACCCGCGGAATATCCAGAACTGCCCGCTCAATGTCAAACAGGTAAACCGTCCTGCCGCTCGAATTGATATAGGAATCGCTGATCCGTCCGCTGACGTATACATTCCCGTCCTCTGCAACATAGCCCATGTCTCCGGTGCATGCCCAGACTTTTCCGTGCGCATCGGTATGGAAATACTTGGCGGTCTCGGAGGGCTTTTTATAGTAGCCCAGCATACGGCAGGGCGTCAGAACGCGGAGCTCGCCGCGCTCGCCATAGCGCTTTTCCGCTCCGGTCTCAAGGTCAAACGCGGCCACTGTCACATGGGGCATGGGAATACCGGCAGAGCCCACGGTATTAATACGCTCATATGAAGAGGTGACTGTTCCGCCGCACTCACACATACCGTAGCCTTTATGCAGGCCGTGCAGGTTCCCGTTATCGGCAAGCCATTTGTTATACTTTTCTTCCGCAACAGGGGCGACATATTCGCCCCCCGCGCACAGATACATGAAATACTTATACGCTTCCGCGCGCGGCTGTTTATTCATCAGGTAGTCCAGCAGTCCCATCGCCGTTACGAGGAAGTTTGGCTTATACTTCAAAATGTGGCGGCGGAAGATTTCAAAATCGTACACCGGTTCGAGCATGACAACGACCCCAAACGCAAGCGGCGTCAGCATTGTCACGCTTATCCCGGTAGAGAACCAGATAGGGATCTGCGCAAAATAAATATCCTGCCGCTTAAAGCCGAAGCCACCGTTTTCGTATTCGCATATTGTGGTGTTGATACCGTCGTTGGTGAGCTGGATGCCCTTTGACGCACCGGTCGTACCGGAGGAAAAGACCATGATGGCGGGCTTCTGCTTTTCATAGGGCGCGGTTTCATATGCAGTTCCCTGCCCCTGACGGATGAACGTGTTCCAGCTTATCGTTCCGGGAATCGGCTTCGCTTTCTTTGCCAGACGCGCAAATGCTCCAAGCGAATTGACTGCCGGGCAGGTGACCACGTGCTTGACAGCGGTCTTGGGGATCACGTTCTGCACGACGGGATAGAGCTCATTGACCGCGAGCAGCACATCCGCCTCCATCTCGTTGATGCGATCCGTCAGCTGTGCTTCACTGAAAGTGGGGTTGAGCATCCCTGCGTTCGCGCCAAGTTTATTGAGGGCAAGGGTCGTATAGATCGCTTCCGGGACAGCGGGCATACAGAGCGCGGCATTATCGCCGTTCTTCACGCCTAAATGCGCCAATGCTCGGGTAGTCCTGTCAACTTCAGAAAAGAGCTTGCCATAGGATATTTTCTTTCCGAAGTAGAGCAGCGCTGTGTCGCCGGGATGAGCTTTATTGCGCTCATAGATGTTTTCCCATACGGTGCTCTCCGGCAGTGGGGCGCGGAGGGCTTCCTCGGAATAATACTGCTGCCACGGTTTGTCGATGGACGGATAGCCCGTCAGTTCTCTCTCGTTCATTCTCACTGACTCCAATACTATTTAATAAAGCACCGGCTCGGGTAAACTCCATCGCCGGTGCTGTTTTTACAGATTAACCCTTTTGAGATAATTATAACTCAAAAGGGTTAATCATTTCAAGTTCTTTTGTTTATGCTCTTTCTAAAAAGGAGGGCATAAGCGATATGAATATCGGAGAGGCCGTCAGGGAACGGATCATCGAATTATGCAGAGAACGGGACATTTCCATCAACAAGCTGTGCAGCATGAGCGGCGTCACACAATCGACCGTCAACAACATTGTCAGCGGGCGCAACAACAGTGCGACGGTCTCCACCATAAAAAAGCTGTGCGACGGACTCGGGATCACGATACAGGATTTCTTCAACGCGAGCCTGTTTATGGACCTGGATCAGGAAGTGGAATAGATATAAAGAAAAAAGTGGCCGTATAATATGCAGCCACTTTTTTCACATAAAGGTTTGGGGCATTTATCCCCGCGGGTGCGGTGCCTTATCTCACACCGGCGGCGGAGAAAACGCTCTGTGCCGCGGCAAAGGCGGCATCGCTCCAGGGATATGCGCAGTCGGTGCTGCCGGACTCATCGAGCAGCTCCTGCGCATTATCCTGCGAGAGGGACTCGCAGCTGGATGCGACGAGATCCATGCACTCACTGAACAGGGAGAGCGCATCCTCGGTCGCCGAGGACTTCCACGTCTCGACCGCCGCGGCTATACCGTCGGCATCGAGCTGGGTCTCCGCCGCCCAGTCGAGCAGCATCGCCGCGCACTTTATGCCCCTGAGCGAGCAGCCGGAAGAACCGGGCTGAACGTCGTTCACCGCGTAGTCGAGCACGACGCCGAGAGCGTCCGCGGACTCCGCTGCAGCAGCCGTATCGGCTGTGCCCGCCGGGGTTTCAACTGCCGGGGCGGGAGTCTCGGCTGCGGGAGTCGGGTCAACATACACGACCTCGCCCGTGCCCGCTCCGCCGCAGGCGCACAGCGCGAGCGCCATCGAAAGAACCAGAATAAAAGCAAATGTCTTTTTCATTTTATTTCCTCCTTGGGGGATGTGTGCCGCGGGCTCTCCGCGGCTGGTTCAGTGATACCACCGGCGGCGGGAAAAATCAATATAATTTTTATTAAGAAAGCTGCTGCCGTTTGTAAACAAACTTCTTGTCGGATATCACAAAATTCCCGCGCTGCCATTGGGCAGGTTCTACATTTTGGGAGATTCTGAAAATATGCTTGCAATTTCCGCGCACAGCCCTTATAATGACCGTCGAAAAGATTTTTAAGTTCGGTACAGAGAGACCGGCAAAATCGCTTATAGCTTACGGGCGCAGTGCGCCTGTGCTTTTGTGTGTCTTGCCGGATACCGGCAGGGCATTTATTTTTTGGCGAAAGGGGATACATCCATGAGACAGAAGGCTCAGATAATGGACGAGGCCGCGCTCGGCAGAGCGCTGATGCGCATATCCCACGAGATCACCGAGAAAAACCGCGGGGTCGACAACGTCGTCCTCGTCGGAATACGCCGCCGGGGTGAACCGATCGCCTGCCGCATACGCGACAACATCAAGAAGATCGAGGGCGTCGAGCCGCCCTGCGGGAGCATCGACATCGGCTTCTACCGGGACGATCTCTCGACGCTTGCCGACAGCCCCGTCATCCGCAAAGCGGAGCTGCCCTTCGACGTGAACGACAGGGACGTTGTGCTCTGCGACGATGTGCTCTACACCGGGCGCACAGCCAGAGCCGCCATTGAAGCGGTGTTCAGCTGCGGCCGTCCGCGCACGATACAGTTCGCGGTGCTGGTAGACAGAGGGCACAGGGAGCTGCCCATCCGCGCTGACTACGTCGGCAAGAACATCCCCACCTCGCACAGCGAGCTTATCGAGGTGCGCCTGCCGGAGTTCGACGGCGAGACGGGCGTGTACCTCATGGCGATAGGCGACAACTAATAAGATAACACGCGGCTATGCCGCTGGTTATATAGGCAGCGCCGCATTTGCGGCGATGCCTCAGTTCAATTAAAAAATCTACAGAGAGAGGTAAATTGAATGAAAGACAAGAAAACCATCGACGGCCCCATTTTTGATGCGCGCGAGCTCGGCACTCCGCGCATGCTCATCCTCGGCCTCCAGCACATGTTCGCCATGTTCGGCGCGACCGTGCTCGTCCCCGCACTGACCGGACTTGACGTCGCTACCACGCTGCTGTTTGCCGGTCTCGGTACGCTGCTGTTCCACCTGATCACCAAGGGCGAAGTTCCCGCGTTCCTCGGCTCCTCCTTCGCTTACCTCGCCGGTTACTGGGCGATCGCGCCCAACGGTGAAGCCGAGCTGCTGCCCTACGCCTGCTTCGGCGTCGCGGTCTCCGGCCTTATGTATGTTATCCTCGCGGCGATAATCAAGAGCGTCGGCGTGAAGAAGGTCATGCGCTTCTTCCCCCCGATCGTCACCGGCCCCATCATCATCGCTATCGGCCTGATCCTCTCCTCCTCCGCTATCAATAACTGCGAGGCCAACTGGCTCGTCGCAGTCGTTGCGATAGTCGTGGTCATCGCATGCAACATGTGGGGCAAGGGCATGATAAAGATCATCCCCATCCTCATCGGCGTGCTCACCTCCTACGTTGTCTCCATGATAGTCGACCCCGCTTCCCGTGCCGTCGTTGCGCAGAAGGTCAGCGAGGCTGCATGGATCGGCATCCCCGTTCACAAGGAAGCCACCGTCTTCGGCCTGCTCTCCGGCAACTTTGATTCCGGCATGCTCGTCACCGCCTGCGTCACCATCGTTCCCCTCGCCATCGCGACCATGATGGAGCACGTCGGCGATATCTGCGCCATCTCCTCCACCGTCGGCAAAAACTACATCGTTGAGCCCGGCCTGAACCGCACCCTCATGGGCGACGGCCTTGCGACCACCCTCGCTTCCCTCTTCGGCGCACCCGCGAACACCACCTACGGCGAGAACACCGGCGTGCTCGCACTCTCCAAGGTCTATGACCCGCGCGTCATCCGCCTCGCGGCGCTCTTCGCGATAATCCTCAGCTTCTGCCCGAAGTTCGCGGCCCTCGTCACCGCAATGCCCACCGCCACCATCGGCGGCGTGTCCATGATCCTCTACGGTATGATCTCCGCAGTCGGCGTGCGCAACGTCGTTGAGAACCGCGTCGACTTCACCAACACCCGCAACGTCATCATCGCGGCGCTGATCCTCGTGCTCGCGCTCGGTATCTCCAACAGCTCCGACGGCGCTGTGCACATCGGTTCGGTCAGCCTCTCCGGTCTCGCTGTTGCGTCCCTCGTCGGCATCCTTGTCAACGCCATCCTCCCCGGCAAGGACTACGAGTTCGGCGTCGACATCCAGGGCGACACCTCCGTCAACTTCAAGGTCTGATAACAAGCGTATAAAAACAACGTGCGCGCTGCGAAATGCAGCGCGCACGTTAATTATTTCCTCCCGGCTAATTTTCCGGGGCTTGTGCCGAAGCTCTCGCGGAAGGCGCGGTGGAACGCGGAGTAATCCGCAAAGCCGTTCTCGGCGGCGGCCTTGCCCGCGCTCACGCCCTCGCGGATGAGCCGCGCGGCGTTCATAAGCCGCTTCTGCCGTATATACGCATGCACTGTGCTGCCGGTCTGCGCCTTGAACAGACGCATGAAATGATAGCGGCTGAGAAACACCCGCTCGGCAAGCGCGTCCACGGTCAGTTCCTGCCGGAAATTCTCGTTTATGTAGGACAGGATCTGCTGTATCTTCGCATCGCACGCAGACTGCCCGGCGCGCGGCGCTTCCGCCTCGGCAAGCCGGCTTATCTGTATGAGCAGCTGGATGATGAGCGTCTCGCGCAGCGTCTGCGCACCGAAAAGCTCATCCCCGGCGGCGCGCTCGTAGGCTGCGATAGCCGCCTTGAGCGCGTCTATCTGCTCCGTGTTCGGCGTCAGCAGGTGGCGCGAGCGCTTATCGGCAAGCTCGAAGCTGTCAAACAGCCCCGCACCCGGCAGGCTGCGCTCGAAGTGCCCGCGGTCGAGATAGATTATTATCCTCTCATAGGGTACGCTCTTGTCGATCTCGGCCTTGTGTATGGTGTGGTGCCCGACGAGCAATACATCCCACGGGTGCAGCTCGTAGCTGCTGCTCTCGACGCGATAATCCACCTTGCCGGAGATAAGGATGATGAGCTTATCGAACTCATGGAAATGGAAGTCGAGCTCCTGTCCGGCAGTGTCCCTGAGATGGAAATAATGATAGCTCTCGCGCAGATATCCGGCTCTGTTTATAGCAGTTTCCACAGCGTTCACCTCCGTTAAATATTATACAGCACTTTTTGCAATGTTTCAAGCACACAGTACAATTTACTTTGCAAATCGAGCGAATATAATATACCACATAATTTTGTAAAGGGGCGTCAGCCATGAACAACTCAGAATCCTTCTTCAAGCGCTATTGGTTCATAATCTCCATGCTCGTCGGCATCGTCGCCGGCTGCATCGTCGGCGCGGTATGGCCGGGAGCGACCGCTCTCGAGCCGCTGGGCACGGTGTTCATAAACATGATGTTCTGCGTCGTGGTGCCGATGGTGTTCTGCTCCATCTCCTCCGCCATTGCGAACATGGGCAGCGCGAAGCGCGCGGGCAAGGTGCTCGGCGTCACCGTCGCGGTGTTCGCGGTCACGGCTACTATCGCGGCAGTGCTGATGTACATAGTCGTGCGCATATTCCCGCTGGTTCAGGGCACTTACGCCGTCACCGAGGGCGAAGTCGGCTCGACGCTCGGCGTGGCTGACATGATAATCAACTTCTTCACCAAGCCCGACTTCACGGAGCTTCTCAGCCGCAGAGCCATTCTGCCCCTTATCGTCGCGGCGATAATCTTCGGCTTCGGCATCCAGATGGCCGGCGGCCCCGCGACCAAGACCGCGCAGCTGCTTGAGGACATCACCAACTGCATCATGAAGACCGTCAAGATCATCACCTACTATGCGCCCATCGGCTTCTTTGGCTTCTTCGCATACCTCGTTGCAAGCTACGGCCCCTCCCTCATCGGCGACTACAGCCGCACCCTTATCATCTACTACATCATGTGCTTTGTGTATATGCTTGCCTCCTCCCCGATATACGCCCGCTTCGGCGGCGGCAAGGGCGCGGCCAAGGTCATGTTCAAGCACCTGTTCGCCCCGGCTATGACGGCTTTCGGCACCTGCTCCTCCGTTGCGACCATCCCGACCAACATGGAAGCTGCCGACGATACCGGCATCTCCAGCGACGTGCGCGACATCGTCCTGCCTATGGGCGCGACGATGCACATGGACGGCTCCGCGATGAGCGCGATAGTCAAGGTCGCGTTCCTGTTCGGCATCTTCGGTCAGGACTTCGGCACCTGGCAGGCAATACTCGCGATAATCGTCGCGGTGTTCTCCTCTGTCGCAATGTCTGGCATTCCCGGCGGCGGCGGCACGGGCGAGCTCGTTGTCTGCTCCATCTTCTTCCCGGATCAGCTGGCCATCGCCTACCCGATAGCCATCGCGCTCGGCAACCTCGTCGATCCTCCCGCCACGATGGTCAACGCCGCCGGTGACTACGTCGTCTCCTTCATAGTCTCCCGCTACGTCGACGGCAAGGATTGGCTCCAGAAGCAGCTGCACAAGGATACCGCCTCTGCAGAATAAACGAACAGCATAGGAATGACCGGACTCGGCAAAAGCTGAGTCCGGTCATTCCATATCTTCGCGTTAATCCTCGTGGGTGATGCGGTCAAGCTCCATGTCCTTTTTCCACAGGTAGCTCAGCTTCAGCTCCTCACCGCGGCTGATACGGCGGAAATTCTCCGTGTGCTTTATAAAAATCGGCACAAAGGGGATCGCAAGGATCGCGGCGCCCGCCCAATTGCCGGTCGCTGCGCCGTAGTACACAGGCCAGATCACAGACATGGCGACGGCCGAGACGGCGATATAGTTCGACACAAAGCCTATGAGCACGGCAATGGTGAGCATCAGCAAAAAGACCTTGGCGCTGTACGCAAGCGCCACGCCGCCGAGACAGGCAAAGCCCTTGCCGCCGCGAAAGCCCAGAAACACCGGGAACATATGCCCGACGACACAGGACACGCCGGCGATCTGCCATGCGTATTCCAGCTCCGGCAGGAGCGCCGCACCGAGCTTGCATGCCGCCGTGGCCTTGAGTATATCAAACAGCGCGACAAACACGCCCGCGGCCTTGCCCGCCATGATGACGGTGTTCGACGCCCCGGCGTTGCCGGAGCCGGTGGTGCGCACGTCGTAGCCCTTTTTGCGGCCGATAAGATAGGACGGGCTTATGCAGCCGATGAGATAGCCCATAAGCACGCACAGCAGCAGACGCCATAAACTGAATGTCATACCGATCCACTCCCCAAAACAAAACGTTCTATCCCGCGCGCGACGCCGGCCTCGGCGTTTGAGGCGGTCACCCAGTCGGCAGCGGCGCGCAGCTCCTCAATGGCGTTCTCCATCGCAACGCCGACGCCGGCAAAGCGGATCATGTCGGCATCGTTGCGGTCATCGCCGAAAGCGAGAACTTCCTCGGGCTTGATGCCCAGCAGCCTGCACAGCGCGGCAAGCCCCTGACCTTTGGACGCGGCGGAGCTGTTTATTTCGATATTGAACGGTACCGACGTCGTGAACGCCATATCGGGGAACATGCCCGGCAGCACCTCGAACTGGCGCGCACGCTCCTGCATATCGGTGAAATAGAGCTGGAGCTTCTGCACGCTCTCGCCCTTCCGGTGCAGGTACTCTTTCAGCTCGGGCACCTTTGTGCGCAGCGTGAGGACAAGGTTCAGGATACCGGGGTCGGGTACAAAGTCCCGGGCACGCGCGTACATATCGGCGGACATATAGCCCCAGCCATCCTGGTAGCAGTCATAGGGGATGCCCAGCCCATCCTCATAGCGCAGGAGGCGGAGCGCGTCCTCAAGCGGTATCTCCGCGCGCGCAACGGCTTTATCCTCCAGCGCGTCATAGACGAACGCGCCGTTTGCCGTGACATAATAGCGGACAAACGGCAGCTCGCGTATCTGCTGCGGAACGCCGCCTATTATCCGCCCCGTTGCCGGGACGATGACGACGCCCTTTGCGGCAGCAGCTTCCAGCGCCTTTATATTGTCTGGGTGGATATTCTTCTTCGGGTCAAGAAAAGTCCCGTCAAGATCGAATGCGATAAGCTTTATGCCCATGATATACTCAACCTCATTTCTTCACCGGTATTATCCACTATTCCGGAGCTTTTGGCAAGAGATTTCTGATGATGCAGCAGGTCCACCGCATCGAGCCAGATGCGGTGGACCTGTTTGTTATTCTTCGGTTTTTTCCGGTTCTTTTCCGCTGCAGTAATCATCAAAGAACCGGCGGAAAATGTCCAGCAGCTCCTTGTTCTTGCCGTGCAGCCCCGTCTCTTTATTATAATAGGCGCAGACATCGTCGATATCCGGCAGATAGGGCAGCGGGAAAATATCGATATTCTTGAGGTAGTCCGCCTGAAGCTCGGGGGCAAGCATGTCCCAGAAGATGCGCGCGTAGACGAGCACGCCAAGGCCGGAGTTTGCAAGCTGGAAAGCATTCTCGACATTCGTAAGCTCACACACGAAGCAGGGATTTATATCATAATACTTGAGATAGCTGTTGAGCGCCCGGCCGCCCGAGGACTGGCGCGGTATCTTTATAAACGGCGCTTTCTCGAACCAGGTGAGATCCGCGCACTCGGAAAAGCGCGCCTTTATCTCATCGTACTGATCCCCGGCAAGCTCGCGCATTATCTGCTTCGGCACGACCAGCACCTGCTCCTTCTTGCAGAGGGTAACGGTGTCATAGTTATCGGGCGCGCCGTTTATCGAGCCGATGACGAGGTCGACCCCGTCATATATGATCGACTTGTGCAGCACCTCCGGTGACTCCTCGCTGACCTTGACATAGGTATCCGGGTGCTCCTTGAGGTATTCCGGCAGGACATACGGCAGGATCGCGCGGGCAATGGTATGCTCGATGCCGACATGGATGAAGTGCGAACCGCTGAAGCTGTGGCTGGAGCTCTCCTCATACTGCTGCTTGAGCTGGAGTATCTCCTTGGCGGTCTGCAAAAACTGCTTTCCGTCCGGCGTGAGGCTGAGCGGACGGCTGCGCACGAACAGCGTCGTCCCCAGTTCCTCCTCAAGCTTCGCTATCTGCTTGGACAGCGACTGCTGCGAAATGAACAGATGTTTCGCGGCTGTAGAAAAGCTCTTCTCGTCGGCCACGGCGGTGAAACTTTTCAGCAATGAAAAATCCATTATAAATAAACGCTCCGCTTTTTCATTGTACGCAGGTCTCAGCAGGACGAAAAATGCGTCCGCCGTTTTGCCCGCATACATTGTGGAGTATAGCACCTTGTCTTATCGCTGTCAAAGCTTTTTAGCGGGCGATCTTGTCTTGATTTTCACATTATATTATATGCACAAAGCGGCGGGACTTTCGGGCTTGTTTATGGGTCAATACGGGAAAGTGTAAATTTACTCTTGCAAAATTAAACTTTCGGTTGTATTATAAATGCAGAAAGGGAGTAATTCAAAAACCTGACCAAAAACGCAGCTCCCTTTTTGTTGATTTTTAGGAGGTACCAGTATGAAAAAAGTTATTGCACTTTTGCTTGCACTTGTTATGGTATTCGCGCTGTGCGCCTGCGGCAATTCCGCCCCGGCTTCTTCCGACGGCAGCACTCCCGCAGCTGACAGCAGCGCAAAGAAGGAAGCGCTCACCTTCACCACCGGCGGTGAAGCAGGCACCTATTATGCTTTCGGCAGCGTGCTTGCCCAGTACGTTTCCAATAACACCGACCTGAGCGTCACCGCCATCACCGGCAACGGCTCCAAGGCAAACGTCGAAGACCTCGACGCCGGCGATGTACAGCTCGGCTTCTGCCAGTCCGACGTTATGAGCTACGCCTATGACGGCACCAACCTCTTCGCCGATACCGGCGCTGTCGGCAGCTTCTCCGTCGCAGCCGCGCTCTACATGGAGCAGGTACAGATCGTCACCATGAACCCCGACATCAAGACCGTTGCCGACCTCAAGGGCAAGATCGTCTCCATCGGTGCTCAGGGCTCCGGTGTTTACTTCAACGCAATTGACGTTCTCGGCGCATACGGCATGACCGAGGCCGACATCACCCCCGTTTACCAGAGCTTCGGCGACAGCGCTGAGAGCCTGAAGGATAAGAAGATCGACGCGGCATTCATCGTCGCCGGCGCTCCCACCACTGCTATCGTCGACCTGTCCACCAGCGCTCAGGTCTACCTCGTCAGCATCGATGACGAGCACATGGATAAGCTCCTCGCCAGCAGCCCCTACTACTCCGCTTACACCATCGCTTCCGACGTCTACGGTACTCCCGAGGATGTCCAGACCGTCGCAGTCGCGGCAGTTGTCCTCGTCCGTGACGATGTCTCCGACGACGCAGTGTACACCTTCGTGTCCACCATCTTCGACAACATCGACGCTATCTCCGAGCAGCACGGCAAGGGCGCAGAGCTGAGCCTCGAGTTCGCTTCCTCCATGACCAGCGTGCCTTACCACCCCGGCGCTGCGAAGTACTTCGCAGAGAAGGGCTTCGAGGTCGCAACCAAGTAAGCTTCACCCTCAGCACTACATAGCCAGATGCGCTGGAGCCTCAGCAATGGGGCTCCGGCGTAACAGCTTTTTTCTTCTTGACCCATGGACGTGCAAATTTGCGGTTTCTTTACGCCGGAGCGGCTTTCTTAACTTGCACACGCGCCGTCTTTCATGCATGATATATTGGGAAGTTATTAAATATTGAACGGAAAGGGGCATACATAATGCCAAGCAAGAATCATTTTCACATCCGAACGGCAGACGAGGTCGTCGACACCAGCGTAGATATTGAGGTCGACGTAGGCACAGCTGCGGATGTTGAAGCCGTCATGCGTAAGTACGACCGCGAATCCAACACGCGCACATGGGAGGGTACTCCGGGAATAGTTGTCCGTGTCATCATGGTCATTTTCTCGCTGTACTGCATCTGGTCCACACTCTTCAGTGTCGCGGCTATCGAGAAGCGCCTCACCGCGTTCATCGGCTGCGTCATCATCATGGGCTATATGACATACCCCGCGTCGAAGCACCATGTCCGTCACAATTACATTCCGTGGTTTGACTATGTGCTTATGATAGTAGGCGCGGCGAGCTTTTTCTATTACTGCTTCGCCTATGACTCTCTCGTCATGGTCCTGACCAGCGCGTCGAAGATAACGCCGTTCCAGATCACCGTCGGCATCATCGGCATCCTCTGCCTGATGGAGCTGTGCCGCCGCTGCGTCGGCGTGCCGATCCTCTGCGTCGCCGCCGTGCTGATCATCTACACCTTTGCCATCGGCACCCCGCTCAAGCGCGTGCTCTATACCCTGTTCTACACCACCAGCGGCGTCATGGGTACGCCTATTCAGGTTTGCGCAAAGTACATCGTTGTGTTCATCATCTTCGGCGCGTTCCTTGAGCGCACCGGCATCGCGGCTTTCTTTATTGACCTTGCAAACTCCCTCGTCGGCCGCTTCTCCGGCGGCCCGGCCAAGGTCGCGGTCATTTCCTCCGCTCTGTGCGGCATGGTCTCCGGCTCCTCCGTCGGCAACACCGTCACCACCGGCTCCGTCACGATCCCGATGATGAAGAAGACCGGCTACAAGCCTGAGTTTGCAGGCGCTGTCGAAGCCGCGGCCTCCACCGGCGGCCAGATAATGCCGCCTATCATGGGCGCTGCCGCGTTCCTGATGGCTGAGTACATGAACGTCACCTACGGCGAAGTCGCGCTGCGCGCCATCCTCCCGGCCGTGCTGTACTTCACCGGTATATTCATCGCAGTTCACCTCGAGGCAAAGAAGCTCCACCTAAGCGGTATCCCCAAGGAAGAGCTGCCTGTTATGAGCAAGCTCCTCAGGAAGATATACCTGCTGCTCCCGCTGGTCGTGCTCGTATGGCTCGTCACCACCAACACCCGCACGATGCAGTTCTCCGCGACCGTCGCGATCCTCGTCGCCATCGTCGTGAGCCTTTTCGATAAGGATAACCGCATCACCCCCGCCAAGATATTCGAGGCTCTCGAAGCCGGCGGCAAGGGCACCATCACCGTCGCCGTCGCCTGCTGCATGGCGGGCATCATCGCCGGCTGCATCACCGCCACCGGCCTTGCCTCCAAGCTCATCAGCGCCGTCGTGTCCATCAGCAATCAGGTCTCCTTCGTGAACCCCCAGTTCATTGCGATGTTCCTCACGATGATCTGCTGCATCATTCTCGGCATGGGCGTGCCGACCACGGCTAACTACTGCATCATGGCCTCCACCTGCGCCCCGATACTCATCACCATGGGCGTGCCCAAGATCTGCGCGCACTTCTTCGTGTTCTACTTCGGCATCGTCGCCGACATCACCCCGCCCGTCGCGCTGGCAGCCTACGCCGGCTCCGCGATAGCAAAATCGAACCCGATGAAGACCGGCATCAACGCGACAAAGCTGGCTATCGGCGCATTCATCGTGCCGTACATCTTCTGCCTGAACCCGGCAATGCTGCTCATTGACGTTACGGCATTCGGCATAATCCAGATCGTTATAACCTCTCTCGTCGGCATCTTCGGCGTCGCCGCGGCAATGAACGGCTTCCTGTTCAAGAAGCTCGAATGGCCGTGCAGAGTGCTTATCTGCATCGGCGGTCTGCTTATGATGGATCCGACCGCGATCACCGACGTTATCGGCATCGTGCTCTTCGCGGCAGTCTTCGCATGGCAGTACTTCGGCGCAAAGAAAGAGCGCGCCGCAGCCTGAGTTCAACAATTACC
>CAVFGM010000102.1:0-2581 GCA_963621955.1 Bacteroidaceae bacterium
GAGCTGAACCTCGATGAGCTGTACAGATACTCCAACGCCAAGGCTTGGATAGACGTCTGCAAGCTCCCGGAGGCTTGATTGCATCCGAACAAAAACGAATCAGGATGAAGTGAGACGCTTCATCCTGATTTTTTATTTCCCTTTCCGGAGCCTGTCTACAAGCTCTGCGTCGCTCTGGACGTTGAGGGTTTTATAGTCCGTGTAGATCACCTTCCCCGGCAGCGCACCGGACGGCTTCTTCACAAAGCGCAGCATTGTATAGTCCACCGGGATCTTCGCCCCGCCGCGCCCCTGCGAGTAATGCGCCGCGATCACTGCCGCCTGCTCTACGCTGCGCTCCGGCGGCTCGACGCCCTCGCAGCGCAGGATAACATGGCTGCCGTGGATCTTCTGCGTGTGCAGCCAGTAATCCGTGCGCCGGCCAAGCTTTGTGGTCAGTTCATCGTTCTGGATATTGCTGCGGCCGACAAGCACCTCAAGCCCGTCATCGGTGACGAAGCGCAGCGGAGCCTGAGCCTTTGCCCTGTCCGCTTTGGCGTTCTTCCTGTTCTTGATGAACCCTGTCGCGATAAGCTCGCGGCGGAGGTCCGAAACATCCTTCTCGCTCTCCGCGCTCTCCAGCAGCTCAAGCACGCTGTTGAGATAATCAAGCTGCTTTTCACCCTCCGCGGTGAGCTTTGTAAGATGCTCCTGCGCGGCTTTCATCTTGCCGTATTCCTTGAAGAGCGCCGCCGCGTTCTGCTGCGGTGTCTTTAACGGGTCAAGCTCAATGCGTACGGTCGGGCAGTCAGGCTCGTAATAATCCTCACACTCAAGGCTCCGGTCTCCCCTGCTGATGCGGTAGAGGTTTGCCTTGATGAGCTCCGCGCGGCGGCGGAGCGATTCCCTGTCGTCCGCGCGGCGCAGCTCCTCAAGCTGGGCGGCAAGCTTTCTCTGCTGGCGGTCGCGCATGGTGCGGACGGTCTTTGTCAGATCATGACTGCGGCGGCGCTGCTGTTCGAGCCTGTCGCGCTCGGAATAAAATCTGTCGAGCAGCGCTGAAAAGCTCTCCTGTTCCTCGCAGTCCATCGCATCGCCGTACTGGCCTATCTTCATAAAACTAAAGTCCGCCGGTTTCCCCTCGGAGAGCAGCAAGTACGGGCGCATCTCGCCCGCGTTCACGCTCTCGCAGAACGCGTCGAGCAGCTCGGGCAGCATTTCATACCCGCCGCTGCGGTATGCAAGCTCGCGGCAAACGAGCGGCGAGAGTCCGGCGAAGCTGTCAAGCAGCCATTTATCAACGGGCTTGTCCCTGTCCGCCGACGCGATGAGCGCGCGGCGCTGCTCGGGGCTCGTTCTGAGGATCTGCGGCTTTGTCTGCGCCGGGGGCATACGGTATATCATCCCCGGCAGCATACGGCGCAGCGCGTCCCCGCCAAAGTCCATCCTGCGCATGCAGTCGGTTATCCGCCCCTCGGCGTCGACGAGGATCAGATTTGAGCTGCGGCCTATGAGCTCGGCGATAAGCTTTTTTCGCGTTTCAAAGCCCAGCTCATCCCGGCTGTCAAGCTCGATGCAGAGCATGCGCTCCCCCTCCGGCTGGCTGACTGAGGCGATACGCGCGCCGACAAGGTGCTTGCGCATTAGCATACAGAACATCGGCGGCTCGGCTGGGTTTTCAAAGGAAGCCTTTGTCAGGTGCACCCTCGCGCTGCCAGCCCCCGCGGAAATGAGCAGGCGCAGGTTTTCACCCTTGGAGCGCAGGGAGATAAGCAGCATATCCCGTTCCGGCTGCTGCACCTTATCGATGCGCCCGCCGGTTAGCTTCTCGCTCAGCTCAGACGTGAGCGCGGAAAGGCATATTGCGTCAAGAGGCATCGTCCGTACCTCCGGTGATTATATTGAACAGCTCGTTTATCCGCTCGGTTCTGCCCAGCAGATACAGCCAGCCGAACAGCGCCTCAAGCCCAGTCGCCGCATGGTACTGGCCGATATCCGCATTGTGCGGCACGGAGTTCACCTTGGCGTTCCTGCCGCGCTTATAGACGCTCATCTCGTCCGGGGTGAGCACAGGCAGCAGCTTTGCCGCCGCTTCAGCCTGCGCCTCGGCGCGGACGAACGCGACCGTCATCCTGTGCATTTCTGCGACCGCCGTGTGTCCGTCGGTGCAGAGCTTGCTCCTGTAAAGCAGCTCATACACCGCGTCGCCGACGTGTGCAAGGCCGAGCATGCTTATCTTATTCACGTCCTGAGCAGGCATTTCAGGGAAAAATCCGTACATATATCTCTCCTTTTAAGGCAAACGGGCGTCGGTAAACGCCCGTTTTTAATGCTTTATTCGTCGTAGCCGAACCTGTCGCTCTCCTGGCTCATGTCCGCCGCAAGGCTGAGGTCGCTGTCCTGCGCAAGGCCGAGCCCGCGCTGGATCTCGTTCCAGCCCTCGCGGTCAATGACGACCTGACGGGGCTTTGCGCCCTCATACGGCCCAACTATGCCAAGCTCCTCCATCTGGTCGACGATGCGCGCGGCTCTGGAATAGCCGAGCTTGACGCGGCGCTGGAGCATGGAGACGGAGCAGGACTTCGTCTCAAGTATCGCCTCG
>CAVFGM010000103.1:0-14402 GCA_963621955.1 Bacteroidaceae bacterium
TGACCGCACAGCCGCAGCCAAGGCAGCGCTTGACTTCTTTCTTGATCTGTTCCTCGGTGAGGTCACCGCGCAGATCCTTGAAAGTCTTACGTGCTTCCTCGGCACTGCCGCAGGCGGCTTTCTGGCGAGGTGCGGTGTCGAAGCTGCCGATGGAGACGGCGACCGTCTTCGCATCGAGCGGCTTATAGTCGCGGTGATCGCGCCCAAGGTGCTGGGTCTGGCCGGGATGTACATAGCGGTGGATGGAGATCGAGGCCTCCTTGCCGGCGGCGATCGCGTCGATGGCGAACTTCGGACCGGTCACGACATCGCCGCCCGCGAACACGTCAGGCTCGCCGGTCTGATAGCTGAGCTCGTCGACCATGACGGCGCCCTTGCTGCTGAGCTGGATGCCGGTACCGGCGGAGATGCCGCCGAGGTCGATTTTCTGGCCGATAGCGGAGATGACCGCGTCAAGCTCCAGCGTCTCGAACTTCCCGGTGCCGACGGGCTTGCGGCGGCCCTTAGCATCGGCTTCGCCAAGCTCCATAAGCTCTACCTTCATGCCGCTTACCTTGCCGCTGCCGAGTACCTCGACCGGGGCGGCGAGGTACATGAACTTTACGCCCTCTTCTTCGGCCTCGGCGATCTCGTCAGCTGCCGCAGGCATTTCGTCTCTGCTGCGGCGATACACGATGGTCACATCCTCCGCGCCAAGACGCAGCGCCGTGCGTGCGACGTCTATCGCAACATTGCCGCCGCCGACGACAGCGACACGCTTGCCGATGCTGACGGGCTTTTCAAGGTTGACGTCGCGCAGAAAGTCTATACCTGTGAACACGCCCTCAAGCTCCTCGCCGGGAACGCCGAGCTTCACGCCCTTGGATGCGCCGATGCCGAGGTAGAAAGCCTTGTAGCCATCTGCGCGCAGCTGCGGCAGAGTGATGTCCCTGCCGACCTCAACGCCGGTCCTGAACTCGACGCCGAGCTCACGGAGGATGTCTATCTCCGCATTCACGACGGCCTTATCGAGACGGAAGCCGGGAATGCCGAGCGTGAGCATACCGCCGAGCTTGTCCTCTTTTTCGAATACGGTGACGGGATAGCCATTGACCGCAAGGTAGTACGCGCAGCTGAGTCCCGCAGGGCCTGCGCCGATTACAGCTATCTTTTCAGTGTAAGGTCTGCCGATCTGGTTGAGCATCTTCGGCACAAAGCGCGTGGATGCGTCAAGATCCTTATCGGCGATGAACTTCTTGATATCATCTATTGCGACGGAGGAGTCGACAATGCCGCGGGTGCAGGCCTGTTCGCAGGCCTTGTTGCAGATACGGCCGCAGACAGCGGGGAAGGGATTCTCCTTCTTTATGAGCTCCAGAGCTTCGGTATAGCGCCCCATGGAGGCAAGCTTTATGTAGCCCTGAACGGGGATATGCGCCGGGCAGACAGCCTTGCAGGGCGCAGTTCCGCTTTCCATGACATCGCTGCGGTTGGTGCGGTAGTCGATGTTGTAGGTCTTATTGTCCCAGGGGATGGAGACGTCAGAATCATATGCGTCGGAGACGGAAGGGTTATTGATGCAGTTTTTCTGGCCGAGCTTGATGGCATTGGTCTGGCAGTTCTCTACGCACTGGCCGCAGGCAACGCACTTCTCCTTATCGATCTTCGCAGCAAAGTTCGAGCGGATAGCGTTCTTTGCACGGAACATTTCGGCAACGCGCAGGGCAAAGCAGGAGCAGCCGCAGCAATTGCATATCGCGGTCGATTCCTCAAAGCCCGGGGTCTGATTTATCTCATGGACAAGGCCGTTGTCCTCGGCGCGGCGGAGGACTTCGTATGCCTCCTCCTTGCTGATGAGGCGGTGTGCGCCGGTCTTGCTGTAAGTGATGGCATTGTCGTTGAGGTACATGCACATGTCCTCTTCGAGATGGCCGCAGCCCTCACCCATAAGGCGGCGCGCGCGGCGGCAGGAGCAGGGACCGACGGAAATAGCCGTAGCGTTCTCAATAAGAGTGCTTATCTCATCATAGGAAGCGGTGCGGCTGTTGTTTTCAATGGCGCTCATGACAGGCATGACGCGCATGAAGAACATACCGGTCTTACCCGAATTGAAAACAGGGGCGACCATGTCGATACGGCGGCGGGTGTATTCCTCAAAGCAGTAGCCAAGGTCAGGGTAGCGGTCGCACTGCTCGCGGTTGGAGAGTATGCCCTCCATGATGCCGGGGACCCAGATGGGATAGTAATAGCAGTCGACGCCGTCCACCTTGCGGGAGCGCACGATGCCGGCGGCGACAAGCTTGTCAAGCTGCTCCTGAACGAAGGCTTCGCTCTCCTTGCAGCGCTTTGCGACTTCGCCAACCGGACGGTCGGTCTCGAGGCGCAGGTGCATCATAACGCGGCACATGTCGTCAGTCACGATGGGGTCGAGGATCCTGTACTCGGGGTCATTGTAGGTAATGCCGGTGTAGGTCAGGGACTCAAGACTGATCTTTGTAGCCAGCTTGAGAATGTTTGGTCTTTTTGCCATCATTCCACCTCTTAAATTTCCTTATTTTTAAAGCCGGCTCATCTCATACCGGCTGAAAGCACTTGCCAATCTCACCATAAATTAATATACACTATTGTTTGAAAATTAGCAATACGACATATTTACAAGCGCTGTATGAATTGCGGCTGTGCCAACGGATGCGCGGCGCCAGACAGGCTGCGCTTGATTTTTACAGCAATGTGTATTATAGTAACTATACCTGCTGGGGAGAATATTGCTATGAATATCAACGGAATGGAAATAGAGCGCAAGTACCTTATAGCCATGCCTGATGAAGCTGTGCTGCAGAGCGCAGATGCGTCAGAGATCGTGCAGACCTATCTTGTAAACCCAGAGAAAGGTGCGACCGAGCGCATCCGTCTGCGCACCTCCGGCGGCAAAGCGGTCTATACGCATACTGTCAAGCGCAAGCTCAGCGCGATGAGCCGCAAGGAGGACGAGCACGAGATAAGCGCCGCGGAGTATGAGGAGCTTCTGAAGCGTGCCGACACAGGACGGAAGCCGGTTCACAAGATGCGGTACTGCCTTGACTATATGGGGCAGCTTTTTGAGATAGACGTTTATCCGTTCTGGACGGACCGCGCGATAATGGAGATAGAGCTCGACAGCGAGGAGCGTGAGGTCATGCTCCCGCCGTTCATTGAAGTTATAAAAGAAGTGACGGGGGACGGCAGGTACACTAATGCCGCCATCGCAAGGGAAGTGCCCGAGGAATGAGCCGGGAGGAACATTTTCCCCTGCAGACTCGTCATAACCGTAGAAAGGATGGTAAGACCATGAAAAAAACAGTTTCGATAATACTTGCACTCGCGCTGGCTTTCGGCCTCTGCGCCTGCGGCAATTTGAGCAATATTGAGCTGCCGCCGCTGCCGACGGTGACCCCGGAGCCGACACCGACTCCAGAACCCACGCCGGAACCGACACCCGATGTGCAGGACGGGCAGATCATCATCGCTGTTGAGAACACGCTCAAGCAGGCCTATGACCCGCAGGACGGCACGCAGCTTATCCTGACCTTCTCCTATGAGACGCCGAAGATCGAGATAGTCGGCAGAGCCGACGCGGAGAAAGCCATCAACGAGTATGTCGCCATGCTCGATGAGACCTATGTGACCGGCGAGGATTACGGCGACGGTCAGGGCACGGGCTACAACAATATGCTCACCATGGCCGAGGACAATTATAATTATTGGACGAGCACCGGAGGCGGTGAAGTATACACCCTTGAGCTTGTTTCCGACCGCAGTGTAACCGTTGAGCGCGGTGACACTCAGGTGCTGACGCTTCTGTATAACGACTACAGCGACCTCGGCGGTGCGCACGGCAGCTACGGCTATACCGGCTACAGCTTCGATACGCAGACGGGCGAGCTGCTCACGCTCGACAAGCTCAGCTCCGACACGGAGGGGCTGCGCAGCTTCCTGACGAACTATATGGTCACGGCAGTTGAAAACGACGACTCGCTTCAGGAGAGAACGGCCGGGTTCATACCCGATGACGATTATAATGCTGCACTTTCCGCACTGCTGCGCGAGGGTTCGTGGTATTTCAGCGACAGCGGAATGGTGATCTTCTCCAGCCTCTATGAGATCAGCAGCTATGCCGCGGGTATTATCCAGTTTGAGATACCCTATTCCGAACTCGCAGGCCACATCGATGAGAAGTGGATACCGGCAGAGATCACGGACGAGGGCGGTTTTGAGATCGTCAGCGCTGCCGACATGAAGGACGGCAGCACAGAGATACTTGACAAGCTCACAGTCAGCAAAGACGGCGAGGAGCTGTACCTCGTCTCAAACGGGCTGGTCAGAAACGTCAGCATTTGCTCCGTTGACTACAGCGACACTTTCTATGAGACAGGCGAGCTGTGGTACTGCAGCGTAATGAACGGCAGCGCTGTCCAGCTTCAGACGATCATACCCGAGGGGATGCCGAACCTCAGGCTCAGCTACACCGACGGCAGCGGTGAGCACCGCTTCTATATCAGCGAGAGCGGCGAGAACGGCAAGCCCATCCTCGCGGACGAGACTATAGAGGCAGTGGGCTGAAAAGCCATAAAATCCAAGCAAAACAGCAGAAAATTGTTGACAACGCGGCGCGGACATGCTATTCTATCTAAGCCGCATTGAAGGGGTAATAAAGAAGAGGTATGCCCTCCACCCCAAGAGCGAGTCCTGAAGAGAGGGAGGAAATGTTCATGAAGCATGCTATAATCGTGACCGGCGGCAAGCAGTATCGCGTAGCCGAGGGCGACGTTATCTTCGTTGAGAAGCTTGACGCCGCAGCAGGTGAGTCCGTCAAATTCGATCAGGTTCTGGCCGTTATCGACGGCGAGAATGCTACTTTCGGCGCACCCGTCGTTGAAGGCGCTTCCGTTACCGCAAATGTCGTCAAGAGCGGCAAGGGCGCAAAGGTCCGCGTCTACAAGATGAAGCCGAAAAAGGGCTATCGCAGAACGCAGGGCCACAGACAGCCCTACACCAAGCTCCAGATCGAAGCTATCAACGCCTGATTTTTTCCGCAACTGATTTTGACTTATGGAGGTGTAACCTAATGGCACATAAAAAAGGTATGGGTTCTACCAAGAACGGCCGCGACAGTGAGTCGAAGCGTCTTGGCGCCAAGAGAGCCGACGGTCAGTTCGTTCTGGCCGGCAACATCCTTGTCAGACAGCGCGGAACCAAGATCCATCCCGGTACCAATGTCGGTAAGGGTAAGGACGACACTCTGTTCGCCCTCGTGGACGGCACCGTGAAGTTCGAGCGCATGGGCAAGGACCGTAAAAAGGTCTCTGTTTACGAAGAAATCGCTCAGTAAGTGATTTTATCAAGGCCGGACGTTTGTCCGGCCTTTTCTATTAACTACGACGAAGGAGGCAGTTTATGGCTTCATCTTTTGTTGATAAGGCGCGCATCAGCGTTCACGCCGGAAAGGGCGGGGACGGCGCGGTCGCGTTCCACCGCGAAAAGTACGTCGCAGCAGGCGGCCCCGACGGGGGCGACGGCGGGCGCGGCGGCAACGTTGTTTTTGTTGTTGACGATAATATGTCCACGCTGATGGACTTCAGATATAAGCGTAAGTACACTGCCGGCAACGGCATGAACGGTCAGGGCAAGCGCTGCTACGGCAAGGACGGGGAGACGCTGTATATCAAGGTCCCCCGCGGCACGATAGTGCGCGATACCGAGACCGGCGCGATCATGCACGATATGTCCACCGGCGAGAACTGGGTCGCCGCCAAGGGCGGGCGCGGCGGCTGGGGCAATATGCACTTTGCCACGCCGACGCGTCAGGTGCCGCGCTTTGCAAAGCCGGGGCTTCCCGGCGAGAGCCACGATATCACGCTTGAACTCAAGCTGCTGGCGGATGTCGGCCTTGTCGGCTTCCCGAACGTCGGCAAGTCCACGCTCCTGTCCGTTGTCAGCAAGGCACATCCCAAGATCGCAAACTATCATTTTACTACACTTTTCCCCAACCTCGGGGTCGTGTATGTGGATGAAGGCGTATCTTTCGTCATGGCGGACATCCCCGGCATTATCGAGGGCGCGTCCGAAGGCGCGGGACTCGGCCATGACTTTCTGCGGCACATCGACCGCTGCCGTCTGCTCGTGCATCTGGTAGATGTCTCCGGCAGTGAGGGGCGCGACCCGGTCGAGGACTTTGACGCGATAAACGCGGAGCTGCGCGAGTACAGCCCCGAGCTTGCAGAGCGCCCGCAGATCGTCGTCGGCAACAAGTGCGACCTGCTCGGCAACGAGCGCGAGAATATCGACCGGCTCAGGGAACACGTTGAGGCGCTGGGGTATCAGTTCTTTGAGATGAGCGCTGTGTCCCATCAGGGCACGCGCGAGCTCGTCAAGGAGTGCGCACACAGGCTCTCAGAGCTTCCGCCGATATCAAGCTATGAGGCCGACTATGTGAAGCCCGAACCCAAGGTCGATACCTCGGGCGAGCTGACGATAGAGAAGTTTGACGATATGTGGCTCGTCGAGGGCCCGTGGCTCCAGCGCCTTGTCGCGACTGTCAACTTCGGCGACTATGAGAGCCGCATGTACTTTGACCGCGTCCTGCGCGAGGCAGGAGTGTTCAAGCGCATGGAGGAAATGGGCGTCAGGGACGGGGACACCGTCAGTATGTATGACCTGATGTTCGAGTATCAGGACTGATGAGCGAGAAAAAGCGCAGAGTTTTAAGCGTGGTGCTTATCTGCCTGTGCATTGTCACGGTCGCGTTCATCTGGGGTAACTCGATGCTCGGCAGCAAGGCGTCAAGCAATGTGAGCAATTCCGTGCTTGATGCGCTCGACCCGATAATCAGGCGCTTCGGCATAGTGAGTAAGAACGACCTGTGGCTCAGAAAGTTTGCGCACTTTACGGAGTTTGCCGCCTTGGGCGCGGAACTGCTGTTTCTTGCAGCGGTAAATAGAAAGTCCGGATTTCAGACAGGGTCAAACTGCGCCTTTGCTTCGCTGCTCGTCGCGCTCACGGATGAGACGATACAGCTCACAAGCGGGCGGAACTCGCAGGTGCTCGATGTGCTGCTCGACTTCTCCGGAGCTTTGAATGGCATTCTTATCGCATGGCTCATATGCCGGCTAATAAAAAGACATCATAGAAAAAGAACAAAACAATAAACGTCAAGGCAGCTCATCTTCTGATGAACTGCCTTGACGTTTGGTTAAAGAATGGGGAGCGTGACTATAAATTCAGTCCCTGCGTCCTCACTGCTTGATACGCTTATTGCGCCCTGCTCGGCGCTGACTATCTTCCTGACGAGCGCAAGCCCGAGTCCGTTGCCCTCGGAGGCGTGGGAGTTGTCGGCCTGATAGAACTTGTTGAATATCCTGTCGATATCGGCTTCGGGAATGGGGAGACCGTTGTCCCAGATCGAGAAGGTCACGCTGCCGTCGAGCTGCTTCAGGCGTATCCTTATCTGACCGTTCTGAGGGGAGAACTTCACGGCATTGTCTATGAGATTGAGCCATACATGACTCAGAAGATTTTCATAGCCCGTGTATTCTATCTCGTCAAGGTCGATGTCGAATTCGATCTCTTTCTTTTCCCACTTGCTCTCAAGCGCGAGTATGGACTGGCGCACCTGCTCATCAAGCCGGAATGTGCTGGCCTTGAGGCTTATCGTCTGGTTGTTGACTTTGGAGAGCAGCAGGATGTTCCCAACGAGGTCAGACAGGCGGCGCGTGTTGAAAATTATCTTATCAATGTAGGTGTTCTTCTGCTCATCAGTCAGCTGATTATCCTGAAGCAGGGAAGCGTAGCCCTCGATGGCATTTATAGGTGTCTTGAACTCGTGGGACACGTTGCTTACGAAATCGGTCTGGAGCGTTTCTGTGTTGCCGAGCTCCTTTACCATGGTGTTGAAGCTGTCATAGACCTCGCGCACGTCGCGTATTCTGCTCGTGCAGTCAAGGCGCACGGAGAAGTCCCCGCCCGCGACCTTGCGCATCGCGTCGCCGAGCTTCATCATCGGGCTTACGAATATCTTGCTCAGCCCGACGGCAATGGCGGCGCCGGACAAGATGCAGATAAGCAGGACACGTATCGTGTACGGCATACCGAGCCATACGCCGAACCTGCGGTTAAGCAGCCATACGATAAACATCGCGAGCGCCGTGGACAGCAGGGAGCCGACCAACGCAGCAGAGGAGAATATAAAACCGTAATTGAACTTTGAACGCTTTACCGGCGTGGGCTTTTGGGGTTTGGTCATGCCTTTACCACCTTGTACCCGACGCCGCGCATGGTGACTATCTTGAAATCTTTGCTGTCACGGAAGCGGTCGCGCAGCCTGCCGATGTGAACATCGACGGTGTGCGTGTCGGTGTCCGAATCATAGCCCCATATATCGTCCATGAGCTGCTGGCGAGTAAAGATGCGGCCGGGGAAGGAGGCCATTTTGTACAGCAGCATGAATTCCTTCTGCGGCAGGACGGCGCTCTGCCCGTCCCACGTGACGGTGAGCGAGTCGCACTCCATCACCGTGCCGCCTATCACGAGCCGACGGTCGTTTATCATCTGCGCCCGGCGCAGCAGCGCCCCGACGCGCAGCACCATCTCGTTTACGTTGACGGGCTTTACCATATAGTCATCGGTGCCTGAAACAAAGCCCATGCGCATATCGTCAAACGCATCCTTGGCGGTTATCATCATCACCGGGATGCTGTACCCGGCGGTGCGCAGGGAGCTTACAAGCTCGTACCCGTCCATCTCCGGCATCATTATGTCGGAGACTATTAAGTCATAATAACCCTTGTCCAGAGCGTCCAGCGCTTCCTTGCCGTTGCAGACGCCGGTGACGCTGTAGCCGTTTTTTATGAGCACGTGTGAAAACAGCTGCCTGAGCTCGCTGTCATCCTCGGCAATAAGAACCTTGAACATTGCAGATCATCTCCCGGAAAGCAGACTATGCCTAAATACTAATTCATTACGGACAGATTATCAAGAAAATTATTAAACTAATGCTCAAATAAATATCAACAATTATTGAGACAAAGCGGACGATATGCCTAAGCACAGGCAGAACCAAGCTTTGATTGACAGGAGACCGCGGCAGGTGGTAAAATTACCATGTAAAGTTTCAAAACACAGAAAGGAAACTGCGACATGAAAGGAATAATTCTTGCCGGCGGAAAGGGGACGCGCCTTTATCCGATGACGCGTGCCGTTTCCAAGCAGCTTCTGCCTATATACGATAAGCCCATGATCTATTACCCGCTGTCTGTCCTGATGCTTGCGGGGATAAGAGAGGTGCTTATCATCTCCACGCCTGGAGATACGCCCGTTTACAAAGAGCTCCTCGGCGACGGGAAGACGCTCGGCATGCGCTTTGAGTATAAGGTGCAGCAGGCTCCGAAAGGCCTGGCCGAGGCGTTCATTATCGGAGAGGAGTTCATCGGCGAAGATCCTGTCTGCCTTATCCTCGGCGATAATATATTCTATGGTCAGGCGCTGTCTGACTATCTGCGCGACGGCGCAAAGGTGACCGAGGGCGGCATGGTCTTTGGCATTCAGGTCAAAAACCCGACGGCTTTCGGCGTGGTCGAGTTCGATAAGAATATGCGCGTTGTGTCGATAGAAGAAAAGCCCGAGAGCCCGAAGAGCAATTACGCCGTTCCGGGGCTGTATTTCTATGGCAACAGCGTTGTTGATATTGCGAAGAACATCAAGCCCTCGCCGCGCGGGGAGCTTGAGATCACCGCGGTGAACAACGAATACCTCAGCCGCGGCGAGCTCATGGTCAGCCCCATGGGGCGCGGCATGGCATGGCTCGATACCGGTACCCCTGAGGGGATGCTTCAGGCCTCGCAGTTTGTTGCGACGGTGCAGAGCAGGCAGGGCTTCTACATATCCTGCATTGAAGAGATCGCGTGGCGAAAGGGCTGGATAAGCGATGAGGAGCTTATCGCGCTCGGCTCCGCGCTCAGGATGACGGACTACGGCCAGTACCTGCTGTCACTCCCAGAATGAACAGATAAAAGGAGATTGTTATGAAGACAATACTCGTCACCGGCGGCGCCGGGTTTATCGGCTCCAATTTTGTCAGATACATGCTCAAGAATTACGAGGACATCACGCTCGTCAATCTTGACCTGCTCACCTATGCCGGCAATCTCGATAACCTCGCGGGCGTGAGCGACGATAAGCGCTACACCTTCGTCCGCGGCGATATCCATGACGGCGCTCTTGTCGAGCAGCTTTTTGAGAAGTACGCCTTTGACACGGTCGTGAACTTTGCCGCCGAGAGCCATGTTGACCGCAGCATCACAAACCCCGATATCTTTATGACCACGAACGTCATGGGCACGCTGACCCTGCTCGATACGGCCAAGCGCCACTGGAAGCTTGACCCGGACGACAAGTATTCCCGCGATTTCCGCGAGGGCGTGAAGTATCTTCAGGTCTCCACCGACGAGGTATACGGCGCACTCGGCGCGACCGGTATGTTCACCGAGACGACCCCGCTCGCCCCGAACAGCCCGTATTCCGCTTCCAAGGCGTCGGCGGATATGCTGGTTCGTGCGTACAACAAGACCTATGGTATGCCCGTCAACATCACGCGCTGCTCGAATAACTACGGCCCGTACCAGTTCCCTGAGAAGCTCATCCCGCTTATGATAAACAACAGCCTGAACGATAAGCAGCTGCCTGTCTACGGTGACGGTATGCAGATAAGGGACTGGCTGTATGTCGAGGATCACTGCACCGCTATTGCGACGGTGCTTGAAAAGGGCGCGTCCGGCGAAGTGTACAATATCGGCGGCAACAACGAGAGAGCCAATATCGAGATCGTCAAGCTCATCCTCTCCAACACCGGCAAGAGCGAGGACCTTATCGTACACGTCAAGGATCGCCCCGGCCATGACCGCCGCTACGCGATCGACAACCACAAGATCACGACAGAACTTGGCTGGAGCCCGAAGTACACTTTCCAGACCGGCATGGCCAGCACAATCGAGTGGTACCTGCAGAACAGAGCATGGATGGATAAGATCGTCTCCGGCGAATACATGAAGTATTACGAGAAGATGTACGCAAAATAGAATTTTTATATGGGGGCATGATCACATGCCCCCGTTATTTCTATGGTGGGAGGAGCTTCATGATGAAAAAGAAATGTTTTCTTCTGATCTGCGCTGTTGCTGCCGCACTTTGCTTATGCTCATGCGCAAAGAATCAGGACGGCGGCCATGGCACAGCCTCTGACGGGCAGATAAGATATCGTTATGTCAGGGAGGAGCTTTCCATGCCGGTAAGCGGAACATATCTCACCATCTATGATATCACCGCATGCGGCGACCGGGTCTTTGTCTCCTGCGGAACGATGGACGATAACGACGATGATATGGTTCAGCATAATTTCGTTATGGATATAAGCGGGAATCTTCTGACAGAATATCCGACTCTCAGCAGTACCGACGACAGCTTTATCGGTTTCCCTATTGATTATTGCCTGACGGAGAACGGTGAACTTATCACCTTAGAAAGAAAAACCGGTTATGACCGAGTGGATGGAGAAGTTCAGCCGAACTGGGATGATACAGGATTTACTATAACCGTCCGTGATGAAAACAGCGGGCAGATTACGGCGGAATACCCTTTAGACAGCCGTCTGAAAGATCCCTATCGGATTGAATGCAGCGGAGAACAGATATGCATTTGCGCAGATCGATCCCTTGCCGTTTATGATCTATCGGGGGCACTCCTGTACTTCTACGAGAGCAAGGGACGGATCGACTCCGCATGCTTTATGACAGACGGTGCTGTCGCCGTTCTGGAGAGCGGGGATGAATACGCTATCGGAGAGCCGACCGGACAGCGTCTGCTGAAAATTGATGCCGGAGGCCAGACCGCAGAGGAGTTCATGCCGCTGGACGGAAATGTTGTAAAGCTGATAAGCGGCGCAGAATATGCTTTTTACATGGATAACGGCAGCGCGCTGCTGGGCGTGGACGGCGGCAGCAGGGAGACATTCGAGATCTTAAACTGGACTGCCTCTGGGGTAAACGGGGTAAATGCTGCTGTGCAGAGTCTGGGCGACGGGAGATTTCTGTACTATGACGCCTATACGGCCTTTCTTCTCAAGCCCTCCTCCGTTCCTTACGACCAGATGGTCACACTGAAGCTGGGGACCATGGACGCCTATTCCGTGGCGGATATTGCGTCGGACTTTAATGCCTCCAGCGAAAGAGTTCAGATCGAAGTAGTCGATTATTCCCAGTATGACAGCGCCGACGGCAGCACCACCGGTCTTGACCGGCTGGAGCTGGACATTCTGTCCGGAAACGGGCCGGATATTTACGACCTGCTGACCCTACCCCGCAAGCAGTATGAAAAGGCGGGACGTTTGGTAGACCTTCACCCATTCATGGAAAAAGACGATACGCTGAAAAAT
This sequence comes from Bacteroidaceae bacterium, assembly GCA_963621955.1. GTDB lineage: Bacteria > Bacillota > Clostridia > Oscillospirales > Oscillospiraceae > Limivicinus. The sequence continues at coordinate 12,440 of CAVFGM010000103.1, forward strand.
GTGGAATTGCTGCCTGAACTGCTGGCTCAGACGGAGACGGAGGGCAAGCTCTACACCCTTATCCCCGCCTATGGTATTCTGACTCTCACCGGAGATCCGGACATTATCGGAACAGATGCCCCTCTTACGCTGACGGAAATGCTGGGTCTTTATGACAAAATGGGGGAGGGAGAAAACCCCTTCGGCATCGCCATGTCCAAAAAAGACTACATCGATACAATGGTGTCCCTGAGTGACACGGTCTTTGTGGATTGGGAAAAAAGAAGCTGTAACTTTGACAGTGATCGATTTGCCGCTCTGCTGGAGTTCGCGGCAAGGCTTCCGGATATCGGAGACACAAGCGACCAGATCAACATGGTCTATACCGGAAAGCAGCTGCTCTCCCAGCGGGAGATATTCAACATTTACGATCTTGTCGCGTTTAACTATTATTTTCACGAGAATATGAAGCTTTATGGCATGCCTTCGGCTGAAAAAGGCGGTACGGCAATAAAACCATATGCGGCGTTGGGGATATCGGTTGATTGTGAGGATAAGGAGGGCGCTTGGTCTTTTATCCGCACATTCTTATATGACCAATACCAGACCGAACTGGCTGGTCGTGCCCTCCCGGCCACAAAAACCGGGTTTGATTCCATCGTCAACGATTATATGGCATGGGTCAACGCAGGTGGAAGAATGCACACGATCGATCCTTTCGGCAATGATGTGACAATTCAGGAAACAGACGGCCGCATTGCAGATATGCTCCGTAATGCCATCGGTTCAGTCAGCTGTGTTTATGACAATAACACTGCCCTTACCGGTCTGATATGGAAAGAAGCTCAGTCCTTTTTTGCCGGCGGCAAGACAGCCGCGCAGACCGCGGATATCATTCAGTCCAAGGCCGCAATTTATATTGCCGAACAGACCTGATCAAGCGAACCTGAAAAGAATGGATGGATAAGATCGTCTCCGGTGAATACATGAAGTATTACGAGAAGATGTACGCAAAGACTGAGATAAGCTGCAAACGCACAGACACCCTGCCGGTTTTTGGCAAGGTGTCTGTGCGCTTACAGGAACTTCCGTATATCTTCAGTGAGCTTTTGTTCGAGGTTGATGAGCCGCTTTGTGATGTCCTTTGAGACTTCATCCGCGGCCATGTATTGGTTCAGATACATATTCAGGGACTTAACGCCCATATTGCAGCCGTCTGTCATCAGGCCGGCGACGGTCTGGTCAGAGTCGTCCATACCCATTTTCACGTTCGTCTTTATCCATGACATGCCCTTTGCGGCCGGGCTCGGCTCCTTGCCCTTGTCATGGTATTTTGCCAGCAGCGTCTGGATTTCACCGGCAAGCTTTTCATGCTCGTTCCTGCATTTTATCAGGCACTGCCTGAGTTCGCTGCCGCGCACCTGACCGAGGACCTCGTCTATCGACCCTACGCCCATTTTGATGCCGGCGTCGCACTCACGCAGCAGCCTTATCGTATCCTGTTCTATCATAGAAAATCCAGCTCCTTGATGGTAAAGATACGTTTAGTCTGCGGCGGCTGCACCTTTTTATGCACGGCGAGCCGCCGCTCCCGTCCAAATCCCAGTTCCTTCAACCGTCAATATGAAAAGAGCCCCTGCCAGAAAAACCAAATCGAAGCCCAGCGGAGCGGGTTCGATTTGGAAAGAAGGAGCAGCGGAGTGAGCGCGAGATGACTTTTGATGCGAAGCATAAAAAGTCGTCGCAAGCGATACAAAGCTTGCGACGACGTGGTGGAGACGGAGGGATTCGAACCCTTGACCTTACGGATGCGAACCGTACGCTCTCCCAACTGAGCTACGCCCCCATATTAAACTACATAATCAGCTCTCAACTGACAGCTCATACATTATAACACATTTTTTTCGTTTGTAAAGGAAAAATTTTGATCGCAAATTGCAAGTGCAAGTTGGACACCTGCACGGTAGAAATTAGTTAATCAGAG
>CAVFGM010000104.1:0-2535 GCA_963621955.1 Bacteroidaceae bacterium
TATACGTCATGTGCGCGATCATTGCGCTGCTGCTCATCCTTGTGTTCTGCTACCGGCAGACGATAGATGCCTACCCGCAGGGCGGCGGCGCGTATATCGTCGGCGCGGACAACCTCGGCGAAGCGCCGGGGCTCACCGCGGCGTCGTCGCTGCTGGTCGGATATATCCTGACCGTGGCGGTGTCGAGCTGCTCAGGCGCGGCGGCGGTGGCGTCGGCATTCCCGGAGCTTGCGGCGTACAAGCCGAGGATCGCCTTTGTTATCGTCTGCATCCTCACGTGGGGCAACCTCAGGGGTATGCGTGAGTCGGCGGTCATGTTCGGCGTGCCCACGTATTTCTTCATCTTCTCGATCCTTGCGCTTATCGTGACAGGCTTTGTGCGTGTGTTTGTGTTCGGATACCAGCCGCCGGAGCCGACAGCGGTAATTGAAACGGCGGGGGACGTGACGGTGTTCCTTATCCTGCGCGCGTTCGCCTCCGGCTGCACTGCGCTGACCGGCGTCGAGGCTGTGAGCAACGGCGTGCCGTCTTTCCGTGACCCGTCGGCGAAGAATGCCAAAAGAGTCCTCGGCCTTATGGCGCTCACAGTCGGTGTGACCTTTATAAGCATCGCCGTGCTGACGGATATTTACCATATTGTCCCGCAGGATGGCGTTACCGCCATTGCAAGTCTTGCTTCCGCGGTGTTCGGCAGCGGGAGTGCGTGCTTCTACGTGTTCCAGATCGCGACGGTCGTTATCCTTTCTCTCGCGGCGAACACGGCATATGCCGGTATGCCGCTGCTGCTCGCGATGGTCGCGCGCGACGGGTATATGCCGCGCCGCTACACCCAGCGCGGCGCAAGGCTGAACTTCTCGAACGGCGTGCTGCTGATATTCTTCGCGTCCTCGGCGCTTATCTTCCTCTTCAAAGCCGATACGCATACTCTGCTGCCGCTCTACGCGACGGGCGTGTTCATCTCGTTTACGATCTCGCAGGCCGGTATGCTTGCGCATTGGGTCAAGCTCAAGACCACGGGCTGGCGCCATAAGGCACTCATTAATGCTCTCGGCACGGTAGTGTGCGCCGTGGTGTGCCTTGTCATTGCCATCACGCGCTTCACCGAAGGGGCGTGGGTAGTCGTTATACTCATCCCGCTGCTGGTGTACGTGATGAAGTCCATCAAGAAGCATTATGCGGAGGTCTCCACGGACCTCACTCTGCGCAGCACGGACGACGCGCGCGATATGCTGCGATATATCATGCCGGGCAAGGTCATTATCCCTGTGCAGACGCTTAACCGTTCGTTTGTGAAAACGCTCAGGTGCGCGCTCAGCTGCGGATTTTCCGAGATAGAGCTGTATAACGTGACGGATGATGAGCAGAAAGCGCGCCGGCTCAAGGCGCAGCTCGATGAGCTTGACCTGAATGCGACCTTTGTGTATGACGTCACGGCATACCGCAATGTGAACGAGGTGCTTATAAAGCATGTCGAGGACGAGGCGGCGCAGCTTCACGAGCATGAGAACCTGACGGTTATGATGGGTGCACTCGTTGTGACCTCGCCGCTGAAGAAGCTGCTGCATAACCAGACTACGCAGCGCCTCAGCAAGAAGCTCGAGAGGTACAGAAACGTTTCGGTATTCACAGTGCCGTATATAATATGAATATGAAAATTACTGCCGCTTTCCGAAAGAAAAGCGGCAGTAAAGACCGCCTGACACAAGAAGACATACGGTTTTGCCTTTGCCTGTCTGGCCAAAATAGTCCGAAAAAGCGTCCACATACACAAAGTATGCGGACGCTTTTTCAAACGATTTCTGCTCGAACAATCTTTGGCAAAACTGCTTTGTACCTGAAAAGTGTTCAGAATGTGCGAGGGCGAGGCGCAGCGTTGAAGGCATACTTTGTGTATGGCAAAACGCTGCAACAAAGCCGCTCGTGCATTTTGTGCCTTTTCAGGCGTATGTTTTCTTATGTCAGGCGGTCTAATTTTTGCTGTTTTTATTTAATGTTAATGCGGCCGATCAATCTCCGGGAATGTGGATCTCCTTTATCGTGAAATCCTTACCCGTGAGCACCGTTTTTTCAAAGCTTCCGCAGTTCGGACAATAGCCCTCATGCTCAATGACATTGAAGATCTCATCACAGTCGTCGCACTCAGCCATGCCGGGGACAGTCTTAAGAATGAGCTTCGTGCCCTCGAGCGGTGTACCCTGAGCGACGGGCGGGAACAGCTCCTCAACATACTGCGGGATAACGAGCGACAGTTCGCCGACCTCGCAGACGATCTCGCTGGCCGCCTTGACGTTATTTTCTTTCATATAGTCGAGCACGGTCCTGCACATGCTGCGGACAATACCTATCTCGTGCATGGTTTACAGCCCAAGCTTTTTCTTGGCAAGCCTGCCGAGCGTCGCAGGAGCGTTGCCGACGGCGACCATGAGCGTCTGATAATAGGGCTTGTTGCGGTTGTCGAGCGTCTTCTCAAGGTGGATCGCGTCGAACTTGCACTTGGTGGTGCATATGCCGCAGCCGACGCACAGATCCTCATCG
>CAVFGM010000105.1:0-11898 GCA_963621955.1 Bacteroidaceae bacterium
GCCGAGCTGCTCCCACTTGGTCCCGCCCATGCGGTGGAAACGGAGCAGATTTATCTCAAAGAGGCCATTCTCGGTCATAAAATCAATGAGGCGTTTGGCATTCTCGATGCTGTCGTTAAAGCCGTGGATGGTCGGCTGGCGCAGGACGAGCCTGCCGTGCCACCAATCGGCGTTTGCCAGCGTGGATATATTGCGGAGGATGGGCTTGTTGCTGACGCCGGTTCCCCATTTATGCATCTCCTCGTCCATGTTCTTCACATCGATGAACGCGAAGTTCAGGTTGCGGAATATCTTCTCAAACACCTCGGGAGACGCAAATGCGCTGGTTTCGATGGCAGTGTGCATCTGCTCCTTGCGGCAGCGCTGGAGCACCTGATCAAGAAACTCATGGTGCAGCAACGGCTCACCGCCGGAGAATGTAACGCCGCCGTCGGAACCCCAGTTCGGGTAGTCACGCATCAGGATCTTCATCAGATCGTCGACCGTCAGGAAGCGGACACACTGCTTAAGCGCGTGCGCGGCACAGACCTCACTGCACTCTATCGTCTGGCACTTATTGCAGATCGTCCAGTCAAGAACAGGCTTGCCATTCTCGTTGAACTTCAAGGCGCCGTTCGGACAGGCGTCACGGCAGGCGGTGCAGCCCTGATCCCATTTGCAGGTACGTTCGGCAAAAAGCAGATGCTTTTTCACCGCCCAGCTCTCGGGATTCGCACACCATCTGCACTGCAGGGGGCAGCCGACAAAAAATACGTTTGTACGGCATCCGGGGCCATCGTGGACGGAATAGCTCTGGATGTCAAATATCATTCCTGTTGTTGCTTCTGGCATAAATTACACCCTTCCGTATAAGAGCTTGACTTTTTTACATATGGGGAAGACATAGTCTTCCCCATATGCGTTTTGTACAGTGATCAGGATCTCTCGAACTTCTCGCAGCTGAAAGCACCGCACTGAGCGTATGCCCAGTTCTCTTTGTCATAGCCCTTGCAGGTGCCGATGCCGTACTTGTCGGCATCAGAGAAGTGCTTGCAGAACTTGCACATGAAGCCCTGCTCAAAGCGGGGGCATGCGTCGGAGCCTTCACCGTCAATGGGGACAATGCACTTTGACAGAGCGCACATACCTTTTTCGCAGTCGAGGTGCAGGAAATTTGCGCATTCGCAATGTTTCATTATTTTATACCTCCGTTATAGTTTGGTGTTTCAATCAGGAATCGTACTCAGTGCGGAAGATGACCTCGTCCTGAATGGGTTTGCCTATCTCGCACCAGTACTGGGTGAAGCCTGCGACACGAACCATGAGGTCGCGGTAATCATCGGGCTTCGCCTGTGCCTCACGCAGCGTCTTGGAAGACGTGACGTTGAACTGGATGTGGAAGCCGCCCTTGCGCATATAGGCGCGGTAGACGTCGAGCAGCTTGTGCGTGCCCTGCGTGCCCTTGACTGCCGTCGGGTGGATCTTGATGTTCATCTGGCTGTTCTGGCACATTGCATGGTCATAGCAGGTAGCAGAGGTAAACAGAGCATAGATACCGTTCTTATCGGTGTTGGGCGCGGGCGACATGGAAGCGTCGGCGTAGGTAGTGCCGCAAAGACGTCCGTCTGCGGTAGCAAGGGTGATTGCACCCTGCGGGCCGTGGGTAGAGACGGAGATCTGGCACATATAGTACTGCTTGCCCATGTAAGAACGCAGCTCGAGCATCTTCGGCAGCATGCGGTCCTCGTAGTCGACGAGTATGGAGTCAACATAGGGATCGGCGTTGCCGTACTTCGGAGCATTGACGCAGTCGTTGAAGATCTTCTCGTACTTCGGAGCGTTTTCGGTGGCCTCGCGGCGGTCGGGAGAGAACACGCCAGTCTCGAAAGCGGTCTTGAAGCCGAAGTTGTTCCACATCGCGTCTTCCATCTCTGCGAGCGTGTACTTCTTATCATCGTATACGTTCTTCTTGATAGAAGCGAGCGAGTTGATGAAGTTGATGGTGCCGCAGGACTCGAAGTTGATGGTGCCGTTGTAGCGTGCGCCGAGGTGACTCTGGTTCTGGCCATTCTTGAAGCAGTCGGCCTTCAGCAGGGACGCCCAGACGGTCGGGCAGATCTTTCTGTGGGTATCCATCTGGAGGTTGTTCATGCGGTTGGAGACCTCAAGCAGCTCCTGGAGGTAAATGTTGTAGTAAACATCGAGGAGATCCTCATAGGTGTCGAGCTTGTGGTTATGCGGAGCAAAGACCTGAATGCCGGTGCGTCTGTCATAGCCGTTGCTGAGAACCAACTCGAGCAGCTTGGGCATACCGGTGAAGTGAATGCCAGTGCCGGCGGTCGGGCCTGCGCCGCCGGGGATCATGTAGGTCTTGCCGTTATAGTGCAGCGGCTGGAAGCATCCAGGGGAAGACTCAAGGCATCCGCCGGGCGCCCATGCGCGCGCATCATATATGTTCATGCCTTCGGGGCCGTACTGGCGGAGCATGAAGTTCATGCCGCCCTGATTGTTCATGATGGCGGGATAGCCAAGACCGAGCTTGATGCACTGTGCGACCTTGAGGAGGAAGTCCTCGGGGGTCTTTTCATCATAAAGCAGGGACAGAGTCGGCTGGGTGGACTTGCCGCGCATACCGGCTTCGACGATGAGGTACTCAAGCGGGGTGACAGCGGTCAGACCGTCGTAGCCGAGGCCGCCGATGGAGAGGTTGTTGAAGGTGTTGCCGGAGAGAACGCCGCCGGTGACGCCGGAGGAGGCGAAGCACTCGATAGCGGTTATCTTGATGCGGTACAGCTCAAGCAGCTCAATGACTTCCTCGTCATTGGTGGTGCCGTCCGCAATGTCCTTCTCATACCAGGGGTAGAGGATCTGGCCGAGGCGGCCGATGGACTGACCGGAGTGCGGGTCCTCGTTGGTGACACCGAAGTGGCACATAAGGGTGAGGTTCAGAGCCTGACGGAAGGTCTCAGGCTGCTTGTGCGCGATGTGGTGCGCAACAGCTGCGATGTCGAGATATTCCTTCTTCTGCTGAGCATCGGTTTCATGCTCGGCGAGGTACTCTGCACGGCGGGCATAGTTCTCAATCCACTTGGAAACGCCCTGAGCGATGGTCTTGCAGGCCATGTAGTAGTAACCGCGGCTCATGCCGAGGATGCCGTCGTCGCCGGCTTCGCCGAGCGTTTCGGCTATCTTCTCGTCGCACAGCTCGATTATCTTATCGAAGCCGTACTCCAGAGGAACGTAGTAGTTGATGACCTCACGGCCCTGGGGGATTGCCCAAGAGTCGAACATAACGAGGACGGAGTTGCGGTAGCCTGCCCACTTGTCATAGTCGGGGCGAGCCTCGGCCAGACGTGCGGAAACGCGCTCGACGGAACCGTTGTCCCAGTACTTCGCGCACTTTACGAGACAGGGGACTTCTTCACGGCGAAGACCGAACTTCTGGGCAATGGAAACGACATTGCCGAAGTCTTTGGTGACGTTGCCGCCGCCTGCACCGACGACAGAAACCGCGTCAGCCGCGGCCATGGGGGGAGCATCAACACCGGCCATCATTGCCTCTGCTGCAGCATTGAAGAAGGATGCATCGACCCACGGGAAGCAGAACGCGCCGCGGAAGTTGCGGGTCTTGTTACCGAAGAGCAGTTCGCCGGGGAGAATGGTCGGAGTCATGTGGCTCAAAGCGGCAGCTTCTGCCTTTGCGCGGCGGATCTCAGTAATATCGCCGTCGTTTTCCCACCATACACGGTTGTACCAGTACGGGTACTCCATGTCGATGGTGTTCTTCATCGCATAGTAGATGTTAATCAGCTTAGTGAAGCGGGGTGACGGTTCGGGTATGACCTCATCAGCGAATCCGGTTTCTTCGCTGACGTCAAGGCCACGTCTTTTCAAAATTTCCTGAATTTTTGCTTCGTTAGACATGATTTTCCTCCTTGTTGATTTTTAAGGATCTTCCTCTCGGAAGCATGACTTGATATTATCTGATTTTTTACAAAAAGAGTAGTGCATTTTTTACACATGTGGTATAATTTTTTTGCTAATTATTTGCATCTTGCACAATACTGTGCATTTTGCACTATCCAGCACGCTTTTCTTTTGATATAAATCAGACAGAGGAAATCCAGCCGCACAACACTTTTCATAATCGGGAAACTTTTTTGTATGCATACAGAATCCTGCTGTCTATCCGGTCTCTAATACAAATTTATATAAACATATCTGAGTATATGAGTAAAGGAGTGCGTGAGATGATCCTGGCAGAGTCTTCGATATATCCTTTCATCAAGGACTATCCGACAAATTTTGAGATAGTTACCTACAAAAAGAACAGTCTCATTCTCCAAGCAAGCGAGGAAAACAAGTACATATGGTTTCTGCTTGACGGTGAGGTGAAGGTGGTCGCGTGCAGCAGCAACGGAAAGCGCATCGTTGTGGATGAGATACCGACTGGGTGTTTTGTCGGGCATCTTTCAAATCTGTTCGGGCAGAATTTTTACACGGACAGCATCGCGGTCACGAAATGTACGCTTCTTCAGATGCCGATAACTGATTTTTTGCAGCTCATGCAGGACATAGAGTTCAGCCGGTTCTTCTATCTCAAGGTCACTAACCGCTTGTATATAATGTATAAAAAGGATCTGGCGAAACATCTTTTTTCCCAGCAGGAGCAATTCGCATATCATCTTCTCGAGTGTTCACACGGCGGGACGCTGTGCATGATGCAAAGTCTGTACAAAACCTGTGAATATTTACGCATGAGCCGACGTAATCTTTATAACATCCTTGACAGTTTTATTGCCGAGGGGACTCTGAGACGTACCGAGGACGGGCAGATTCAAATAGAAAATCTTGAGCTGCTCAAGGCGAAGGCACAACCTGTTATTGCTTTTGTGAATAATCAGATATAACAAGATACGGAGAAATGACATGACTTATACTGTTGAAAATATAAATTCTAATAATCTGCGTTTCGTGTTCAGCTTCACGGCAGAGGAATACAGCGAAGCGGCAAAGGAATTTGCCGCAAAGGACAAGAAAGGCTTTCTTGACGCCGCACACTGTCAGAGCAGCCTGCGCAAGGCAGTGATGACCGAAATGGTGCGGAAAGCATATTCCAAGGCCGCCATGGAGTACCCACGGGAGATATATTACACCCCCGCTCTCACACTCGAACAGGACGACGAAAAGCTTGGCGTCGTATGCTCGGCGAAGGTGCAGATAGACCCGGAATTCACGCTGGGTGATTATCGCGTGCTTACGCTTGACGCCGGCGAGGTAAAGCAGGTCGAGCGGGAGGTGCTGACAATTCCTGAAGCAAACCGCACCGAATCGCGCCGGTATCTGCTTCAGGCTGCTATGGTGATGCGGCTTGACAAAATATGCGAGGGCGTAGTGCCGGACACAATGGCGAGTGAGCGTGCGTCGCAGATGATCGGCGCTTTTGAGCAGCAGCTTGACGGAAACGGCAAAAAAATCGAGGATTATTACAAAGAGTGCGGCACCAACGAGGAGGAGCTTTTTGCCGACTTCATGCGCGAGGCCAAAAAGCAGCTCCATTCCCGGCTCGCTCTCTATGAGCTTGCGAAAAAGGAAAACCTGCTCGCGACAGAGGATGAATACACCGCGGAGCTTACACGCCTTGCGGATATGTCGATGATGCCGGCAGAGCGGCTGCGCGAGATATTCGCGCGGCGCGAGGAGGCCAAGGTGCGGCAGGACATTGCCATCGCCAAGGCGGCGGAGTATCTCGGCAAAAAGGTCGACGAGCTTTACCCTGCAAAATAATTTTATAAAGCGAGGACAGAAAATGTACGAAGGAGTATTCAGCCCTATCCCCGACCCCGGCGCATATCTTGCGCGCATCGGCCTTGAGCCTGACGACTACAGGAAGTCTTTGCACCCTGAGCTTCCTGACTCACCTTCTGAATTCAGCGCTCCGCACAGCAAGGCAGCGCTGGATGTGCTTGTCCGTGCGCATCTGATGAGCGTGCCGTTTGAGGATCTGGACATTTATGAGCTTGGGCGCGAGGTGTCACTTGAGATCGACGATATTTTTGATAAAATCGTCCGTCGTCGGCGCGGCGGCTTCTGCTTTGAGCTCAACGGTATTTTCTGCGCATTGCTGGAGGCGCTCGGCTTTGAGTGCCGTGCCATTGCAGTGCGTGTGCTGTTTGAGGGTGAGTTTCCCCCGATAGGGCACCGCTCAACGATCGTGACCCTCCCGGACGGGAAGCGCGTTGTGTGTGATGTCGGCTTCGGCGGCCCCACGCCGCTCGGCGCGCTGTATCTCGACTGTGCCGACGTTCAGCACTCCGGGCGGCTCGCGTTCAGGTATGAAAAACGCCCCGACGGGCTGTACAAATTTACATACATACAGCACGACGGGACGGAGATGCCGCTGCACCTGTTCTCCGACAATGAGTTTTCCAAGATGGATTTCGTCGCTCTCGGCGTATACATGAGCCGCGGCGACCATGCGCGCTTTCGCAATGAGCGCGTGCTGAACATTCTGCGCGAGAATGGCAGCGCCGCCATTCAGGACGACACGCTGCGTCTGCACGACAACGGCGTGCTGACGGAGGTCGAGCTCAAAACCGCCGCTGAACGCAAGGCGGCTTACATAAAATATTTCGGCATACCCGAGAAGAGCCTCACGGAGCTTCCGGGCTGACACAGGAGGCAGCATATGGATACAAACGCCATACTCAAACGCGCCGACGAGCTTTTTGACGACGACAGAGCGCAGGAGGCAGGGGCGTATTTAGAAAAAATGGCGAAGCAGGCCATTGCCGAGGAGCGCTGCGGCACGGCGATGTCTCTTTTCAACGAGCTCACCGGCTACTACCGCAACACCGGAAATCTCGACGCGGCGTGGCGCTGCGTCGACGAGATCATCAGGCTGATCGATCTGCTCGACCTGTGGGGTACGGCAGACGCGGCGACCGCTATGCTCAACATCGCCTCGGTTTATAAAGCTGCCGGTGATCCCGCCGCCGCGCTCGCAATATACAAGAAGTGCGAGCCGGTATTCATGTCCGAAAATGTCGGAGACCGGCGCTTGGCGGGGCTTTATAACAACATCTGCGTGGCGGCGCTCGAGACCAGGCGGCACGATGATGCGCTTTACTACGCAGAAAAGGCGTGGCGCATCGCCGAGCGCGTGCACATGGACGGCGAAAGCCTTGAGTATGTGCGCAAGAACTATAACGCCGCAAAGCAGGCGGCGGAAAATGCGTGACGCGGCGGAGCTGTGCCTTGCGGCACCCGGCGCAGAGCTTGCGTGCGGCTATTACCGCGACTGCGGCCGCCCCTTGCTTTATAAGCACTTCGGGCAGTACATGGATGAACTCACCATCGGGCTCGTAGGTGAGGGATCGGAATGTTTTGGCTTTGACGACCTGCTGTCGATGGATCATGATTACGGCCCGTCATTCTGCATCTGGCTGTCGGACGGGCTCTTTGGCAAAATAGGCGGCGCGCTGGCGGAGCTGTACGCTTCACTGCCGCAGGAGTACATGGGTGTGCGCTATGCGTATCGCCGCGAACAGGCCGCTCAGCGGCGCGGCGTCATACGCACCGGTGATTTCTACCGGCGGTTTCTCGGCGTTCGCACCGCGCCGGAAACGCCGCGGGAATGGCTCGCAATACCGGAAACGTATCTTGCCGCGGCGACGAACGGCGTACTGTTCCACGCGCCGGATACGGAGTTTGTCCGCATACGCGAGAGGCTGCTCGCTTTCTATCCGGAAGATGTCCGCCGCAAGAAGCTGGCGGCAAACCTCGTGCGCATGGCGCACGCCGGGCAGGTGAATTATTTTCGCATGGCGCGGCGCGCCGACGCGGTTGCCGCGCGGCTGGCGCTTGACCAGTTCATAGAGCATGCGATGCGTGCGCTGTATCTTCTGAACCGGCAATACTGCCCGTATTATAAGTGGATGTGGCGAGGGCTGGAAAAACTTCCGCGACAGGCTGGGCTTCCGGCATTGCTGCAAAGTCTTGCCGCCGCCGGCACGCTTGACACGAACGCGGCAGAGCCGCTGGTCAACACGGTGTGTGCCGGCATCATTGCACTGATGCACGAGCAGGGGCTGAGCGATCTGGACGACGGGTATCTTGAGCGGCAGGCATACGCCGTGACATACGGAATAACGGACACGGCGATAAGAAATCTGCCGGTCTTAATGGGGTGAGGTGAAGTTATGAACGAGCTTATAGGAAAAATCGTTGACAAGGAGTGGGCACAGTTTCAGCTTGTGAACAATCAAGGCGGCCGCGCCTCGTGTCAGGACGACCGACGGCAGTTTGATATCATGCGCGGCAGTCAGTTTTCGGTCTGGACGGAAAACCTCTTGCAGTCGTATTACTCCGACCTGCTGACAGCCGGCATTGAGGGGCGCAATTTGGTTTTTAACAAATATGCCTATATGATGGAGCACACCGATCCTGCCGGGTATGGGCGGATAAAGCATGTGCTGCCGGAGATAAGCCCGGAGCGCCGCGCATTTATGGAGCCCGCCGTGCAGATACAGGTGCAGTGGGCAGAGGACTTTGCCCGCGACTTTCCGAAATTTGCGGGGCGCGGCAGAATCATACGAGCCAAGGACGAGTGCTGCGGGCTGACCTCGGTGGAAACATACCAACGCGGTGAATTGTATTCCTACGGTGAGGAAACGCAGCTTTTATACTGTGAATTTGTGTTCCGCTGCGGACAGGAAGGCAAAAATCTGACCTATCTTGTGCGGGAGCAGATGGCAAAAATGTATGGTTACGAATCTGTTGAAGATTGTGAAAGGAGAATAAAATGTTAGACAGATATGGATTCGCACAGGATCTTGAGGAGCTTCGCGCCGACGGTGACCCCTGCAAGATCGAATATTATCTCAACAAGCAGTTCATGGATCTCAAGGACGCCGGAGATGACGCGCAGTGCTGCTGTTACGGCTATTTTCAGGGCGGTGAAGCGACGGCGGAATTTGAGGAGCTGCTGCGCCGTGACAGGGAGAACAAACGTCGTTCGGACATCGTCTTCGTGCTTGACGAGCTGGAAAAGCACTACGCGCAGTATAAGCCGGAACTTGTCGGCGCGGTGCGTTCCGTTAAAGAGAGCTATAAGTAACGGCAAAGTCCCTTTGCCCGGTTTCAGGGCAATTTACTCATTATCTCATATGCTTTGTTATATACTAAGACCCCCGGAAGCTCCCATATCTGTGGAACTTCCGGGGGTTATGTCTGCTTTACGACCCTGCAAGGCCTGCTATGCTGCCGATGATGTTGTTGTTTATCCGCCCTGTCAGCGCTCTGTTGTAGTTGCAGATGAAGGTCCCGGCAATGAGTATCATCATTGCCTCCGCTTCGCTTTTTCCGACCTCCTCGCCGTAGATCGAGACAAGGCACCTTTCCATTACCTCGCGCCACTCGCGGAACTCATCACAGATCATTTGTCCTATCTCGCCGTTATAGTGGCCGAGAACATAGGTCTGCGTCGTGGCGTTCGGGCGCAGCTCGCCCTCCGGAGCGTCGGCGACGTATTTCATAAAGGCGTTCATGTACGCGAGGTTTGACTCATAGTCCTTTCTGCTGTGAGCCTCGAACCATTCCATGCAGTGCTTTGACATGTACTCCCGCGTGTACTTCACGTAGCTGAGGATGAGTGCGTCCTTGCTCTCAAAGTAATTGAGGAGCTTAGGGTGCGACATACCCGCTTCCGCGGCGATGTCGCGGAGCGTCACCTTATCGATAGGCTTCTTTTCGATGCAGCGCTGGAAAGCCAGAAGAATATCCATGCGCACTTTTTCTTTGTCAACAATAATAGGCATGGTCAAAGTTTATCATATTCTTACCGCTTGGTCAACAAAAACTCTTGACATAGCCACTCGACAGTGATAATTTATTAATTACCAATTGGTCAATATTAAAAATTCTGGAGGGGATCTATATGTCAGAAGTTCAGCAGAAAACGGTCAAGCTGCTGGATACCAAGCTTGATGCAAAGACCATCAAGACCATCACAGTCTGCGCAATAGTTATGGTGATCGCCGTGCTCATCCATGACGGGGATCATATCCGTCAGGCGCTCAATTGGGGGTACTCTATCCCTATCTCGCTGTGGGTGCTGAACCTCACGGTGTACGTTCTGCCCGTCGTCACGCTGTTCCTCGCGCGCAGCGGCAGGCTTTCTGCCACGCTGGTCGGCGCTGTTGCCGGTGTGTTCACTACAGCCTCGTTTCTCATAATCCATCTCTGCGGTTCGTTCTCCGGCAACTGGGGCGTGTGGAACTTCTCGTATTTTGACCTCATAAAGGGCGTTACATATAACGGCGTGTTCTATCAGGGGATAGACTGGCTCAGCTGGGTGCTCCTGTTCCATATTCCGGTCTGCTGCCTGCCGTGCTCGTGGGTGTGCTTCAAGGAATACCGCCGTATCAAAAATGCAGCAGAATAATATCAGCCTGTCCTGCCCCGCCTGCGGGGATGCCGAGAGCGAGCTTGGCGGCAGACTGAAGCTCTTAAGGACGCTTTGCATAAGCGTCCTTTTGACAATGCCGCTGTTCTGGAACCTGCGTCCTGCGATTCAGCTCGCTATAGCCACCGTTATCCAGTTCTGGCCGGGGCAGTATTTCTATAAAGGCGCGTGGACTGCGCTCAAACAGAAAGTGCTCGGCATGGATCTTTTAGTCGCCCTGTCGACGACGGTCATCTATATCCACAGCGCCTATACCGCTCTGACGGTCCACCAGAATGTTAAGCTGTATTTTCTCTCCGAGGGAGTGTTGCTGTCGCTTATCCTCTTCGGCAAGTACATGGAGAGCACTTCACGCTATGAAGCGTCCGAGGCTATAAGGAAGCTCATACGCCTCCAGCCTGAGACGGCGAACGTCCTCCGGGGCGGGAGCGTGCAGACTGTCGGCATCGAGGAACTCAAGCCCGAGAATGTCATAATCATCCGCGGAGGTGAGCGCGTCCCCATTGACGGCGCTGTTATAGACGGTATGTGCCGGGCGGATGAATCCATGCTCACCGGCGAGAGCGCGCTTGTGCCCAAAACCTCCGGCAGCAAAATGTACTGCGGTACTCTCTGCCGCGAGGGGAGCGTGCAGCTCTCCTGTAAGGACATCTCCGGCAAATCCATGCTCCAGCAGATAATCGACATTGTCAGCACGGCGCAGAACGAGAAAGCGCCGGCTGCGAGACTTGCCGATAAGATCGCCACGGTGTTCGTGCCGGTCGTGATCCTGGTCTCCGCCGGGGTTTTCTGCCTGCGGTATTTCGTGCTCGACGCAGGGAACCTTGCCTCAGCTGTGAACTGCGTCTGCGCGACACTTGTCATTGCCTGCCCCTGCGCACTCGGACTTGCGACGCCTACCTCTATTATGACGGGTTCAGGCCGCGCGGCGGAGCTTGGCGTGCTGTTTCGCGGCGGCGAGCAGTTGGAGACGGCCTATAAGACCGATACCGTGGTCTTTGACAAGACCGGCACGCTGACTCTTGGCCTCACCGACGGCGAGGAGCAGCTGCGTGACGGAGCAGCCGCGGCGGCCGCAGAGCTCAAAAGCCGCGGCATGGAGCTCTGGATGATAAGCGGCGACAAACGGGAAAAAGCTGAGCGGATAGCCGGGCTCCTTGGCATAGATAATGTGCTGTGTGAGGTGAAGCCCTCGGATAAGTCTGACGCTGTCAAGGCGCTTCAGGCGAAAGGAAAGCGCGTCTGCTTCGTGGGCGACGGCATCAACGATTCTCCCGCTCTTGCCTGCGCCGATATCGGTGTCGCCCTCGGCTGCGGCACGGATATCGCCATCTCCGCCGCCGATGTGATGATCGTCGGCAGCGGCATCGACAATGTGAAAACGGTGTTTGATATTTCCGCCGCAACCATGCGCAACGTGCGGCAGAACCTTATCTGGGCGGTCTTCTATAACG
>CAVFGM010000106.1:0-6639 GCA_963621955.1 Bacteroidaceae bacterium
AGATATGACATGAGACTGCTCATCTGCCCGTAGCCCCAGGCGTAGAGATGGCAGGGCAGCCATGTGCCGAAGCGGTCGGTGCCGTAATCGGCGAGAGCCTTGGCGTCGACCGCGGCCATCGCCCCGTCCTGATTCACGCCGCCGGGAATGCTCCCGAAGTCCCACAGGCGCAGCGCGATACCCGCGGCGAGGATCAGCAGGAGGAACAGGCGGTATGTATTTTGGCTTTGCCCGCCCGCCGGCGCCGCTGCCGCGGGGCGGCGCAGCATGCACACGGCGGCAGCTATGCTCACCGCCAGTGAGAGGGCAAGCATTACAGAATTAAAAGTATCCATTCATTTAGCTTGCGGAGCCTGCGCGTTATCGGCGCAGGCTCCGTCTTTTTCTCGGTGTCTGGTTTATCAGCTCAGGTTACCGGTAGCGTACATCGCCGCAGTCAACGCGACGACGGGCGCGGTCTCGCAGCGGAGGATGCGCTCGCCCATTGAGCAGATGTGCAGCTTGCAGACGCGCGCAAGGTCGGCCTCGAACTGCGCAAAGCCGCCCTCGGGGCCGGTGATGATCGCGGCAGTCGCGATGTCCTTATTCGCGGAGAGGACATCGTCCAGCTTCTCGCGCTCGCCCGTCTCGTACATGAACAGGCCAAGATCCTTCTTCACTGCGATATCGAGCACAGCCGTGAAGTCCCCCGCCCAGCTCACCTGCGGGATTATGCCGCGGCCGGACTGCTTTGCAGCCTCCTCGGCAATGCGCTGCCAGCGCTCGAGCTTCTTCTCGGGCTTATCCGGCTTTGCGATGCAGCGCTCGCTGTCAAAAAACATGATCTCATATGCGCCGGCTTCGACGCACTTCTGGATGATATAATCGGTCTTGTCGCCCTTAGGCAGGCCGCAGAGCACTGTCACCTTGACGCTCGGCTCCGCCGGGCAGGGGACGACCTCGATGACCTCGGCCTCGACCTGCTCCTTATCGGCGCTGACAAGGCGGCACTTATAGTCCGTGCCCTGCCCGTCGCAGATTATCATATCCTCGCCCGGACGCAGGCGCAGCACACGCACGTGCTCAGCGTCCCGTCCTTTCATTATCGCCATGCCGCCCAGAATATTGGTACCGGCCATGAAAAATCTCGGCATTTTCATCTCTCCTGTGAGTTGATATGGAGTGTTCTCTTTGCCGCAATTATCTCATAGTTTTGGCGGCTTTGCAAGAGCAAGCATATAATAGGGCGGAGAAAAATATATGGAGATGATATGATGGACAAAAACTTTTCTTCCTCGCTCCAGGGCTTTGAGGAGGTCTGGAAGCGCGTGAGCGCGGGGCGCGCAAAGCCCAAAGCTCCTCCCGCGGGGCTCATGCCGGGAAAGGCTCAGAAGAGCAAAGCCGTAAGGTTCTGCGGAAATCCGCCGCGGCGCGGCTGAGACTATTCGTCCCCGGCGGCGATCCAGCCGTGTTCCTCCAGCTTTTCGAGCAGCTCGCCCCACAGCTCGACCGTGCGGAAGCGCAGCTCATAGCCGTCCTGCCGGGTTATGAGGGCATAGTCCTCGACGCTCATTGCCTGCTCCACCTGCTCGGACTGCACTGCTGACAGGCATACCGGCGGGAACACGATGCACCACCAGTTATGCCCCTCGCCCTCGCCGAGCACTACGCGCAGGGATTCATACCTCCCCGCCGGGAGCGTGAAGCCCTCGTATTCGCGGCTGGGGTAAAGCTCCGTGCCGAGGCTGACGGTCACCTTGCGTCCCTCCGCCGCGGAGGCCGCGGCGCGTCCGATGCCGTCAAGCTCGCGGCTCAGCACTGCGCGGGCATCGGCGGGGCTGCCGGAGCCGTCGAGCCGGGGCGTGATGTATTCAAGCACCGCATCGCGCACGCGCAGCTTGAGAGCCTGCTCATACGCATCGTCCGAGACGGCGAGCACGTGCAGGCGCACGAGGTCCGCGCTGATGGCGCTGCTGCGCCCCTGCGCCCAGACTGCCGCGCACAGGCACACGCACAGCGAAACGAGCGCCGAAATTTCCCATATCCTCAAAAATCTGCTCTTATCCATAGAAAAAACCGCCTTACCGTATGTAATGATACATACAGTATTGACGGTTTTTTCCTATCTAAACCTACACCGCTGCAATTTATCACAATGCACTCACGCAGGCGGCGCTTTCGCAGAAGCCATACTCCGCACGCAGCTTATCGCGCACGGCGGAGGCGTCCTTGTCCGGGTCGAACACACCGAACACCGCAGAGCCTGTGCCGGTCATCACCGCGCCGTGCGCGCCGTGATCGAGCAGCGTGCTTTTTATATCCGCAACGGTGCGCATGCGGCGATCGTCAACGTCTTCAAAGACGTTATACATACGGCGGCAGATCTGCCTGAGCTGCCCCTGCCTGATCGCCTCGACAAGCCCCGCAGTATCTGGATGGCAGCGCAGCTTTATTTCGTCAAGCTTTCTGAAGAGCTCAGGAGTGGATATCGAAAACTCGGGCTTGCATATAATGAAGCGGCAATCCGGCATATCCGGGAGCGCTTCTAGCTTCTCGCCGCGCCCGGAGGCCAGAGCCGTGCCGCCATAGACACAGAAAGGCACATCCGAGCCGATGCGCTCGCTCAGGCGGCGCAGCTGCTCACGGTCGAGCGGTTCGCCGTACAGGCGGTTGAGCGCGCGCAGCACGGCTGCCGCGTCCGATGAGCCGCCGCCCATGCCCGCGCCGACCGGGATGCGCTTGTTTATTTCAATGAGCATGCCCTGCCCGGCGTGCCCCGTCTCCTCAAGGAAGCACAGCGCCGCCTTTACGGCAAGATTCCGCTCGTCGCCGGGGATGAAGCGCAGGTTGCTGCGCGCACGCACGCGGCCGCTGCCGTCGAGCGTGACTGTCACCTCATCGCACAGCGAGACGGTCTGCATGACCATGAGCATGTCATGGTAGCCGTCCTCCCGGCGCTCGGTAACATCAAGGGATATATTGAGCTTGGCGTAAGCGTTTTCCTTTGTTGTCATCATGCGCTCACCCCTCAGCCCAGACTGTACACGCGCAGCTCATAGGGGCGCGCGGTGAAGCCGTTGCCGATTACAAAGCAGCCGTCATAGTTTGAAAGCTCCAGCGTCCAATCGGCAAGCATGATGCCCTCCGGGGCGTCAAAGCGTGTGAATTCCGAGGCGAAGCAGCATATCACCAGCAGGCGCTTGACCCCGTAGTGGCGCTCATATACATAAAAGTTCTTGTCCTTGGGCCGGTATTCCTTATACGTGCCGTAGAGCGCGACGGCGTTGTTCTTCCTGAACGCCAGCAGACGCCGATAGAAATTCAGCAGCGAGCCGGGGTCGTCCTCCTGCGCTTCGACGTTTATCTGCTTATAGTTCGGGTTCACGCTGAACCAAGGCTCGGCAGTGCTGAAGCCGGCGTTTTCAGCGTCCGACCACTGTACGGGAGTGCGCGCGTTCTCGCGCGTCGCGCGCTGGATGAGCTTCAGGACGGATTTCTTCGGAAGCAGCTTCGAGGCGATGCGGGCGATGTTGAAGGTCGCCACATCCTTATACATATCGATCCTCGGCAGGGCGATATTCGTCATGCCGATCTCCTGCCCCTGATAGATAAAGGGCGTGCCGCGCTGGAGAATGTACATGGCGGCGAGCATCTTCCCGCTCTCGTCATGGTACTTCTCGCTGCCGTAGCGGCTGATGATGCGCGGATGGTCATGGTTCTCGATATACAGCGCATTCCAGCCGCGCCCCTCGAGCTTGAGCTGCCAATCGGTGAAAGCCTTTTTCATCTTCACGAGGTTGAACTTGCTGGGGAGGACTTCATTATAAAAACAGTCCGCCTCCATGTGCGAGAAAGCGATCATCTCATCGAGCACGTGCTCCGGCCCCTCGGTGACATAGCTGAGCGCGACATCCGCCGTGGTCATCGGGCTTTCGCCGACGACGAAGCAGTCATAATTGCTGAACACATCGCGCTTGAACTCCTTGAGATAGGCGTGCACCTCCGGGCGGTTGGAGTAATACTTCATGCCGTTTGCCGCGGGGAGCTTCGGGTACGCATCCGGCAGGCCGGGTGCCTTGGAGACAAAGGTGATAACATCCTCGCGGAAGCCGTCAACGCCCATGTCCAGCCAGAAGCGAAGGATCTTTTTGACCTCCTCGCGCACGGCGGGATTATCCATATTGAGATCCGGCTGTTTTTTTGCGAACAAATGCAGATAAAATTCGTCTAAGTTACTGTCATACTCCCATGCACCGCCCTCGAAGAGGCTCGTCCAGTTATTCGGCGGCAGGAGCTTTTTCCCGTTTATCCCGCCGCGGCGGCCGGGACGCCAGAAATAATAATCATGGTAAGGGCTGTCCTTCGACTTACGGCTCTCCTTGAACCATGGGTGCTCGTCCGAGCTGTGGTTCACGACAAGATCCATGAACACCCGCAGGCCGCGCTCATGCGCGCCGTCGAGCACCCGGCGGAACACGTCGAGGTCGCCGTAATCCGGGTGGATGTTCATATAATCGGAAATGTCGTACCCGTAGTCGGCGTTCGGCGAGGGATACAGGGGTGAGAACCAGATCGCATCCACGTTCAGGCTCTTTATATAATCCAGCTTCGACAGCACGCCCCACAGATCGCCTATGCCGTCCCCGTTTCCGTCGCAGAAGCTGCGCGGCCAGATATGATACACGGACATCTCCTTATACCACGGCGTAAAAGCCATAATACCCCTCCTCCGCCGGCTCGCGCGGCCGGTCGATATACGTTCTGTTTACTTTATATATTAGCACATATAAAGCCCGTTCTCAACAAATATATTTATTCCCGGGATTTTCCGGGAACGGAACATAATTAACATCTGCCATGTTGACAAAAGACCGATTTTGTGCCATTATGCTCCCTGAATATGAACATGATTCAGGTTTTATGTTTGTGTTTGAAAGGATCTGCTTCTGACTATGAAAAAATTTCTGACTTCGCTGGCTCTTGCTCTGCTGGCCGTCTTTTCGGTTCTCCCCTGCGCTTATGCCGAAGAATACGTCCCCCTTGGAAGCTACGCCGCCGGTGAAAAGCTCAACTGCTATATAAGCAATGTCGACGCCGGGGCACAGGTCGTCTCCCTTGACCTGCCCAGAGGCTGCTCTCTGGTCGATGACTTCAGCGGCGGTACACGTCGTCTCCTCCTCGGCGGGACTCCGACCGAGGCCGGGCAGCACATGTTCTCCATACAGGTAAGCGGTACCAGCAATTACACCATAAACTGCTCGATAGACCTCACACCCGCTCTGCCGAGCATCCAGACCTGCCAGGACGTCACCTGCGCCCCCGGCAGCAGCGTCATGCTCTCCGTCAGCGCATGGACGACGGACGGCGGCAGCCTGAGCTATCAGTGGTATACCGGTGTCGGCTTCACGAGCCTCCCCATCAAAGACGCGACCGACCCGATCTACTACCCTGACACCTCCGCCGCCGGTACTACATACTACACCTGCAGCGTCACGAACACGAACAACGGTCTTTCCGTCACTGCGATGAGCGAGCCGATGGTCGTCACCGTGGCAACGCCGAAGATCGTGTCCATCTCCGTTGACGCTATGCCCTCGACGACGCGGTATCAGGTAGGCGATGCGCTCAACCTCAGCGGCATGCGCCTTCAGGTCAATTACGACAACGGCAGCAACGAGATCGTCTCTCAGGGCTATACCGGTTCGCCCAGCGTTTTCAATGAGGCTGGGACGCAGACCGTGACCATAAGCTACGGCGGCGCGGTGTGCTATTTCTACGTCACAGTGGAGAACAAGGAAGCCATCGTTGACGGCATCGGCGTCGTCACCCTGCCGAAGAAGACGCAGTACAAGGTCGGCGACAACCTTGAGACCGAGGGGCTTTCCATCCGTGCCTATTCCGGCAACACGCACTTTGACATCTCTTCCGGGCTTGACTGCTCACCTACGGTGCTGAACACCGCCGGCAGCCAGACCATAACCGTCACCTATGCAGGCAAGACCTGCACCTTCACGGTGAAAGTCACCGAGGAAAAAGAGGTCATCCAGACCGTGACCGTGGCGGCGCGCCCGACAAAGGTCGAGTACACCGTCGGCGACAGGCTCGACAGCACGGGGCTCACGCTCCGCGTCGTCACCAATAAGGGAACAAAGGAGGTCACCTCCGGCTTTTCCTGCACGCCCAAGGTGCTCACGACCGCCGGGACGCAGACCGTAACGGTCGTATACGGCCAGTACACCTGCACCTTTGACGTGACTGTCAAGGCCGCAGCGTCGCCCAGCCCCTCGCCGACGCCCACACCTACGCCGTCGGCTTCGCCCGCAGTCTCCGCGTCTCCGTCCGTCAGCCCCGGTGCAGTATCGCCCAGCCCCTCGGCAGACCGCCACGATAACAGCAGCAACTCCGTGAGCGCAGTAGTAAAGGTCGGGCTCATAGTCGCGGTGCTGGCTCTGGCAGGGCTCGCGGGCTGCGTCTACGTGCTCCAGAAGAAAGGCAATGTCGACTTCCTGTCCATCTTCACAGGCAAGAACAAGCAGGATCGCGGCAGACATTAATGTGAGTTTTGCAAAGGATGCGCCGGAAAGTTTTCCCGCGCATCCTTTTTTCTGGTTCTGTGTCAATAGTTGGGGTAGAGCGAAACGAAAAATAGCAGTAGAGGCG
>CAVFGM010000107.1:0-5435 GCA_963621955.1 Bacteroidaceae bacterium
GTTCCAGAGAGCGCGGATGGGAAGCTCTACAACACCTGCTTCATCTTCGACCGTGAGGGACGGCAGATAGCGCGCCACCGCAAGATACATCTGTTTGACAGTGATTCTCTGCACATACATGAGTCGCACACTTTCTCTCCCGGTAATGAGATAACCGTGTTTGACACGGAGTTTGGGAAAATGGGCTGTGCAGTCTGCTTTGATGTGCGCTTTGCAGAGCTCTTCCGGGCGATGGCGATGCGCGGGGCGAAGCTCATCTTTCTCCCGGCGCAGTTCAACACCCTGACCGGCCCCGTCTCCTGGGAGCTGCTTATCCGCTCCCGCGCCTCCGATAACCAGATGTTCGTCGTCGGCACGGAAGCTGCACGCTATGAGGGCTTCAGCTATGAATGCTGGGGGCACTCAATGGTCGCCGACCCGTACGGCGCGAAGCTCGCCGAATGTGATGAAAAAGAGCAGGTGCTCTATGTTGACATCGATTTGGACAAGGTGGAGACAACCCGCTCGCAGTTCCCGGTGCTTCCGCTGCTTCGGCGGGATGTATATAGTGTTGCGGAGTGATATGCTATGGATATACGCGAAGCGATAGAAAAATACTGTCCCTGCTGCGAGCAGGAAGCCCGCGACAAGGCCGTTATACTCTCATTCATTGATTCTTCCCCCGACGCCTTTGAGCGCTCGAACCTCATCGCGCACATGACAGCCTCGGCGTGGGTCGTGAATCCCGCGCGTGACAAGGTGCTGATGGTGTACCACAAGATCTACAACTCATGGTCGTGGACGGGCGGGCATGCTGACGGCGAGCGCGACCTGCTGTCCGTCGCACTGCGCGAGGTGCGCGAGGAGACGGGTGTGAAGTCCGCGCGCCCAGTGACGGAGGATATCTATTCCCTCGAAGTGCTCACGGTAGACGGGCATGAGAAGCGCGGCGAGTACGTGCCGAGCCATCTGCACATGAACGTCACCTATCTTTTAGAGGCTGACGACCATGACGCGCTCACGGTCTGCGAGGCGGAGAACTCCGGCGTCGCGTGGTTCACTCTCGAGGATGCGCTCAGAGCTTCGACCGAACCGTGGTTCGTCGAGAGGATATATAAAAAGCTCAATGCCGCTCTTGCGCGGCTTTGAGCTGAAATACGGCAAAACGCCGGCTGCGTTTCGCAGCCGGCGTTTTCGTTATTATTGCCTATTCCCAGCGGAACAAACGGATGGAAAGCGCTGTGCAGAGCGCGGTAAGGGCAAGCATCACACAGACCGGCAGCGGTCCGTTCCCCGTATCTGCACCGATGAAGGCGTTCTTCATCATTGTTATGCCCTGCGTCAGCGGGAAGAGGCTGACGATCTTCTGCATCGCGCGCGGCATTACCTCAAGCGGCAGCGTCGTACCCGAAAAGACCAGCATCGGGAAATAGAGAATGGAAGCGATCTCACTCATTCCTTGAGCCTCCTGACTGCCCGCAGCTCTATATAGCCGCGCTCTCCGCGGGGTTCGAGCTGGATGCGCGGATTCTTATCGTCCCAGCGGTATCCGATGACAGACGGGTCATAGCCGTCCATCGCGTGCTGCACTGCCCGGATGGTCTCGCAGTAATCCTCCTCCCGGAAAGGCTGTCCCTGAAACATCAGGTACTCGGCCTCAGGCAGATGAACGGTGTCAAAGCCCTCGGGAATGACGCCGGCGTAATCCGGCTCTACCTCGACTCCCTGCACATATGTGGAGGTATCGGGCTTCCTGTACTTTGGCGGCAGCCACATGGAAACAGGCTCCCCGCAGAGCGAGTGCATACTTGTGAGGATACCCCACACATCGCAGCTCACCTCCTCGCAGTACGGGAAGTAGTCCTCCGCTTTTCTGCCGCGCTTGATGATGCACAGGCGTTCGGGCTTGCGGACGATCTGAACAAAAACGGTTCGAATGTTTGACATATCGATGTTCTCCTTTCTGAGTTCACGGTATTTTGCGCCGTAAGGAATGAAGAACGCGACGGGCACAGGGTGCTTCATATAGTCTCCGGGGTTCAGGCCGAACTCCCGGTAAAACGCCCGCGTGAAGGTATCCGCATTGGAAAAGCCGGCTTCATAGGCCGCGTCGATTACCTTGACTTTCCCGGTACGCAGCCGCCTTGCCGCCTGCGTGAGTCGGTATTTGCGGATATACTCTGTGGGCGTAAGGCCTATGTATTCCCGGAACAGCCTGTAGGAATACCACGGAGAAAACAGCGATGCCCTCGCAAGCTCTGAAAGGCTTATGTCCTCCATCCGGTTCTTTTCAATATAGTCCTGCATCCGCTGAACTGCCAGCACCTGTTCCTTCACGCATTTCAACTCCTTACGTTTGCGCTGTCCATTCTACCGTGTCAGGAGGATTTTTTCTCGACGTTCCTTGCTATTTTTGCTCCGTCTGCCCACAGAAATAATGGAGCGACAGAGCCGCTATGGGGCAGAAATAGCTGCCGGAGTCAAAACCCAGCAGCATAGACACCGCAAAGCCGAGGACAGCGATCAGGTCGACTATCGCCCCGGCGGTTCCGATCTTTTTGTTCATTTATGATACCTCATTTCTGTTTACACAGCTTGTCAAAAAGGTCCTGTGAGGACTTTTTGACCGCGCTTTCCGCCGAGCATTTTGAAAACGTTCAAAATGCTATTACCGAAATCCTTGATGTATCAAGGATTTCGACGGCGGTTTATCCAATTTGAGGCGGGCCTGTCTCGCTGCGGCTCGGTCACGTCACGGCTCTGACATGCCCCCGGCATGTCATTCACTACCGTGCCGCCGCTGCGCTACCCCTCAAACTCCCCCGCTGCTCTGTTATCTGACTTCTAAACAATGTTTTTAACAGTCTGGCTTACAGCATTATATTTCTCAATCAAACGCCGGTTCGACGTATTCACGGATAAACTCTATCCTGTCCTTCACTACGGGCCTGAAGCGTGAGGCGATGGCGACGACCACATTTTTCTCCGGGCTGGCGTAAATTATATTGCCGCCGTCGCCGATGGCGGCGCAGCCGCGTTCCCGTTCGAGTACCCACCATAGGTATCCGTACGGCAGATCACGCTCCGTCCAGCGGCTATGCTCCGAGGTGCTCTCGCGCAGCCACTCCTCCGATATGATGCGCCGCCCGTTCCATACTCCGCCTCCGAGAAGCAGCTGGCCGAGCTTTGCCATGTCCATCGGCGAGAGCGTGAGCCCCCAGCCGCCGGCGTTTATGCCCGTGGAGCCGGCGGCCCAGACGCTCATGTCCGTCGCCTTGTAAAACGCCATCTGCTCTTCTTTGCTGTGAAAGGTGATGCTCCGCTCGACCGTGATGCCCAGCGGGTCAAAGAGGTTTTCGCGCGCGAAATCGAGAACGTTCTGCCCGGCCGCTCTCGTTAAGATGCCGGTCAGGACGTCCGGGCCGATCAGCGGTGCATACCGGAACTGGCCGATCTGCCCTTTTCCGCCGAGCATATCGAGGGAGAATTTTACCCAGTCCTCGCTTGTGAAATACTTCGTATATGGGTTGGATCTGTATTTATACGGCGCGGTCATAGTGAGCATATCCCGCAGCGTGATATTCTGAAGCGTCTTTTCGCCGCGCTTCGGCGTGTATTCCGGGTAGGAATCCAGCACCCTTTGCTCTATCCCACCGATATATCCCTTATCCAGCGCTATCCCGAGCAGGATGGAAACAACGCTCTTCGTCACCGAGAAAACATGGATGCGGCTATCCTCCGTGCAGCCGCCGAAGTAGTTTTCATAGACGCGCTCTCCGTTCTTCAGCACGACCATGCCCGCAATATTTGCATAGTCTGCGGCAATGGTACGCTCCATCGCCTCAATTTTCTCCTGTTTCATTCTTCGCTCCCCCTAATCCACGCGTCGAGAAACCCCAGCTGCTCCCCGGTGTGGAACCAGTGCTCCCCTTCCGGCATGACTGTCAGTTCCGCGCCGGTTCTCTTTGCAAAAGCCGATATTGTTTCCCTGGAAGTAAGGTCATCATTCTCGCCGTACAGGATGCGGGTTGGCACATGCCACGTGACCGGGTGCGCGCGCACATAGCAGAGATAGCGTCAGGAAAGCGTCTCGCCGAACTTTGTCGGTATCTCCTGCTTTTTCTCAAGCTCCCGCTCGGTCACATTCGCCCACAGCATCATGTCTTCTATCAGCTTCTCCATATCCACAACAGGCGAGATCAGATACGCCCGGTCGACAAGAACCGTGTCCAGCGACATCATTGAGAAGAATGCGCCGATACTGTTGGCAATCAGCGTCAGCCTATCGCAGCGCCTGCGCTTTTCCGCAAAAAAGTGCGCAAATTCTTCCTTTGCCTCCCACGGTGTCTGTGCGCGGTAGTCAAAACCGATGATTTTGCTCTCCGGGAACATGGGCTTATAATGCTCCGCTTCCTCCGCCGAGCCGCCCTTGCCGTGGACGTATATAACTATATTCTTTGTGTCCATCATTACCCCTTCTTTTTATCGGTCAGCGCGCGAAATGCGGCATCACGGTCAAAGCTGCCGGAAGCAAAACCGGGTATCTCCTTGATGGCCTTGCAGATGCTGACGCTGAATCCCGTCAGTATCTGCCCTATCTCCCGGTCGGAGTATGGGCAGCCGCCGGTCACGATCAGCGTGGAAATGCTGTGCGCCGCAAGCCACATATTGCGGAAATAGACGTCCGCTTCCTCGGCGGTGATATGGTAAATATCCATAAGCGACGGGCGGACAAGCTCCTGCAAATGCCGCATCGACCTCACAGCAAGACTATCATGCCCCTGCTCCTGTGTCAGGAACAGCAGCCTGTACAGCTCCGGTTCCTCCCGCGCAAAGCGGATATACTGCATGCCGACGCCAAGAAACGGTATCTCCTCCTGCAGCCCTGCATTCGCATAGCCTTTATACACGCGCAGCGCTGCAGCATAGACCTCCTGTCTCACGCCGTCCATCGATCCAAAGCACGTAAATACCGGCTGCGTCGATGTACCGAGCTCGTCCGCCATAGTTTTGGCGGTCAGGCCGTCTATTCCTTTAACCCGCACGACGCGCAGTGCCGCTGCGATCATTTCTTCTTTTGTGAACTTATTCTTCGGAGCCATAGCCTCTGTCCTTTCGCCCAGATGCATTCCACTTGATATATATCATGCAATGTATATTAGACATTATAGTTGAGTGGGACTGGTTTGTCAATAGCGGCAACAAGGTGCTGATACGGGGCAATCACGATCCCAAGCAATTCAGCGCTGCCACAAAGCGCATGTTTCAGGAAATTACAGACTTGAAGGAGATCAAAGACAGCGGAAAGCATGTTGTGATGTGCCATTATCCGATTCCATTCTTCCGTGCCGACTTTGCTCCGACAGCATTCATGCTCTACGGTCATGTTCATCAGACGATAGAGTATGAATACATTGCAAAGCTCCGACGTGAGATAAAGTCAAATGCCACCGGCC
>CAVFGM010000108.1:0-2473 GCA_963621955.1 Bacteroidaceae bacterium
TTCTGCTGGTTCTGTGATATAATCTTGGCAGTCCATAGTGATTGCCCTCCCTTGGCAGATGTTGTGTGCAAACTTCATTCTACCATGCTGGGAAAATCACTATGGATTTTTTCTTAGGTGTCCAACTTCATTATGCAATCAACCTAAATTTTGTGTAAACAGCCAAGCTGCCCTTTACTTTTTTCCTTTTATGATGTAAAGTATGAATCAGATAAAGCGTGAAACTGCACGGCATGACCGGGGAGGTAATAATGAACAAGACGCAGAAAAAAGAACGCAACGAGAATATGTATAAGGCGATACTGTCCCTGAGGACGCTTGACGAGTGCATGCGCTTCTTTGACGATCTGTGCACTGCGCCGGAGCTTATCGCAATGGAGCAGCGCTTCCGTGTCGCGGACTGCCTGAATAACGGCATGATCTATAACGACATTCTCGCCGAGACCGGCGCTTCGAGCGCGACTATCAGCCGCGTCAACCGCTCCCTCCAGTACGGCGCGGGCGGCTATGAGCTTGCCTTTGCGCGCCTGAAGGAGAGCGAAAAGTGAGCTGCTACAGCGGCCTTGCTCCGTGGTACGATAAGCTGACAGGGGATGTTCCCTACGGGAGCTTTGCCAATTTTTACGAGCAGGAGTTCCGCGCCGACGGCGGGGAGTTCTCGATGCTGCTCGACCTATGCTGCGGCACGGGGACGCTCACATGGGAGCTTGCGCGGCGAGGCTATGAGATGATCGCGGTGGATCAGTCCCCGGATATGCTGATGGAGGCACAGTCCAAGGCCGTGCCCGATGTCATGCCCCCGCTGTTTATCTGCCAGGAGGCAGGAGAGCTGGACCTTTACGGCACGGTGGACGCGGCGGTCTGCTCGCTCGATGGTATGAATTATATCCCGGCGGAGGAGCTGCCGGAGCTGTTTCACCGGCTGCACCTGTTCATCCGCCCGGAGGGACTGCTGATCTTCGATATCCGTGCGCCGGAGTTCCTGCGCGCGCTCGACGGGGATATCTTCGTCGATGAGAAGGAGGACGTGCTATGCCTCTGGCGCGCTGATTTTGACGAGGAGCTTTCCGCCATCGTCTACGGCATGGATATTTTCTCGCTTGAAAGGCGCGGACTGTGGTCGCGGGAGAGCGAGGAGCACATCGAATATGCGCATACACCGGAGAAGCTGAGCGCGCTGCTTGAGGCGGCTGGCTTCGGCGATGTTGCAGTAAGGCATGACTGCCCGCAGGGCGATGCGGGAAGAATATTCATCACGGCAAAAAGGAAGTAAACGGAGATTTTTATGGATAGGATCATAAGAGCGACCGCCGGTGACGGCGCAATAAAGATGGCGGTAATAAACGCCCGTGACACTGTGGAGCGTGCAAGACAGATACACGGCTGCGCGCCGACGGCCTGCGCCGCGCTCGGACGCACGCTGTGCGCAGCCTCGCTCATGGGGCAGGATATGAAGGAAGAGAACGCCGCGCTCACGATACGCATTAACGGCGGCGGCCCGCTGGGCGGCATCGTCGCTGTGTCCGACTGTGAGGGCAATGTGCGCGGCTATGTAGGCAACCCCGCGACGGAGCTTCCGCTGCGCAGCGACGGCAAGCTCAATGTCGGCGCTGCTGTCGGACGCGACGGTATGTTCACCGTCAGCCGTGACATCGGCCTGAGAGAGCCGTATATCGGCTCGGTCGAGCTTGTCAGCGGAGAGATCGCCGAGGATCTGACGGCATATCTGCTCGAGAGTGAGCAGGTCCCGTCAGCGTGCGCACTCGGCGTGCTCGTGGATACCGACTGCACGGTCAAGGCGGCGGGCGGCTTCATCGTCCAGCTAATGCCAGGCGCAGAGGAGGAGATCATCTCCCGGCTCGAGGATAACATTTTTATGATGGATCAGCTCACCACCATACTCAGCGAGGACGGCGAGGAAGAGCTTTTCTGCCAGGTGCTCAAGGGCTTTGACTACCACACCGTAGGCGAGCACCCGATCGAGTACCGCTGCTATTGCAGCCGAGAGCGCGTGCTTGACGCGCTGCGCTGCGTGAGTGCGGAGGAGCTTGAGGAGATCGCCGCCGAGGGGAAAGACGTTTCCGTGAGCTGCCAGTTTTGCGATAAGGTCTATGATTTCACACCCGACGAGCTGAGAGAGATAGGTGCTCCGGAAAAAACTTGAAGAAATTTGAAATAGGATATTGACAACTCGGCTTTTTTTTAGTATTATAGCGTAGCTGTCACGCGGGAGCATAGCTCAGCTGGTTAGAGCACCTGCCTTACAAGCAGGGAGTCACTGGTTCGAGTCCAGTTGTTCCCACCATCCTGTTTCATATTTGCCTCGGTAGCTCAGTTGGTAGAGCAGCGGACTGAAAATCCGCGTGTCGCCAGTTCGATTCTGGCCTGAGGCACCACTCGTCTGATTTCAGACGAGTCATGCGGGCATAGCTCATCCGGTAGAGCGCCACCTTGCCAAGGTGGAGGTAGCGAG
>CAVFGM010000109.1:0-5651 GCA_963621955.1 Bacteroidaceae bacterium
GCGCAAAGCTCAAGAGCCGCTTCGGCGTTGAGACCGAGCTCAAGCCCGCGCGCGTTGCTTACCGCGAGAAGATCAAGGGTAAGGTCGAGGCACACGGCCGTCACAAGAAGCAGTCCGGCGGTTCCGGCCAGTTCGGTGACGTCTGGATCCGCTTCGAGCCGCAGGACGAGCAGGACGACATGATTTTCGCTGAGGAAGTCTTCGGCGGCTCCGTCCCCAAGAACTTCTTCCCCTCCGTTGAAAAGGGTCTGCGCAACGCAGTCGTCAAGGGCGTCCTCGCCGGCTACCCGCTGGTCGGCCTGAAGGCCACTCTGTACGATGGCTCCTACCACCCTGTTGACTCCAACGATATGGCTTTCCAGACCGCTGCACGTCTGGCATATCAGGACGGTATCCCCAAGGCCAAGCCCACCATTCTTGAGCCTATCGGCCTGCTCCAGGTCACCATTCCCGATGCAAACCTCGGCGATATCATGAGCGATATCAGCTCCAAGCGCCGCGGCACCGTGCTCGGCATGACCGCTGAGGACGGCATGCAGACCGTCGAGGCTGAGGTCCCCATGGCTGAGATGAGCTCCTACACGATCGACCTGCGCTCCATGACTCAGGGCCGCGGCTCCTTCACCTGCAAGTTCATCCGCTACGAAGAGGCTCCCGGCAATGTCCAGCAGAAGGTCATTGAGGAAGCAAAGGCAGCCGAGGATAAGGAATAAATCCAAAGCAATACAAATCAGGGCGGCCTATAAAGGCCGCCCTACGTATAATGCAGAATAAGCATTTAGCTTGATTGGAGATAAGATGAACAACGGTCTGTCCGGAATAAAAAACATAATATGGGCACTGGCCATCGTTATCGCCCTGCTTGCGCTGCTGATCGGGCTGATATTTTCCGTCGCGGCGCGCAATTACAGCGACGCTCCCGACGGCACGCTCGTACTCAGCGGCGGCAGTCAGGCCGTTGACAGCCGCGGCTCCGGGCTGGACGCCGATCCGTACTCCCCTGTCGTCGGCGGCACGCTCAAGGAGCTGCCGAGCACGCAGGACGGCGGGCTTGAGTACGTCTTCGGCATGACATATCTCTGCACGTCGAGCTTCTCCGGGATCAATGACTACACCTCCACGATGGGCGGCGGCGCAAGCGCGATCATGTGGGCGGACAGCGGAACCGGCATTCCGGCCTCTGCGGCTGCCGACACCGAAGTCCTCCTCAGCGACGGATCGCTCGTCACCCCGTCGAAAGCTGCGGCCATATACCAGCCGAAGCGCCTTGTAATCTATATCGGCACGGATGGGCTGAGTACGGCGACACAGGAGAGCTTCACGGCAGGGTATAAAAAGCTCATAAGCAGCGTACAGGCAGCAAGCAGCGATACGACGATAATCTGCTGCTCGCTCGCGTCCGTCAGCAGCTCATACCCCGGAGTCGACGGCGTGACCTCCGCTAAGATCGCCGAGGCGAACGGCTGGATAAAGCAGATATGCATGGACACCGGCGTGTATTACGCTGACATCGCTTCCCTGCTCAACGGCAGCGACGGGTATATCTCCGACGAGTTCGTCACGCCTGACGGCAAGACCATCAGCTACGCCGGCATAGGCAAGATAGTCGAATATTTCCGCTATCACTGCGTATAAGGTTAATCAGGACACTGCACCGGCATTACCGATGCAGTGTCCGTTTAAGACTTTCGATGTTAACAAAAAGTTAAATGAAAGGCGCGGCAACGGGCTTGAAAAAGCCCGCGAGACGTGATATAACATTGTCGAAAAGAGGACGAAGTGCTTTGCACTGCGGCTCTTTTTTAATATGGCGAGAAGTTAGTCTCGGCTAATTTTCTCAGGTTCAAAGACACAGATAACGGAGGAAGAAAGATGAACAAATTTGCGGCATTCGCAGGCGGCCTGCTGTTCGGCACCGCCGGGCTCAAGATCCTTTCCAGCAGAGACGCGAAGAAGGTATACGTACACACCACGGCGGCAGTTCTGCGCGCCAAGGACTGCGTGATGGCGACCGCCACCGCCGTCAAGGAAGGCGCTGAGGACATCTACGCTGACGCAAAGGCACTCAACGAGAAGTACGCCGCTGAGGACGCGGCCGCGGTTATCGAGGATACATCAAAGGAAGCCGAATAATAAACCATGAAATGCAAGATCCTGCATGAATCCGCAGGCCGGATGCGCATCCACGCCGAGCAGCGGCGGATGAGCTTTCAGCAGGCGGATATTCTGGAAGCATATCTGCGTCAGGTAAAGGGCGTGAAAGAGGTCAAGGTCTACGACCGCACCTGCGACGCCGTCATATACTATAGCTGCGAGCGCTCCTGCGTCATTACTGCGGTTGCCGCGTTCTCATATGAGATGTCGCTCGCTCTTGCACCTGAGCACAGCGCGCGGGAGATGACGCACGAATATCAGGACAAGCTGTTCTTCGCCGTGTTCCGCCGCGGGATAACGAAGCTCTTCTTCCCCACCCTGCTGCGCACGGCACTGTCCGTCATACGCTCGGCAAAGTATATCGGCGCGGGGCTGCGCTGCCTGCTGCACGGAAAGATACAGGTGCCTGTGCTTGACGCGACGGCGATAACGGTTTCGATGCTGCGCGGCGACTTTGAGACTGCGGGCTCGATAATGTTCCTGCTCGGCATCGGCGACATCCTCGATGAATGGACGCACAAGAAGTCGGTTGCCGATCTCGCGCAGTCAATGTCGCTCAATATAGACAAGGTATGGCTGGAGACTGAGTCCGGGTCTGTCCTTGTCCCGGTCGGCGAGGTACGCCCCGGCGACTGCATCACAGTCGGCACAGGCGGCATGATCCCGCTTGACGGCAAGGTAGTCTCCGGTGAGGCGATGGTCAATCAGGCAACTATAACCGGTGAGCCGCTCGCAGTGCGCAAGATCGAGGGCGGATATGTCTATGCCGGGACGGTCGTCGAAGAGGGCAGCTGCCGCATACGCGTCGAAAAGAGCAGCGGCGGCGGGCGCTATGACCGCATCGTCAAGATGATAGAGGAGTCCGAAAAGCTCAAGTCCGGTGTAGAAAGTCATGCTTCAAATCTGGCTGACAGGCTCGTGCCGTACAGTCTCGGTGCAACGGCGCTGATATGGCTCGTGACGCGCAATGTGACAAAGGCACTGGCCGTACTGATGGTGGACTTCTCCTGCGCACTGAAGCTCTCCATGCCTATTGCAGTGCTCTCGGCGATGAGGGAAGCGAGCACCTATCACCTGACGGTCAAAGGCGGGCGTTTCCTTGAGGCCGTGTCTCAGGCAGACACATTTGTGTTCGACAAGACCGGCACGCTCACCTATGCCGCGCCGCAGGTCGCATCTGTCATCCCCTTTAACGGCGAGCAGGAGGACGAGGTACTGCGTCTTGCCGCCTGCCTTGAGGAGCACTATCCGCACTCGATGGCCAAGGCCGTTGTCGCTGAGGCAGAGAGACGCGGGCTGCACCATGAGGAGCGGCACTCGAAGGTCGACTACATCGTCGCACACGGTGTTTCGAGCAGCGTGGACGGCAAGAAGGTCGTTATCGGCAGCCATCACTTCGTGTTTGAGGACGAGGGCTGCGTGATCCCCGAGGGCGAAGAGGAAAAGTTCGACTCGCTGCCCGAGGAGTATTCGCACCTGTTCCTTGGCGTCGGCGGCGTTCTCTCCGCGGTCATCTGCGTAAAAGACCCGCTGCGCGAGGAGGCCGGTGAGATCATAGAGGGGCTGCACAAGCTCGGCATACCGAAGCTCGTTATGATGACGGGCGACAGCGAGCGCACGGCACGCTCCGTCGCGCAGACTATCGGCATCGACGAATACTATTCCGAGGTTCTTCCGGAGGACAAGGCAAACTACATCCGCCGCGAGCATGAAGTCGGCCGCAAGGTCATCATGCTGGGCGACGGCGTGAACGATTCCCCTGCCCTCTCCGAGGCTGACGCCGGCATTGCGATACGCGACGGCGCGGCTATCGCGCGCGAGGTAGCGGACATAACGATAGGCGCAAATGACCTGTATGCCCTGCTGACGCTAAAGCGCGTGAGCGACGCGCTGATGCGGCGCATACACCGCAACTATCGCCGCATAATCGGCTTCAACCTGATGCTGATCTGTCTTGGCGTGGCAGGCATTCTGCCGCCCGCGACATCGGCGCTGCTGCACAACGCATCGACGCTTGTGATAAGTCTTGAAAGCATGACCCCGCTTCTGAAAGACTGATACCATTATATACAGCAAAACCCGCGATCCGTAATTCAACGGATCGCGGGTTTTTTTATTGTTTTTTTGGAACTTAGAGAGCGTTGCTCTTATTGACCAGAGCGGTCAGGTCAACGTACTCCTCGGGCTCCTTGGCGATGGACTCGTCTTCCTTCATCTCAAAGTCGCGGTAGACGGAAAGGCCGGTACCGGCGGGGATGAGCTTACCGATGATGACGTTCTCCTTCAGACCGACAAGGTGATCGACCTTGCCCTTGATGGCAGCGTCGGTGAGAACTTTGGTGGTCTCCTGGAAGGACGCGGCGGACAGGAAGCTCTCAGTGGCAAGGGAGGCCTTGGTGATACCCATGAGCAGCTGCGTGCAGGTGGCATGAGTGAGCCCCTCTTCGCCAGCGGCGATGCGCTCGTCGATCTGGCGGTTGGCTTCCTTGAACTGTGCGATATCGATGGTCGCGCCGGAGAGCAGGTCGGTGCTGCCGGCCTCCTCGACTCTGACCTTACGCATCATCTGACGGACAATGACCTCAATGTGCTTGTCATTGATGTCAACGCCCTGCTGACGGTAGACCTTCTGAACCTCGCTGGTGATATAGCTGCGGACGCCCTGGCGGCCGAACTCATCGTCGTCAACGCCGCGGATGCGCAGGACCTCATGCGGGTTGAGCGCGCCGGAGGTGAGCTCCTGACCTTTATCGACATGGTCGCCATTGTGGACGAGTATACCTGCAGAGTGCGGCACGGTGTAGACGACCGTCTCGCCCTGCGCCTCGTTCGTGATGGTGATGGAGTACATGACGCCTTTCTTGGCCTCGTCGATAGTGACGGTGCCGGAGATCTCTGCGAGGGTCGCCATCTTCTTGGGCTTGCGAGCCTCGAACAGTTCCTCGACACGGGGAAGACCCTGGGTGATATCGTCGCCCGCGACGCCGCCGGTGTGGAAGGTACGCATGGTCAGCTGAGTACCGGGTTCACCGATGGAC
This sequence comes from Bacteroidaceae bacterium, assembly GCA_963621955.1. Classification (GTDB taxonomy): domain Bacteria; phylum Bacillota; class Clostridia; order Oscillospirales; family Oscillospiraceae; genus Limivicinus. Next base: position 5,193 of record CAVFGM010000109.1, read on the forward strand.
TGTGCCGCGATGACGCCGACGGCTTCGCCCATGTTGACAGGGCGGCCGATGGCAAGGTTGATGCCGTAGCACTTAGCGCAGACGCCGCTTGCGGCCTCGCAGGTGAGGACGCTTCGGATGAAGACCTTGTGGATGCCGTGCGCTTCGAGAACGTCTGCGTCCTCAGGCATGAGCATATGGTCGGTATCGAAGAGTACTTCGCCGCTCTCGGGATCGGTGATGGGCTTTGCGGGGAAGCGGCCGTGTATGCTGGTGCCGAAGGACTCGACCATCTGGCCTCTGTCGTAGACTGCGCTTGCCCACACGCCCTCGGTGGTGCCGCAGTCTTCCTCGCGGATGATGACTTCCTGGCAGACATCGACCATACGGCGGGTCAGATAACCGGAGTCCGCGGTACGCAGAGCGGTATCGGCCATACCTTTACGTGCGCCTCTGGTGGAGATGAAGTACTCCAAGACG
>CAVFGM010000110.1:0-6793 GCA_963621955.1 Bacteroidaceae bacterium
CATACGGAACTTTGCTTTTAGACATAAATTTCTCCCCCTATGGAAACAGTGTTTTATTTCACTGTCTCCCGTAGAGGGAGCATATCAGATTTTTATATGCTGATCTTCCTGTATATACTCTTCGATCATATAAGAGTATTTCAGCATGAACTGCGTGTTGAAATCATCCAGGTCAATGCCGGTCATCGCCGCGATCTTCTGCTTGCGGTAAGATAGTGTATTGCGGTGCAGAAACATTTCCGACGCCGTCGCGGCACTGTTGAAGCCGTTCTTCGCAAGGCAACCGAGTGTTTCATACAGCTGGCTGCCGTTCTGCTTGTCGTACTCCAAGAGCTGTAGAAGTGCCGGGTGGCAGTAAAAACCAACTTTGCGGCTCTGCGCCACATTGTTTATAAGGTCGTAGAGCGCCACGCTTTTGTATTCATACAGGTTCTCCGGCAGATTGAGCAGACTATTCAGTTCTATGGCTTTCACCGCCTGCTCATAGTAATACCTCATAGATGTCACCGTAGAGAACGGGTTGCTCACGCCGCAGATAAGGTGCTCATGCTCGCACAGTGACAGAAGCTTGCTCATATCCTCCTCCGCGAGCGCCGGGGCATCATCCGAAAGGCCGAAGAGAATGACCATCACCTTGTTGTAATATACGTATCTCTCGCGCGGGAACATTTGCCGCAGCGTGCGCGGCATATCATCCTTGACATAGTTTGTCCCCTGGAAGAACCTCGGCTTCACCGCCGCGATGCACATACGATTCGGGAATTTCATTTCCCCGGCGTATATGCGCGCGTTTATCTGCTCCGACGGTATTCCGCGGAAAATGTCAATAAGCAGATTGTCATATAGCCCGTTCTTCACGCTGTCCGCATTTATGTTTTTCAGCATGAACTCTGTCGCGGCGTAGCTAATGTACGACAGCACATCTCCGCAGTACGTGCTGAAGTTCTCTTCTTTCTGAAGCATGAACACATATCCGTAAAGCTCTCCGTTAATACGTATCCGCTTGGCAAGGTAATAGAGCTGATTATCCTTGCAGTGGCGCAGCAGCGGGCCGTCGTTCTGCTCGTCGCCATGCTGCGCGCTCACATTATATATGTGCTTTATAAAAAACGGCGGGCAGAAGCCGCGCTCTATGCTCTCTATCCAGAGCGAGTCGTTGAGCGTGAACGGATGCGAGTGCGTGATAATCTTGCCGCTCATGTCGATTATGGTGATGTTTATGCTGAGCTCTTTCGCCATCGCATCCACGATCGCGTCCAGCCCCTTGCCGTACATGATCATTTCCATCATGCGCATCCGCAGGCTCTGGGACTTGTATTCATGGCGCAGCAGCTCCTCGGCAGCCGCCACCGCATCATGCAGTTCACCCTGCTTGAACTCCGCCCAGCTGCACTGAGCCGCACTGAGTTTGTCGGAACTGTCTCCGCTCCACAAAAGGTATTCTCCAAGAGCGTCGGTGTTCACATCGCACAAATCGTCAGACCATGTCAATGCATCTTCACCGGGTACTTTCTTGGCATCCGCCTTATCAATGTAATACACGTTGCCGTCTTTCACAATTTGCTTTGACAAAACGGTATATTTCTCAGCCAAATCACTCAGCAATTCAGAAAATTTCATATTGTCACCTCGTTAACTATATTATGCCCTGCGCACAAAGATTTCAAGAGCTTTTTGTGTTTCAGGTTTACCGCACAATATTGCAGCATCGTTTGTGCGGCGCGCACATTTACAGATCGGCCTCCTGATGATATTTTTTTAACAGCAAGCAGTACAAAACAAAAAAGCGAAATTTCAGGAGGTAAACATGAAATACGAAAAGCTTTTTGAAAAAGGTAAGATCGGCAAGCTCACGCTGAAGAACCGCATAGTCATGACACCGATGGGCACCGGTTTTGCCGCAGCATCCGGCGAAGCATCCGAGGAGATCACCAAGTTCTACGAGGAGCGCGCAAAGGGCGGCGTCGGCCTCATCATCTGCGAGGTGTGCCGCGTCGATGAGCTGTCCGGTGTAGCTCAGCCCTGCCAGCTCCGTGCGACCGATATGAACGTCATCCCCAGCTTCACGCGTATGATCGACAGGATCCACGCCTATGACACAAAGGTGTTCATGCAGCTGCACCATCCCGGCAACGAGGCCTTCCCCATCACGCTGCACGGTAACCCCGTCATTGGTCCGTCTCCCGTAATGTGCAAGACTGTCGGCGTTGTCCCGAAGGAAATGACCACCGCCGAGGTCGAGGCCATGGTGAAGAACTATGTCAAGGCCGCAGTCATCGCAAAGACCGCCGGCTTCGACGGCGTCGAGATCCACGCGGCGCACGGCTACCTCGTCAACCAGTTCATGAGCCCGCACACCAACCACCGCACCGATAAGTACGGCGGCGACTTCTTCAACAGGATGCGCTTCATTTCCGAGATCATCATCAGCATCCGCTTTGCCTGCGGCGCAGACTTCCCCATTTCCGTGCGTATGAACGGCACCGATTTCTGGGATGACGGCAACGATGAGAAGGAATGCCAGCACATCGCCCGCTATCTCGAGTCCCTCGGCGTTGCATCCCTCAACGTCTCCAGCGGTTCCTATGAGTCCGGCTGGTCGATCATCGAGCCCTACCCCTATCAGGAAGGCTGGAAGAAGCATCTCGCAAAGGGCATCAAGGAATGCGTACATATCCCCGTCATCGCCGTCAACACTGTCAAGCACCCGGCTCATGCCGAGGCCATGCTCGAAGAGGGCGTGTCCGACTTCGTCGGCGTCGCGCGCGGCAACCTCTGCGATCCGGAATTCGGCAACAAGGCAAAGCGCGGCGACGATGCCCGCGTGCGCAAGTGCATCGGCTGCATGAACTGCTTTAAGCAGGCAGGTCTCGGCCGCGCGATAGAGTGCGCAGTCAACCCCGTGCTCGGCCGCGAGACCTACCGCGGAGACGACAAGCTCATAAAGAACGGCGACGGCAGGACCGTTGCAGTCATCGGCGCAGGCCCCTCCGGTCTGCAGGCCGCCATCACTCTTGCGAAGCGCGGCTTCAAGGTCGTCGTATTTGAAAAGTCCGGCCGCATCGGCGGCAACATGAACCTCGCTGCCGTTCCTCCCTGCAAGGGGCTTATCGGTGAGTTCATCGAGACTCTCGGTATTGAGGCTGCCGACCTTGGCATTGATATCCGCCTCAACACTCCCGGCACCGTCGAGGCTGCAAAGGCAGTCGGCGCGGTCGGCGTAGTCATTGCAGCCGGCGGCATCGATATAATCCCGCAGGCAGACGGCATAGAAAAGGCTTACACCTACAGACAGGTCCTTAAGAACGAGGTCGAACTCAAGGGCAAGAAGATCGCAGTTATCGGCGGCGGCCTCACCGGCCTTGAGACCGCGGAATACCTCAGCGACTTTGACAATGAGGTCTCCGTTATAGAGATGGCTCCCGCTGTCGGCACCGCAATGTACCGCAGTGTTACCGACGCAGTCGTCGGCCACATCACCAAGAACGGCGGCCACATAATGATCGGCACGATGTTCAAGGCCGTCGGCGACGGATTCGTCACTCTCAACAGCCTTGCGACCGGTTATGATACCGACGCTCCCTTCGACGCATGTGTTATCGCAATGGGCGTGAAGCCCAATGACGCGATCGTGGCCGAGTTTGAAGCCGCATTTGATAAGGTCGCCGTCGTCGGCGACACGGTCGAGCCCGGCAACATCGCAGACGCGACCCACTCCGGTCTCAACAAGGCGTTCGTATTTTAAGTGCTGGTGCAGCAGGAAAGGAGTATCACAATGAAAGAATTCAAGGATAAAGTCATAGTTGTCACCGGCGGTGCGCGCGGCATAGGCAAGGCCATTGCCGTCGAAGGCGCAAAGCGCGGCATGAACGTCGTCCTCAACGACATAGACCCGCTGGTCTGCGAGACCGCGAAAGAGATCGAAGCAATGGGCGTGAAGTGTGTCGCCCAGAACGCCGATATCTCCATCTACGAGAACATCGAAGCTCTTCTCAAGCTCACTCCTTTGCAATGCAGACCTCTTCGGTCTGCTTATCCCGCTCGCCGCGGTTCTCGCGCTGCTCATCCTCGGCCACCCCTATGCCCCCAAGGTGCTCAACAATGTCGGCTTTGCATATCTCACCTGCGCCTGCATAGATACTGCTTCATTTGCAAGCAACATCGGGCTGTTCATCCTCGTCTTCGTCGTCGGCTCGCTGGTGTTCAACGGCGTGTGCGTTCTGCTCATGAAGCCGATGAAGGCGCTCGCCGTCAAGAGTGTGACGAAAGCCGCAAGCAACGCATAAAGCAAATTTTACAGCATTGTTATATCACAACAGGCAGCCGCAAGCGGCTGCCTGTTGCTGTTTTGGGATAAATCATGTTTGCATAGCTTGCAGTTTCATGCTCTGTTCAATTCCTCCGTCAGCCTCCGCACGATCTGCTCATGCACGGCTTTGTCCAGCGCTGTCTCGTCCTCCGCAAGCGCCTCATCGCGCATACGCTCTGCCTCGCGCGCCCAGACTTCAAAATCCGACTTGGACATTTTACCTTTACTCACGCGGGCAAAGTATTTCTTATACGCCCGCTGGTGGACCTTCCAGATATCGTTGTTGTCAACTTTCTCTTTGAAACTCTTTGCCGCGCCTATTTCGCGGCAGGTCTTTCCTCCCTGCCCCGGTGCCGGTTCATTGCAGTACGAGTACGTTGCGCCCGGAGTCTGCAAAAACCACCTGCGGCAGTTCGCGCAGCGCTTCGGAACAAATCCCTTTTGCAGTCCCTTCATCAGCTCTACATAAACGAAATCAAGCAATCCATTGAAGTACATCTTTTCAACGATTTCACACTCGCCCTGCACTTCGCCGCGCATATGGTACTGGGTCTTTACCTGCGGTGCATCGACCTTAGGATCAGCACCGAGACTCACTCCGCTCACAAACGCGCCGAGGTTGTGCAGATATACTTGCTTCGCCAGAGATTCTTTTCTCTGGCCTTTTTTCTTTTCAAAGCTAATTCCCTTGAACATGGAGTCAAGAAACCATGCGTAGCGTTCCTGAATGAACCGGATATCGTCCAACTGCTTTTGGACAAAGACCGGCGTATCAGACTTTTGCTCTATAACATGCTCTTCAAATGCCTCTCGTGCTTCACCGACGACAAGCATCTCAACAGGAATATCTTTGAGCATCTGGTAATCAGTGGCGTACAGTCTGTACAGCGGCAGTTCCGCGGAAACGCTCAGCATATCCAAGTAGGCTCTCGGGGCTTCCTTGCTGTTCTTGTTTTTTACAATGTCGTCGAGTCTGTCCAGCACCGCTTGGTACGGTGCAGCATCAAGGTTGAGGATCTCCGTGAGTATAGTTCCGTATGGCTGCGGCACTGGATTCGATTCGACCCAATAGCATGATTCTCCAAACTCGACTTTTGTATTTCTGCGCGGTCTCCTAATGTCGAATAGGTCTTTGCCTAACATCCCCATGTCGGTGTCCCTCTCAGTAGATAATGTATTTCGAGTGATATAGTGTATGTAGTCAAATCATACATTATCTATTTACAAATGTCAATCTCTATGTTAGGGTAAGTTCAGAAGTAGATTATGATTGTACGAATCAGATTATCTACTCGTGTTGGGGGAGGGATAAAATGAGAAAAGAACTGAAAATAATTTCGCTCAGCGAAATAAAAACAGAAGAGGTAAAGTGGCTGTGGTATCCGTACATCCCGTTCGGAAAGGTGACGATCGTACAGGGAGACCCGGGCGAAGGCAAAACAACTTTCGTTCTCTCTGTCATTGCCGCACTGACACGCGGTGAGACTCTGCCGGAATGTGAGGCCGGACTGCCACCGATGAATGTCATTTACCAGACTGCCGAGGACGGGCTCGCCGATACAATAAAGCCCCGGCTCGAAGCAGTCGGCGCAGACTGCTCACATGTCCAGACCATTGACGACAGCAAGAGTATGCTGACGCTGACAGACCAGCGGCTTGAGGAAGCAATACACAGTACAGATGCCGGGCTGCTCGTGCTCGACCCATTGCAAGCATATCTCGGAAGCGGCGTGGATATGCACAGGGCAAACAAGATCAGGCCGATAATGAAAAAGCTCTCCGCCGTCGCGGAGCGGACAGGCTGCGCGGTAGTCCTCATTGGTCACATGAATAAGGCGAGCGGAATGAAGTCCGGGTACCGCGGTCTCGGCTCAATAGATTTCACTGCCGCAGCAAGAAGCATTCTCGTTGTCGGACGCATACAAGACGAGCCTACCGTAAGAGTCATTGCGCAGAGCAAGAACAGTCTTGCACCTGAGGGTAAATCCATCGCATTTGAGTTAGACCCGGAACGTGGCTTTCAGTGGAAGGGTGCCTGTGAGATCACGGTTGATGAACTGTTGAGCGGCGGAGGTCAGGTGCAGACAAAAACTATGCAGATGGAGGATGAACTCAAAAGGATGTTGAACACCGGCGAGATCAGTGCAGAAGCAATTCGTATTCGTGCAGACGAGCTTGGGATCTCAGAACGCACACTTAAAATTGCAAAGAAGAATCTCGGCATCGTCTCCGCAAAACGTGGCGACCAGTGGTATTGGAAAATCCCCAAGGGTGTAAGAGTGTAACATTCTTAAGTCTTTGCACCCTTGCCTTCTTCCCGCGCTTAGCCGCACACGAGGCGCTGTGTGCGCTTTTGCGGAGGCAGGTGGGGCAACGATACCCTGGCAGAAGAACCCGCGGTGTTTGGGGACGTTTCGCGGCATTTTCGTCCGGGTGCTCCCGTTCGAAAATGGCACTATGATAAAGGGAGGTACACCCAAGGGC
>CAVFGM010000111.1:0-6026 GCA_963621955.1 Bacteroidaceae bacterium
TACGAACTTCCCGACGATCGATCCCACGTCTCCCTACGCGCTCAGCCCGGAGGAGGCAAAGGTCATAGAGGGGCTCGTCAGCTCCTTCGTCAACTGCGAGAAGCTCCAGCGGCACATTGAGTTCATATACAAGAAAGGCTCGATGTATAAGTATTACAACAACTGCCTGATGTTCCACGGCTGCATACCGATGGAACCGGACGGCAGCTTCACGACGCTGAACGTCTACGGGGACATATGCTCGGGCAAGTCGCTGTTCGACTGCTGCGAGCGCCTCGCCCGTCAGGGACGCTACGGCGAGGAGGGCTCGGAGGAGCGGCGGCGCGGCTGCGACTTCATGTGGTACCTCTGGTGCGGGGCAAAGTCGCCGCTGTTCGGCAAGGATAAGATGGCGACGTTTGAGCGCTATTTCCTCGACGATAAGCAGACGCACAAGGAGGCCTCCGACGCATACTTCAAGCTGGCCTATACCCGCGAGATGGCCGACAGGATACTGGAGGAGTTCGAGATAACGGATAAGGACGCCGTCATTGTGAACGGGCATATCCCGGTCAAGATAAAGAAAGGCGAGAGCCCGATAAAGGTGGACGGAAAGCTGCTGATCATCGACGGCGGGCTGTCCAAGGCGTACCAGTCCGTCACCGGCATCGCAGGCTATACGCTGGTTTCAAATTCGCACCAGATGTATCTTTCCGAACATGAGCCCTTTACATCACTGCAGGAGTCGATATATAATAACCTCGACATGCATTCGCGGATGATACCGGTCAAGACCTACCCCAACCGCGTCAAGATCGCCGATACGGACGACGGCTGCGAGATCGCAGCGCAGATAGCGGAGCTCGAAAAGCTGCTGGAGGCCTACCGCACCGGCGCGATCAAGCATGGAAAAGCCTGATCAACGGAGGAAAACTTATGCCGAAGCTCAACGTTTGCCTGATAAACGACTCGTTCCCGCCGGAGATAGACGGGGTGGCGAACGCCGTCACGAACTACGCACAGATAATCACAGAGAAATTCGGGAACGCCGTGGTCGTCACGCCGGATAACCCGGAGGCGGACGACTCGGTATATCCGTTCCCGGTGGTGCGCTATCCGAGCGTCGACATGACGAAGCTTGTGGGCTACAGAGCGGGCTTCCCGTTCTCGGCGGCAGTGCAGAAGACCCTTGAGGCCGGGAACTTTGACATTATCCACAGCCACTGCCCGATAACCTCGACGATGCTCGCGCGCTCACTGCGGGACAGGATAAAGGTCCCGGTGGTGATGACCTATCACACGAAGTTCGACATAGACATCGCAAACGCCATACGCGGCAAGCTCCTGCAGGAGGAGGCCAAGGCGCTGCTCGCGGCGAACATCTCCGCCTGCGACGAGGTATGGACGGTGAGCCGCGGCGCGGGCGAGAACCTGCGCGCCATCGGATATGAGGGCGATTATATCGTCATGCCGAACGGCGTGGACTTCCCGCAGGGGAGAGTCGATGAAGCGCTCATCGCGCAGGTGACGGAGGGCTACGACCTGCCGGAGAATGTGCCGGTGTTCCTGTTTGTCGGCAGGATGATGTGGTACAAGGGCATCAGGATAATTCTTGAGGGTCTTGCGAAGCTGCGCGCGAGCGGGCAGGATTTCCGCATGGTATTTGTCGGCGGCGGAAACGACAAGGACGAGATCGTCGCGCTGACGGAGAAGCTCGGGCTGAGCGACAGGGTGTTCTTCTCCCCGCCGATACACGACAGGAACCTGATCCGCGCATGGTATTGCCGGGCAGATATGTTCCTGTTCCCGTCGACCTTTGACACGAACGGCCTTGTCGTGCGCGAGGCCGCGGCCTGCGCGCTGGGCAGCGTGCTCGTTGCGGGCAGCTGCGCGGCGGAGGACGTGACAGATAACGTCAGCGGTGTGCTGATAGAAGAAAACGCCGACAGCATGGCGGCAAAGCTCGAAGAGCTGTGCCGGGAGCCGGAGGCGATGAAGCGCATCGGCGAGGCGGCGCAGCGGGATATCTATATCTCGTGGGAGGACGCGATCAGCCACGCATGGGAGCGCTATGCGGTGGTCATAGACAATTACCGTGCGGGGAAATACCCGGAGCACGAGGGAATGTCGGACGAGTTTTTCCACAACATCGCGAAGACCATGGACGCATACAACCGCAGCCGCGAGAAGCAGCAGGCGCGCGTCAATGAGCTGCGCCGCGGGTACGCGGAGATAAAGGGCGAGCTGACAGGGGAGCAGGAGAAGCTGAAGGAGAATCTGCTTGCCGGTCAGGCGAAGATCAAAGACGAGTTGGCACAGTTCATGGAGCGCTTCATGTAACGTAATAGACATAGACAAAGCAAGACAGCGCCCGCGGATAGAATTTCCGCGGGCGCTGTCTTACTTATTCTCCCTTATACTTCCGGCGGGTGGCAAGGCCGCCGCGGATATGCCGCTCGGCCTTGTTTATATCCAAGAGCAGACGCACCTGTTTATAAAGCCCCGGATTGACCCGCGGAAGCCGCTCTGTCAGATCCTTATGTACGGTGGATTTACTGATCCCGAAGCGCTTGGCGGCGGAGCGGACGGTGGCCCGGTTGTCTATGATGAACACCGCCAGATCACAGGCGCGCTGCTCGATATTTGTGTACATATGCACCACTCCCCATGCTTTCGTATTTGATGTATATGTGAAAGCATGGGGAGATATGAGAGAGCGCGGGCAAGGCGGTGCCGGGCGATCTTATCCGGTTATAATATCAATTCTGCACGTCGGCTCCGAGGACGGCTTTTATTATGTCCATAGCTTCGTCAAGCAGCGCCTCGGTGTGCGTTGCCATATAGCTCGTGCGCAGCAGGCACTCCGTCGGCTCCGCTGCAGGCGGGAGGACGGGGTTAACGTATACTCCGGCTTCATACAGCTCTTTTGCCTTTCTCAGAGTGTTTTCTGCCTGATAGGTATATATCGGGATTATCGGTGTGAGCGATTCGCGGATATGCAGACCGCGCTCCTTCAGCCCGTTCCTCGCGTAGCTCGAGAGCGCAAGAAGCCGCTCGGGCAGCTCCGGATGTGATTCGATATACCGCAGGGCGGCCAGAGCTGTCGCGCAGGCGCTGGGCGGGATGGATGCGGAGAAAATGAAGGGTCTGGAATTGTGGCGTACATAGTCGCACACCAGCTCACTCGCGGCCATGTAGCCGCCGAGACTGGCAAGGGACTTTGAGAATGTCCCCATGATTATATCGACCTCGTCGTCAAGACCGAAATAGCTTGCGGTGCCGCGGCCGCCCTCGCCGATAACGCCGAGGCCGTGCGCGTCGTCCACCATCACCCTTGCGCCGTACTTCTTGGCGAGGTCGACGATCTCCGGAAGCTTGGCAATGTCGCCGCCCATGGAGAACACGCCGTCCGTTACGATAAGTACACCGCTCTGCTCCGGTACGCGCTGGAGCTGGGCTTCAAGGTCGGCCATGTCCGCGTGCTTATAGCGCAGCATTTTCCCGTAGGACAGCTTGCAGCCGTCATATATGCTGGCGTGGTTCTCGCGGTCGCATATCACGTAATCGTTCCGCCCGACTATAGCGCTGATTATGCCGAGGTTCGACTGAAAGCCGGTCGAGAACGTGACCGCGCCCTCCTTATGTACAAAGCCTGCCAGCTCTGCTTCGAGTTCGAGGTGCATTTCAAGTGTGCCGTTAAGAAAGCGCGAGCCCGAGCAGCCTGTGCCGTACCGCTCAAAGGCTTTTATTCCGGCTTCCACTACCTCGGGCTGAGTCGTCAGACCGAGGTAATTGTTCGAGCCGAGCATTATGCGCCGCTTGCCCTCCATGATGACCTCAACGTCCTGACGCGATTCCAGCGCATGGAAATAGGGATATATGCCTTTTTCCCTGTAATCTTTTGCAAGGGTAAAGTTTTCGCACTTTGTGAAAATATCCATCGTTTGCAGCTCCTTTACTAACTTCAAAAATTTTGATTAAAAAATTTGAACTAATATCTGCATGATAACCGAATGCCGCAAACTTGTCAATATGGTTTGTGCGATTTGTGTTCAGCATCTGTTGAATACGGTTTCGATACGGAGATTGCCGAAATTTATACAATCACACTCGGATTGTAGTGCGTCTGCATCCCCCCGGGGGGCTTAAAATCTGTGCGGCAATCATGTATACTCAATGACAGTAAGCATGAAGCGCTCATGAACTATCTGCGGAGCGGAGACCGATCACCTCCGCTCCACTTAGATACACCGGAGGAAAGAACAGATGTCTAAAAAAATAACAGCTATAATACTCGCGCTTGCGGCGCTGCTGTCGCTCGCAGCCTGCGGAAGCTCTTCCGCACCTGAACAGAGCGCTGCGCCCGCGCAGGAGAATACTGCACAGGAAAACGCCGCGCAGGAAATGCGTATTGTGACCGATACATGGGGACGTAAGGTCGAGATACCCTATAACGTCGAGAGCATTATCTGCCTCGGTTCGGGCGCGCCGCGCATGGCGGCGTACCTTGATGTCGTGGACATGATGGTCGGCGTTGAGGATCACGACAAGGAGGCCTATAATATTCTCCGCGACTATAACCCCGTTTACCGCGACGAGATAAAGGATCTGCCCGCGGTCGGCTCGGGCGGCGGCAGCGGCGCGAACAACGGCTATGCCGAGGAGATAATCTCCGTCGCGCCCGACGTCATACTTGCGGGCTTCTCTGCCGAGGCGGCGGATGAGCTTTACGGCCAGACCGGTATACCTGTCGTCTGTGTGCGCTACCTCAGCCGCAACTTTGTGGACGAGAGCTTCTACGACGCGATGCGCGTTTTTGCCGAGGTCGTCGGGGCACAGGAGCGCTGCGAGTCCGTGCTCTCTTTCATTGATGAGTGCAAGCAGGATCTCAATGACCGCACGAAGGATATCCCGGATTCCGATAAGCAGAAAGTCTATACCGGCGCTGTTACGTTCTCCGGCCGCCACGGCTTCGGCGGCACCTATGCGCACTTCGGGCCGTTCATGGGTGTGAACGCGCTCAACGTTGCCGATGAGGCGGCGGATCAGAACTACTATGAGGTAGACCTCGAGAAGGTCATCGAATGGAACCCTGATATAATCTTCCTTGATCCGGGCAACATGGATCTCGTGAACGACGAATATAACACCAACCCCGGCTTCTTTGAAGCGCTGCGCGCAGTAAAGGATGGGCAGGTCTACACGATGCCTTCCTTCAATAACTGCGGGACGAACATCACCTACGCGCTTATGGATGCCTACTATGCCGGCATAGTGCTCTATCCCGAGCAGTTTGCCGATGTGACGATGCCGGAGATCGGCGGGAAGATACTCTCTTTCATGCTCGGTAAGGACACTTTCACCGAAATGGAAGCGGGCGGGCTTTACTACGGAGAATTGACGATCGGAGAATAAACAGAGATGAGGAAGAAAAGCCTTGAGACGCTCAATAATGACTACGGGCGCTACATATGGAGAAAGTGGCTCGTGCTGATCGTGCTGCTCGGCATTACTGCCGCGTCCGGGCTTTTCTCGCTTATCGCGGGTTCCGCAGGGCTGTCGGTGAAGGAGGTCGTCCTCGCGATAGCGCACCGCGGCGATCTTCGGACAGAGACGATAATCTGGAACGTACGTATGCCGAAGCTCGCCACCGCTGCCGCAGTGGGAGCGGCGCTTGCGCTGAGCGGATGCATAATGCAGAACGTGCTGAGAAACCCGCTTGCCTCGTCATCCACGCTGGGTGTGTCTCAGGGCGCGTCTTTCGGCGCGGCAGTGGCGATAGTGTATTTCGGCGCGGGGATCCAGGTCAACGCCGGGGGGACGTCCTCCGCGCTGACCGTGACAAATCCTGCGCTCGTGACGCTCTGCGCGTTTGCGGGGGGCATGGCGACGACTGTTGTCATCCTTGCAATCTCGCGCCTGCGCGGCACGACTCCAGCAACCATGGTCCTCGTCGGCGTCGCGCTCAGCTCGATGTTCACCGGCGGCACGGCGCTCATCCAGTATTTCTGCGATGACGTAATGGTCGCGACCGTCGTGTACTGGAC
>CAVFGM010000112.1:0-22087 GCA_963621955.1 Bacteroidaceae bacterium
TGTCTAGCAGCTTCATTTTAAAGGATTTTTCTGTTATGCTCTACTCTTATTTTTTCAACATGCTAAAAGTTGGAGTACCCGGGTTTACTCAGGTACCCCAACTTTTAGTTTACAACCTATTTCTTATATAAAACGACTATAACATGCCCCAAATATACGCGGCCACAAGGTTAATCCCCGTGGCCGCGTTTTCTCTTGCAATCATTGAGCTTTTTGGAGCTATTCTGCGTTCTGCGCGTTAAAATGACATCAGACACTTTACCAGTACAACAATGCTTATAATGCCGAGAATCAACGTAAACCAATTGGCTCCGATCGTGCCGTTGAGTAAAGAGCTGAGATACGAAAGCGCCAGTATTCCGCCTATGATAGAACCACCGCTTATATGGCCGCCTGAGCTGTGCTTGTACGGCTGCCTGCTGTTCCCGCTCTCGTCGTTGAAAATGTCCTCATACAAATGCACATCCTGCATATCAACCTTGCCATCGTGATTGAAGTCAAAGTCATTAGACATATAGTGCCCTCCTATCAGCGCCTTGAATCGTTATCTATCATTCTCTGCCAGTATTCTGCTCTCTCTGCCGGTGACAGCTGCGAGTATGTAAACAGAAGAAATGCCCCGCTTATCTCTTTCACACTCTTTGCCCCGAGGTTTCTTATTCCGGCAATACCAGATTCTGTCTGCATGGTATCGTTAAGCTTGCCGAGTGTATTTACACCCGCTCTCATAAGCCCGTTGCTTGCACGTACCGATAGATTCATATCGTATATTCCCGTTTCAGACATTCTGCTCCTGTAAGGAATCTTAACCGCACTGTCCGGAAAATTTCTTCGGATAGTCTCCCACACACCGGTTTTTGCTGCTGCCTCCCGAAGCTCAATAGCTCGCTGCGATACATTATGCGGGCATACCTCAACCTGTGTCTGTTGGCTGTGTTTCGGCTTTATCGGTTCAAACGCTGCACATAGCCATGACCTGCCGTCAAGATAATCCTGATATGAACGCTCGTCAAGCTTGAACTTACCCCATTGCGTAGTGATCTCATACATTGTCTCTCCAGTCATTTCTGCATCCTCCATTCATTGTTCCTCCCGAAAAATAGGCGCAAAAAATCCTGTCGCGGGACAGGGCATACCTATCATACAAGCTTTGGCACCTTTCTCTCTGGGAGGTTGCCGTGCGGTCATAGGGCTTGTCCCTCGCGCATCTCTTATAGGTCAGTATTCAATTGCATTCGAGCGTGACACTGTGCACGTATACGCTCATGGATATATCCGGTTGTGCACATCTTTCAATTACCGCATTAACGCAAGTCCATGCCGTGCACACAGTAATCATTTGCGCATCTTTACAGACGCTGTAGTCTATAGTATATCATATTTTCTGTATATGTCAATATGGGCAGAAAAGCCTTGATTTCAAGTGCTATAAAAGTATCGGATTTACCAGCATTACACTGACATACCGCTCCCACTAATTGCCGGTGCAAATCGTAGTATAAATAAGTTTCCATGTTTATAACATGAAATAAATCTTGGCTGAGTATTGCGCAAGCAATAGGAAGACAAAGCGTGCAGTCCCCTCTCGAAAGAGTGGGGGCGGTTTTGCGTCAGCAAAAGCACAAGAGGGGGGGAATACGACATGGGGAACAAAAACATCATTTTGGTGTCCAGCTATTATAATTCAATTTCAATCCCATCATCAGGTGGTATGTATTCGATAATCCGCTTTCCATCACTGTTTCTGCCGGTTTTCCTGCATGAAATATCAACGTGTTCCAGAGCGGGTGCAAGGCTTTTGACAGGGATTGACATACCCGCAACGCGGTTGCCATATATTCCAAATTCCCTGTTTATATAGTCCTTTATATTCGATTGCTCTTCTTTTGATAATGCACGGTTCATGTAATTATGCTGCCTTAGATAGCTCAGAATTTTATCTTTGACCTCACCCTGTGATGGTCTCTTATCAATAATAGAAATTTTGGAATGCGGAAACCACCGTTTGATCTGCTCACAGCCAAACTCGCCGTAGTCGTTTACAGGTTCGTCCCAGCTGTCAGCATAACAGGCAAAGTCATTTATACTGCTGCAATAATCCAATATGCCGTTAATGCGCCCCTCGTATGCCTCGAAAATCTGCGTGATGGGATTGAATCTGATGCACCGGAACATATTTTCCACTCGCTTTATCAACTGTTTTGTATCGACAGTGTCACCGTGTTTCCTGTGCGCTGCAATGTACTTTGAGTAAGCCTCATTTACTCCTGCGACACATTCTCTGTTTACCTCTGCATCAAAGCGGGAAAAGCTGTCATAGTTCTGTCGTGCATCATAAATGACATACAGCGTATTAAGCCCATTGCGCACTCTCCCCGCCATCTGAATTAAATCAATATAATAATGATTTTCGGAGAGCATAATTGTTATGTCCTCATCCATGATATTGATGCCCTCTTTACACTTCGTTGTCGCAATAAAGAGTTTTATATCTGAGGGTAGCGTTTCCTCATCTTTCAACGACTGATATATAGCGGCTTTACGGCTCACAAGCTCGTCAGAAAAACATTTATCGTCATTATCATCAGCATACATGACACCGATATCACTTTCAGATATACCATTGTCTTTAAGGTAACTTATCAGCTGCGTCATACTTTTTATGGTGTTCGCAAAGTACACGACACGACGCCCGGCGCGAAGAGCGTTGACAAGTATTTGCTTGGATTTTCTTCCGTTTATAAGGTAGACTTTTTTAGGAACAACATATTCGCACTTTTCAAAGTAATCGGCAAGATGAACTTCATCTGCATAATCATTGAGCAGCCATTTGATAGGTGCTAATGTTCCTGTCATAAATATATAGCGGCAGGAGGAACTGCTGTGACGAATTGCATAACCGAGAAATTTTTCCACGTAAAATGGAGCATCTGCAAAAGTCGCATCCGTAGACAGAGAATGGGCTTCATCCAGTATGATATAGTCAAACTTGTTCCATAGATGCGTTCTTGTATCGTCCACCGAGAAATGATGACGCACAAATTTTTCAAGCCCTGAGTTCGTACAGACAACATTATGAACGATGTCAGAATATAAACATTCAAACTCCCTTTCGTCAGCGTCCAGCAGTTGGTCAAGATTTATCCAGCGGGAAGCATCCAGCTTTTTGGCTTGCGCATCTGCTGTGATCTGACGGGACGTTATGAGGAGAACATGGCTGCCCGCTTCGGCCAATTTCTGCACCCACAAGTTCTTCCCGCTCCCAACTCCGGAATATATCTGAATGAAACGATACGGGGCAATGTCCTTTTCATAATCAAGCACGGTATGTAAAAGCCTTTTTTCCACTCAATCACTTCCCTTTCTCTGATAATATACTATCGCAGCAGCAATCAGGAAGTCAATATATGAGGCATTTTTTCAGCGCGTTTTTTCTTTAAGTCAGTGTTTGGGTCTTCCACCTAATAATGACAGTGGGAAATCGAGCCAATTCTGTCAGTTTTATGCCGCCCATAGAGCAAGAAAGCCGCATAAACACAGGTAAAACAGGCTCTTCGCAGTGTCAACAAAAATGTCAACAGCAAAGCCAAATCAGCATTTCCGGTTGTATTTTCGGCAATTCTATGTTATAATAAAAGTGCTCAAAAATATTAAATATCGACGGTTTCGTGCACTTTTTGCTACGGACGATTGGCGCAGCTGGTAGCGCATCCGCTTGACGTGCGGGAGGTCACAAGTTCGAGTCTTGTATCGTCCACCATCGATCCACCGTGATTTTAATAATTACGGTGGATTTTTCTATGTAAAAAACGCCTGAATGCAGTAGTCGTTTATGCGGGGCCTGATATGAATCAGATGACCCGCATGAGTAAAAGAAAACAGCTCACTGCCGGGACGGCGGTGAGCTGTTTCTCAGGCTGCGATGCTGCGGGGCTTGCGCATTTTTCCGCGGACTGATACAATATGAAAAAACGATCCAAGGAGAGTGTACTATGGTTTGCGAGATTTGCAGGGATGAAGCCTTTCTTGCGCAGAAAGCCGAGCCCGCGGCGGAGGAGGACCTCGGTACGGCGCGCGATCTGCTGGATACGCTGATCGCTCATAAGGACGGCTGTGTCGGCATGGCGGCGAACATGATCGGCGTCAACAAGCGCATTATCGCCTTTGATAACGAGGGCGAATACACGGTCATGCTCAATCCCGCTATTATCAAGCAGTCCGGAGCATACGAAGCGGAGGAGGGCTGCCTGTCCCTCACCGGAACGCGGAAAGCCAAGCGCTTCAAAAGCATCAAGGTGCAGTGGCAGAACGAGAAGCTCCAGACCCGGCTCAAAACCTTTACCGGCTGGACGGCGGAGATCATCCAGCACGAGATAGATCACTGCGAAGGCATCCTGATCTGACAGGATCGGCCGACTATATCTGACCCATTCTGACCCTACGGCGGCTATGCCGGAGGGTCAGAATTGTTGACAGGGAAGAAATTGTATAGTATACTTGCAGTATACTTTTTATAATAGAGGTATACAATGGGAGAGGCGAACAAAAAAGAGGCCGTGGCCGCGCTGCACAGGGCGCGGATAATGACGGCGGCCGAAAAGCTCTTTTCGGAAAAGGGCTATGAGCAGACGACGATAGAGGACATATCAAAGAAATCGGAATACAGCCGCCGCACGATCTACGCCTATTATGAGAGCAAGGACGATATTCTCCACCGCATCATTGAAAAGGGCCTGCAGGCATTGAAGACGGATATTGAAAACGCCGTGAACGATAACGCCGGTTTTGTCGATGCGTACCGCGCGGTGTGCGGCGCGATGAGAAGGTACAGGAGGGAATATCCGCACTCGCTTGAAAGGCTGAGCCGCTCAGGCGATGAAGAGATCGGGCGGGCAGCCGCATCTGACGCGGTGAAAAATATACTCCGCCTTGGGACGGAGATAAACGGAACGCTTGAAGCGCTTATTATACGCGGGCAGGAAAGCGGCGAGGTGAGGAAAGACATCGTCCCTACGCTGACGGTCTATGTGCTCTGGTCGAGCCTTGATTCTTTGCTGGCGCTTGCCGGGACAAAGGGAAAATTCATCTGCGCGCAGAACGGCATGACCGAAGAGGAGTTCCTTGACTACGGCTTCAGGCAGATAGTAAATTCAATACTTGAAGCGCGGATATGACAGGGGAGAGCGGTATGGACGAAATGTACCTCATCCCAATGCAGCAGCAGATGTCTGCAGCCCGGCGGGAGCTGCGGGAGTGCAATGCATACAGCGGCAGATTCGGACTGACGCTGCGCGAAAATGAGATAGCGGAGCTTGCCGAAAGCCGGGCGGAGGTGCTGCGAGCATCGGGCAGGATAGAGTTCGGCGGCGCGGTGGGGGCGCTTCTGCGGACGGTACACGGCGGCATTGAGGAAGCCTATCTCAACCTGTGTGAGCAGCCGCTTACGAATGCGCTCGGTCTGACCCTGCTCGGAAAGGACGTGCGGAGTCTTAGCACGGGGAAGGCGGAGCAGGAGGGACTTTTATATCTGCTGCGAAGCAGAACGCGGGAGCAGCGGCGGCAGCTTCTGCGCGGCGCTGCAATCAAACTTTGCGGGGAGCTGCAGATCAGCGACGCATGGAGCAGGGGATATGTCACCGCATTTGCCGAGAGCCTGCTGCCGCGGCTGGGCGCGGCGCTTTCGGCAGGGGACGTGTCCAATATCTTTATCGCAGTAAGCGAGTGAAAAGAACGGTACGGAAAAAGAACAGCGCCTCCGGACAAGGAGGCGCTGGGGCTATGCTCATGGGCGGAGAACCAGCCGGGCGAGCCTTTTGCCGCTGGCTGTGCGCATTATTTTCTCGATGAAGTTTGAGACGTTCTTGCTGCTGTACCCGTTCTCCGAGGCGTTGGCGATATAGTCCGCTTCCAGCAGGATCTGATAATCCAGGCCGTCGACACCGGTATACGTGTGATGGTGCCCAACAAGAAAAGCGATGCGGTCGATCTGTTCCGTGCTCAGGCCGGTACCGGCGAAGAATTCGCAGACCATGCGCGCGCCTTCGGTCTCCTGGAGCTTGCCGTTTGTGTTCCCGTACTTCTCACGGCACAGCGGGCAGGCAATGTCATGCACTATCGCGGCGGCTTCGAGGATATACTGCGTCATGGTGTCCAAATTTTCCAGCTCGCCGATGGTTTTCGCATACGACCACACGCGGAGAAAATGGTCGATATCGTGAATATTGCCATCCGAAAAGGCGATCATCTTTTCCATTATCTCAGATATATTCATGCTTTATGCCTCATTTCTTATCACAGCTCAAGCTGCATCTGAATGTGCGGTATCCCATCCTCCAGAAATTCCTCGGATGTCTGTCTGAAACCGGCTTTCTCATACAGTGAGCGTGCATAGGTCTGCGCTTCGATGGTGATCATATCCGCGCCGAGCCTGTCCCTTGCCGTCTCTATAGAGGCGGTAACGATCTTTGTACCCAGACCGCAGCGGCGCTTCACCGCAATGACGCGGCCAATGGCCGCCGTAGGAAAGGCAGCGCCTGCCGGGAGCACACGGGCATAGGCCTCGATACCGTCCTCATCACGCAGCCAGACATGGTATGCTGATCTGTCCGCGTCGTCGATATCCTGATAAGGGCAGGCCTGCTCCACTATAAAAACGGAGACGCGCAGCTTGTATATCTCGAACAGCTCTTCAGCGCTCAGCTCAGAGAAATGCTTGACTACCAGTTCCATACCTTTTCTTCCTTTTATCAGTTTATTATATTTTACCACGGTTTTGTGAGCTTGTCGACACTACGGTGCAGCGCAGGTGTACGATTGTTGAGCTGTTCTTAATAATTCTTCACTTGATATGCGGTGCGCCGGGGTTTAGAATGGGCTTCACTGATTGGAGGGAGCGCAATGTGCACAGCAGCGACATATCTGACGAAGGACTTTTATTTCGGACGAAACCTTGACTATGAGTTCCCCTACGGCGAGAGCGTCACCGTCACGCCGCGCGGATATTCCTTTGCCCTGCGCCGCGGGGAGGAGTTCAAAAACCGCTATGCTATCATCGGCATGGCCCACGTGCAGGACGGCTACCCGCTCTACTACGACGCGGTGAACGAAAAGGGGCTCTGCATCGCGGGGCTGAACTTCGTCGGCAACGCGAAGTACCACGCGCCGGTAAACGGCAAGGATAATATTACGCAGTTTGAGCTCATTCCATGGCTGCTCGGCAGCTGCGCCGGTATCGAGGAGGCGCGCACAATGCTTGAGCGCCTGAACATCACGGATATCCCGTTCTCGGCCGGGATGCCGCTTGCCCAGCTGCACTGGCTCATCGCCGACAGAAACGGCTGCATCACGCTCGAATCCACGCAGGACGGCCTGCATATATACGATAACCCCGCCGGTGTGCTGACGAACAACCCGCCGTTCCCGATGCAGCTTTTCAATCTCAACAACTACATGAACGTCTCGGCCAAGCCGCCGGTGAACCGCTTCTCAGCTCTGCCGCTTGAGAACTACAGCCGCGGTATGGGCGGCATCGGCCTGCCGGGAGATCTGTCCTCGCAGTCCCGCTTTGTGCGCGCCGCGTTCACAAAGCTCAACTCCGTCTCCGGGGACAGCGAGAATGAAAGTGTGAGCCAGTTCTTCCACATCCTCGGCTCCGTTGAGCAGCAGCGCGGCTGCTGCGAGCTTGAGAGCGGCAAGTATGAAATAACGCTCTATTCAAGCTGCTGCAACGCGGACAAGGGCATTTATTACTACACGACCTATAACAACAGCTGCATCACCGCCGTTGACATGCATCGCGAAAACCTCGACGGCAGCGCGCTCATAAGCTACCCGCTTACGGAGGAGCAGCAGATACATTGGATGAATTGAGGGAGAAGACAAAATGAAAAAGACCGTATCTATCATTCTCTGCGCGGCGTTGGCGCTTGCTGTGCTGACCGCCTGCGGGAGCACTGCGTCGCCTGCTCCCACGGCAGAGCCGGTGCAGACCGCCGCGCCCACGCCCGAAGCCACGCCGGAGCCGACGGCTGAACCGACACCGACTCCCGAACCTACCGCAGAGCCCGTGACCGATCCGCTGGTCATGTACAAGGACATCCTTGACGTGTATGCGCAGGCGCTGACGAACAACTACGGCGGCGGGGAGCTTATAGGCAGCGAGATAAGCCTGCTCAACATGTACTGCTATGAGGGCAATGCGCTCGACAACGTCGGCTACACCTTCATCGACCTTGACGGGGACGGCACGCCGGAGCTGTTCATCGGCGCGATAGGAGGAGACGAATTTGTCGCTAATGCCGTTTTTGACTTCTACACCTATCAGGATGGGCACCCCGTGCTGCTGATAGATTCCATGGAGCGCGCACGCTGCTACATCTGCGATGACAACACTCTCGTCATCGATGGGGCGAGCAGTGCTTTCGACACCGAGTACAGCTGCTACAGCTATGCAAACGGTGAGCT
This sequence comes from Bacteroidaceae bacterium, assembly GCA_963621955.1. Lineage (GTDB taxonomy): Bacteria > Bacillota > Clostridia > Oscillospirales > Oscillospiraceae > Limivicinus. Next base: position 8,464 of record CAVFGM010000112.1, read on the forward strand.
GACCGAGATAGAGCCGACCGAGTCCGCATACCGGCAGCTCGACTACACGCCGTTTTCTGAGTACGGCGCGTGACCCAATACACTTGAAAATATCGCCGGTCTGAATTATCAGACCGGCGGTCGTTTATCCGTTCTTCTCAGCCGAGGGCGGCAAGAAGCATATCCCTGCCCTCTGCAAGCTTTTCCAGATCTGTCCCGGTCTGGTACTCCATGATGAAGACGCAGCTGTCAGGCAGCTGACGCATCGATGCAAAAGTCCTGTTCCAGTCGATGTTACCCTGACCCATAGGCAGGTGAGCGTCGCAGGTGCCGTCGTTATCATGCAGGTGCAGGGCGCAGAGCCTGCCGGCAGTCCTGTCGATAACCTCGGGGATGTTCCAGCCGTTCATGTTTGCGTGCCCAACGTCGAGCAGGAGCTGCGCGCAGGGGTCGATCCCATCGAGCGCATGGATGAACTCCTCCTGAGTGAACAGAGTCGCGGCGGGGCCGCCTATGTTTTCAAAGGCGAGGGTTATCCCGGCGGGCTTTGCCAGAGCGATAAGCTCATCAAGCAGCTGGTACGCATGATCCTTTGCCCGGTTCAGGCTGAAAGAAGAATCACGGTCATAGTATCCGGGGTGGTAGACCATCTGCTTTATACCCATCTCAACGCAAAACTCCAGCGCTTTCTTGTTCAGAAAAGACGCGGCCTCACGCAGAGCCAGCAGCGGCGCGGCGGGGTTGACATCCCATGCGGGGGGATGCGCGCTCATGGGGACGTTTATCCCCTTGAGCATATTGACCTGAGCGTCCCAGCCGTTTTGGTCATGCTCCCATGCGTCGCCGTCCATCATAAGCTCGACCTCGGGCACGATGGCCGACAGGCGCCTGACATTTTCGAGCGGCGAATTGCAGAACAGAATAAACTCGGATGCCGAAATTCTCATAAAATTGCTCCTAAATTTTAATTCCAAAAGGCCGCGGCAGATACTGCCGCAGCCTTTATGTTTTTGCGGATGGATATTATTCCTTGGTGTTTGCGGGCTCTGCGAGATATTCCTTTTTCTGCGTGAACCAGAACACAACGCCGAGGAGCGCCCAGACGATCAGGCATATCCACGACTGCTTATACAGGGACGAAGCCGTGCCGGGGATGATGAGCAGCAGGAAGACGATGCCGCACAGAGCGCCCAGAATGCCGAACACTTTCATCCGGCCGTTGTTCTCGCGCTTTGCGAACTTCCACGCGGCCATGCAGACGTAGGTGAACACGATGGAGGTACCGGCGGAGGTCATGTCGACGATCCAACTGAGGGCGGTGCGGCCGAACCACGGTCCGATAAGGGCGATAGCGCCGACGAAGAAGGTCGCGTTCACGGGAGCGCCGGTGACGGCAGTGCGCTTGGCGAAGAACTTGGGCAGAGCCTTTCTGTTGGCCATGGCGGCGAGCAGACGGGTGGAGGCGATGAAGAAGCCGTTTATTGCGGAGAGCACCGCACAGGCCATAGCGAAGCCGAGAATGTAAAGCCCCGGTTTGCCGAGCGCCGTTTCAACAGCGGAGCCGGTCGCCCAGAACGGATTGGAGTTGAGGTACTCAGCCCAGGAGGCGTAGCCCTCCTGACGCATGATTGCGGTGGTGAGAGTCGTGCAGGAGTACATGACCCATGCGGAGATTATCGTCATGACCATGAGAGCCTTGGTCTTGGACTGGTCAAAGTCGAACTCCTCGCACACCTGCGGGATAACGTCAAAGCCGACGAACGCCCAAGGAGCCATCGAGAGGATGACGCCTATGCCGGACATGACGCTCTCGCCTTTGCTGCCTTCAAGCAGCGGCTTCATGTAGCTGAAGTCTGCCTTGCCGGTCGCGATGATGATTATCGGGAAGATGAAGATGATCATGGTCTGCGCTATCGCAAGGAAGGTCTGGGAGACGAAGGCCACTTTGACGGCCTTGATATTGATGAACATGAAGATGCAGACGATGGCCATCGTGAGGATTATCTCACCGAGATAGACATCGAAGCCGCCGATGTTCCAGAGCTTCACGGACTGGAGGATCGTGCCGGGGAAGACGTAGCGGGTGATAAGGCCGATCGCGGTGCCGTTGAGCGGAATGAACGAAATGTATGCCAGGATGAGCCACCAGCCGCAGATGAAAGCGTGTCTCTTTCCGAACGCCTGCGTGGTATACTCAAATTCGCCGCCCTCGACGGGGTACTTTCTTATGAGGTAACCATAGCTCTGGGCGATGACCCAAGCTATGACAGCTGCGAGGAACAGTCCGATAACGGTGCCTATCGGACCGGCGGAGGGAAGGAACGAGTTGCCCGGCATTACGAAGCAGCCCCAGCCGATTATGGAGCCTACCGCAACTGCCAGAACATCTATCTTGCGCATTTGCTTTTTCATTGTAACCCCTCTTTTTTTCAGTTAGAATCGATTTCGTGCACGAATGTGGTTATATATTAAGTTCTCGTTTTCCATTTTTCAATAAATTATTCAGGGCACGTTTTGCGCGTTTGCTCGATATATATATATATATATATCGATACGCTCATTTTGGGGGTCAATACTGCGCGATCCTTTGTGTGATGTTTGTAAATCGAGGGGAAAATTTTTACAGCCGGGGTCAGTGCAAATGCTTCCGGAAAGTGACATAAAAATAGCAATCTCGTCAAATAAACGCTCAGTGTCTTAAAAATAATTCTGATTGCTGGTTCGGCGCATATGAAAAAGCCGCAGCGGTCTAACGCTGCGGCTTTAATGGCTTATGCTTAATTGATCTTCAGCGTCTCCCAGAGGGTGTTGACGTAGTCGAGCATATCCGCGTCGAGGCTGCGGTAGGCGTAGGCGCCGTACATGGCGTTGAAGTCAATCTCGGGATAGAGGATGGCCATGGTGTCCTCGCCCATCTCCTCGATGTAGCCTTCGTCCTCATAGACAAGGGAGTTCGGGGAGGCATAGTAGATGTACTCGGCGTTCGCGATGGCGGGCTCGGGGGAGAGCATATAGTTGATAAATATCTCGGCGAGCTCCTTGTTCTGGCAGCAGGAGGGGATGCACATCGCGTCGATGAAGTAGTTCGTCGCGTCGGGGTAGTAGAACTGGAGGTCTACATTATCCGCCTGCGCGTCGACCATCGTGAAGTAGTCGCCCGCATAGTAGGCGGCTATGGCGGCCTCGCCGGATTCCATCATGTTATATATCTCGTCCATGACGTAGCTCTTCACAAGCGGAGCCTGCTTCTTGAGCGCGTCGAGCGCGGTGTCCCACTCGCTGTGGTCCGTGCTGTTGACGTCAAGGCCGAGCATATACTGCGCGGTCGCGAATGCGTCGCGGGAGTTGTTGAACTGGAGGATATCGCCCTTGTACTTGTCGTTCCACATGAGCTCCCAGCCGTGGGCGTCCTCCTCGTCGACACGGTTCGCGTCGTATATCACGCCGATGACGCCGTAGGTGTAGGGCACGCTGTACATATCGTCCGGGTCATAGTACAGGCCGTGGAAGCCCTCGTTGATGTACTGATAGTTCGGGATGTTGTCAAAGTCCAGCGGCAGGAGCATGTCGTTTTCACGCATGCGGGCGATCATATAGTCCGACGGGATGACGACATCGAAGCTCACAGCGCCCGAGGAGAGCTTTGCGAACATGTCCTCATTGCTGGCATAGGTGGTGTAGTTTACCTTGACCTTGACGCCGTAGGTCTCGTAGTAATACTCCTCGAAGGCCTTTATGGTGTCGAGGGTATCGTCGGAGCCGTCGGAGATATATTCGCCCCAGTTGTAGACGTTCAGCGTCAGGGTGTTGCCGCCGGAGAGGACGATCACCGCGATCATGCCGACGAGCAGCGCGCCGCCGATGACGCCCGCGATGACGCGGTCGGTACGGGTGCGCTCGCGTCTTTTCCTCGCAGCCTTGGCTTTGGGGGGCTTGGCGGTCTTGGGCTTGTCGCTGTCGATGAGGTTGGTCATAATGAGGAGCGCAAGGATGACGAAGAAGATGATCGTCGCCAGAGCGTACATTTTCGGCGTGACGGTCTTTTTCGTCATGTTGTAGATGCGGATAGGCAGGGTCTGGAAGCCGTTGCCGGAGGTGAAGTAGCTGATGACGAAGTCATCCAGCGAGAGGGTGAAAGCCATGATGAGACCGGTCACGACGCCGGGCATGATCTCCGGTATCTCGACCTTCATAAAGGCGCGCAGCGGTGTGCAGCCGAGGTCCATCGCCGCCTCGGGCAGCGAGCGGTCCATCTGCTGCAGCTTCGGCAGCACCTGCAGAATGACATAGGGCAGGCAGAAGGTCACGTGCGCGATGAGCATGGTGGCAAAGTTCAGGCTCGTCGCCGCGCCGAAGAGGCGGCCGACGAACACGAACATCAGCATCAGCGAGATACCGGTGATGATATCGGGGTTCACCATGGGGATGTTCGTCACGGTGTCCATCGCGGTGCGCAGCGCGCGGCTGCGCAGCTTGTTTATCCCGACTGCGGCGGCGGTGCCCATGACGGTGGAGATAAGGGCGGCGGAGGCTGCGAGGATGAGGGTGTTGCGCACGGCGCCGAGGGTCTCCGCGTCACGGAAGAGCTCGCGGTACCAGTTGAGCGAGAAGCCGGAGAACACGGAAAGGCTCTTCGCCTCGTTGAAAGAGAACACGAGCAGGATCGCGATAGGCGCGAAAAGGAAGATCATAATGATCGCGGTATATACCTTTGCGGCAGGTTTCATTTTGCTCCCCTCCTTACGCGACTATGAGCTTGCGGTTGGCAAGGCGCTGCATCACGGCCATGCACAGCAGCAGAATTATCATCAGAATGAACGCGATCGCCGCGGCAAAGTGCAGATTGTTCGCAACGTACTGCCCCTCGATAGCGTCGCCGATCAGATAGAACTTGCCGTTGCCGAGCTTCTGGGAAATATAGAAGGTGCTTATCGACGGGATCAGCACCATCGTGATACCGGAGAGCACGCCGGGCAGACTCAGCGGCCAGATGACGCGGCGCAGCACGCCCGCACCGTTGCAGCCGAGGTCGCGCGCAGCTTCGATGAGCTTCACGTCCATCTTTGCCATGACAGAATATATCGGGATTATCATATACGGAAAATAGTCATACACCATGCCGATGACGACGGCGGCTTCGGTGCCGATGATGTGTACCGTGCCGAGGCCGAGCGCGGAGAGCAGGCCGTTGAAGATGCCGGTGTCCTGCAGGATGGTCATCCATGCGTAGGTGCGGATAAGGAAGTTCATCCACATGGGGATCATAATGAGCGTGACCATTATCTTCTGCGTCCGCGCCTTGGCGCGTGCCATTATATAGGCGATGGGGTAGCCCATCAGCAGGCATATGAGCGTCGAGATGACGGCAAGCTTAAGCGAGCGCATGAAGATCAGCAGGTAGGTGTGCACCTCCCTGACGGCCTCGCCGTCGTCGACGACAGAGGTCGCGGTGAAGAAGCGCGTGACGTTCTCCGTTGTGAACCGGAAGCTTGCGTCGGTAAAGGCATAGTAAGCCACGAATATCAGCGGCACGACGATGAACAGTGCCGCCCACACCGAATAGGGCGTCAGCGTCAGGCGCTGGATAAAGCCGCGGGTCTTTTCGTTCATTCTTCGCTCTCGCTTTCTGCGTTGCTCAGCTCGTCAAGCTCGTTGGAGAAGGACGAGTAGTCGCCGTACATGCCGGAGTACTCGGACTTGTGCATGATGTGTATCGCGTCCGGCTCGATATACAGTCCTATATGCTCGTCGACGTCGACAAAGTCGGTGGTCTGGATCATCCACTTGAAGCCGCCGATATCGACGATGATCTCATAGTGTACGCCGAGGAACGTGACCGAGGTCACGACGCCGCGCAGCATACCCTTTTCCTCGGGAACGACATCCACGTCCTCCGGACGCACGACGACATCGACCGGCTCACGCTTGCCGAAGCCTGCGTCAACGCAGTCAAAGGTGTGGCCGGAGAAAGATACCTTTCTGTCCTCAAGCATGATGCCGTCGACGATGTTGCTCTCACCGATGAAGTCGGCAACGAAGGCGTTGGTCGGCTCGTTGTAGATATCGATAGGCGTGCCGATCTGCTGGATGCGCCCCTCGGACATGACGACGACGGTATCGGACATGGACAGAGCCTCTTCCTGATCGTGCGTGACGAAGACGAAAGTTATCCCCGTCGCTTTCTGGATCTTCTTGAGCTCCTGCTGCATATCCTTGCGCAGCTTGAGGTCGAGCGCGGCGAGCGGCTCATCGAGCAGCAGTACCTTCGGACGGCTGACGAGGGCGCGCGCGATGGCGACGCGCTGCTGCTGGCCGCCGGAAAGGCTCGTGACGCTGCGGTGCTCAAAGCCCTTAAGCGCGACGAGGGAGAGCATCTCCTCGACCTTTTCCTCAATCTCATCGCGGTCGACTTTCTTTTCACGCAGCGGGAAAGCGACGTTCTCGAAAACGTTCAGGTGCGGGAACAGGGCGTAGCGCTGGAAAACGGTGTTGACATTGCGCTTGTAGGGCGGCACGTCGTTGATGTTCTCGCCCATGAAGATAATGTCGCCCTTGTCGGCTGTCTCGAAGCCGCCGATGAGGCGCAGCGTCGTGGTCTTGCCGCAGCCGGAGGGACCTAAAAGCGTGAGAAACTCGTTGTCATAGATATCAAGACTGATATCGTCCAGTACGGTCTCTCCGTCAAAGGATTTTGTGATGTTCTTCAGCTCGATGATTTTTTTCATAGCCCCGCTCTCCCTGTCGTAAAAAATAAAGGCAAGTCATGCAAAAAGCACGACTTGCCTGAAAAGAGCTGTAATAATATGCAGGTATGCACTGCCCCCGCGCGCGGGGACTCAGCCCAAATGGATTTGAGAGTCTATATAGCAAAGATTACTTTTACTACTCTTATTGACCATTTCACAAGTTTATGCTTTTTAGCACCGGTTTATAGTAACCAACTTATAAAACTTGAGCTCTTGGAAGCCTGCGCTCCCCACTCAATCAATAAGGCAACTAAAGTTGCCACCGCGCTCGCGGTTTATCGGCATTCGACCCGGCTGTCCGTGTGGCCTTAGCTGCTTCGGGCGTTTCAGCCCCCGCAGCGGTCGCTATCTTGCTTCGGATAAACTCGGAATATCCAATTGAGACGACTTATTCTAACAACATTCTACCGCAGTGTCAATACAAATTTCCGATATCCGGGATTTTTTGGTGATATGATAACCGGGTACGGCTTTTGGCCGTACCCGGTTGGTGTTTTTAATGAATATTTACTTTGCTTCGGCGGTCTCGGGCTCTGCCTTGGCGTTTGCGGCGGCGATCTTCGCGAGCTCCTCTTCCTCGAGCTGGCGGTACGCGACCTTGCCGACAAGGGTCTTGGGAAGCTCCTCGCGGAACTCTATCTCCTTGGGCATGGCGTACTTGGCGATATGCTTTGCGGCATAGGCCATGATCTCCTTGCGGGTCTCATCAATGGCGGGGACGCCGGGCTTGAGCATGACGAAGGCCTTGACGCGCTGCATCTTATAAGAATCGGGTACGCCGATGACGCAGCTCATCTGCACCTGATCGCAGGCATCGAGAATGTTCTCGAGCTGCGCGGGATAGACATTGTAGCCGGAGGTGATTATCATCCTCTTGCTGCGGCCCTTGAAGTAGATGAAGCCCTCGTTATCCATAACGCCGAGGTCGCCGGTATAGACCCAGGTCAGGCCGTCGGCATGCTTGCGCAGGGTGTTGGCCGTCTCCTCGGGGTGCTTTATATACTCCTTCATGACGGTGGGGCCGGCAAGCAGGATCTCGCCCTCTTCGCCGTAGGGAAGCTCTTCATCCGTGCCAGGCTTGACGATTTTGATATAGGTATCAGGGAACGGCAGACCGATGCTGCCCTCCTTGAACATGTGCGTCGGGGTCAGGCAGCAGGCGGTGACGGTCTCGGTGGTGCCGTAGCCCTCGCGCACCTGAACGGTGGCATGATGGTCATAGAGGAACTTATCGAACTTTTTCTTGAGCTCGACAGACAGCGAGTCGCCGCCGGAGAAAACGCCCTTGAGGCAGCTGAGGTCGGCCTTATCCATATTGGGCAGGCGCAGCAGCGCTTCATACAGCGTGGGGACACCGGCGATGAAGTTGCAGCGGTACTTGGTGATGAGCTTGGAATAGCTCTGCGCAGTGAAGCGCGGCACGAGGATGCAGCGGCCGCCCTGAGAGAGCATGGAATGGATGCACACGCCGAGGCCGAAGCCGTGGAACAGCGGCATGGCGGAGAGCATACGGTCGCCCGGGCGGAACATGGGGTTGGTGGCAATGATCTGCTGGCCGAGGGCATTGAAGTTCAGGTTCGTGAGCAGGATGCCCTTGGTGGTGCCGGTGGTGCCGCCGGAATAGAGGATAGCGGCGGGGTCATTGCCCTCGCGGCTGACCTTATAGTTCCAGAAGCAGGCCTTGCCGAGACGCATGAACTCGTTCCAGCGGATGACGGGAGCGTCCTCCGGGATCTTCTTTATCTTGCGTCCCTCGGTGAGCATATAGCCGGCCTTCATGGGACGGGAGAGCTCATCGCGGATACTGGCGATGACGACGTTCACGACGCAGGTGTTCTGGCGGATGGCCTCAAACTTGCCGTAGAACTGGTCAAGGGTGACGACGGTGACGCTCTCGGACTCGTTTATATAGAACTCAAGCTCCTTCTCGCTGGAGAGGGGGTGCACCATGTTCGCGATGGCACCGACCATGTTGACGGCATAGAACATATAGATGGCCTGAGGGCAGTTCGGCATGGCGATGGTGACCTTGTCGTTCGCCCTGACGCCGAGGGTGCGCAGGCTGCGGGCGCACTTCTCTATATTTGCGACGAGATCCTTATAAGTGGTGGAGCGCCCCATGAAATCGAAGGCGATATTGTTCGGGTACTGCTCGGCGATCTTTTCGACTGCCTCGACCATCGAGCCCTGAAAATAATCCAGCGTGGCGGGAACATCGCCAAGGCTGTTGAGCCAAGGTCTTTTCGCTGTGATCTCCATAATTGATCCTTTCTTTCTGCTAATACTATTAATACTCTACGGGAGTGCTGAAAGGCTGTTCGAGAAGCTCGGGGTTTTCCATGAGCTTCTTGAGCAGGCGCACAGTGCCGGAATAATAGTACCCATCGCCGATACGCTCATCGACCGTGAGGCCGAGACCGATGACCGGGCGTACGGTATAGCTGCCGTCCTCATGCCATTCGGGGGCAAGGTGCTTCTTGCCGATGACGCAGAAGAAAGAGTTCGTACCCCAGTTGTTCAGATGATGATAGCCGCTCTGAAGACCGATGGAGCCAAGGTTCGTGAGGAAAATCGAGGCATAGTTCGGGTCGGCCTTGATAAGGTCAAAGGGAACCTTGCCGCGGTGGTCAAGGAAGAAGAGAATATTCACGACTATCTTGAGCATCCAGTGCGGCAGGCGGACGAGCTTATCCATAAAGTCACTGGAGTTGTCCTTAACGTCATCGCGGCGGCACTGGTATATCTCTTCCAGAATGGAGGTGTGGAGGGTGTCGATGGTATCGTCCCCACCGTAGTGCTTATAGGCAAGGCCTTCTTCGGAGGAGTCGGCAAAGTGCTTCTTCACGACGAAGGCGACGGAGATATGGTCGCGCTCATAGACGCGGTTGCCGGAGATGAAGCGGTTCATGCGCGGGCGCAGCACAAAGCACTTGACAAGCGCCGCCATGATTATGTGGAAGTAATTATACTTATCCTTTTCAAGCCCATCGTTCTTCTTGGCGAGATATTCGTCTATCGGGCGCAGGTCGATGTCCTGCTGGATATAAGCCTCGTTATCCGCGCGGTTCGGATAGAGGAAGGCGAGGAACTGCGCCATCGAGGGAGCTTCGTCACGAAGCCAATAGGCGTCAAAGCGATCGCCGCGCTTTTTTTCTCTCTTCTCCATAAAAACCTCTCGTTAATTATTTGTTATATTTATACTGCCATTCGCCAGTATAAAACGGTTCAATGCAAAATGCAACAAATTTTTTAATCTTTTTACCTAAGATTTACTTTATATAATAAACCTTAAGATTTGTCTCGGTACTCAGCGGCTCGACCGGGACGGCGACGGCGTCGGGGTCATAGTAGGTGTTTATGTGCTTCATTGTCCGCTCGATGTTGTTATCGATGATATAGATATCCTCCCGGCCGACAATATCGCGGAACGGGTTTTCTATATCATGGCTCTCAAGCAGCTCCTCGATAACGGGGTGGTTCATGCTCCAGCCGCCGATCTGCACGAGTTTATCGGCATAGCCGGCGGGCGGAGTCTCAAGCGGGCTGTAAAGCGAGTGGTCGATCGACCACGTCGTGACGAAATAGAAATGCTCATCATCGGCGAGCAGCGTCTCTACTGCGGCCTTCTCGGCGGACTTGTCCTCAATGGTGTTGTGGCTGTCATACAGGCAGTAGGCGCGGTTCGCACGGTAGCTTATGAACAGACTCGTGCAGAGCATGGCGAGGAGCAGCATAGGCTCGCCGCGCAGCTTATCTTTATCCAGAAGCATCGTGATAATGAGCGCCATAGACAGGAAGATGCCGATATCGATGCGGTTTGCAAGATAGCGGTCGATATATATGAAGATCATGTACACGGTGAAGAACAGCCCGAGAGTATAGAGAAGCGCTGTCCAGTCCTCTGCACGGCGGCGCGAACAGGCAAGCCACAGCAGAAGCATGAGCGCAAAGCCGGCAAAGGGCCTGTCAAGGCAGAAGCCATGGATGCACTTATCGAGGAATATCCCAAGGCATTCGCCGATGCTCTTGCGCTGGTACTCGGTATCACGCGCGGCGATGATGGTATCGATATTCTCCTTGGTGAACTTCTCGGTGTCATAGAAGTCCCAGCCGTTTATCATGCTGAGGAAGTTTTCATCGATACCGAGGGAGTCATAGACATCTTTCAGACTGTCGTACTTCGGCAGCTCGAAGTCCACGAGCCGGCTGCGGGCGGTGTTGAACTCCGAATATGCCTTGACATATGGGCGCTGCCACATCCACTGACTGAACGCGAACAGCGCGAGTGCCGAGGCTGCCAGCAGCACAAACGGCGTGAGAAAGCGCAGCATGGGCTTGAGCACGTCCCTCGCGCTCTGCCCGCGGCGCTCGAGCCATAGCCTGACGAGGACATACAGGCAGCCGCCGGTCATCATCAGCGCGCAGACGCCGAAGGACTCGTACCGCCACGCAAGCCCGCACAGGCCGAGGGCAAAGCCCAGCCACAGCGGCAGCTTCATAACGCGCCCGGTCTCATTGCGCATGGCATAGAGCATGAGGAACATCCCGCTTGCCGTGCCTATAGCGCCGGGCTTTGAGAAGTTGAGACTGAGGTAACAGTCTGTGCCGAACGCGCCGAGGAGCACGGCGGTCATAACGAGGGCGGGGGCGGGCCTGAAGCGGCGCAGCAGCACCCATGTTATCGCGGTGAAGCCGCAGAACATCACGAGATATTCACAGAAGCTGTACCACGGGAAGCCCGTGCCGAATGCGCCGTAGAGCACCTTTATCAGGCAGGCGAGCACGATGTTGACATAGGGCATCCATATCGTCCGGTGGCTGAGCTGACCGTCGACGAATTTACTGAGGAAGAGATCGTCATTCGTCTCATACACGGGGGCAAAGCAGGTCAGCATGAGGGCGAGAAAAACGGCGTTTATAATGACGGCAGCGGCGAGCTTTACCCAGCCCCTGGTCTGCCAGGCCTCTTTAAGGCGCATTGTCTTTCCCTCCTTCATCCGGTGATACGGTAAATCTCAAGTCCGGTCTCAGAACTCAGCGGCTCAACAAGCTCCGCCGAGGCGGCCAGATCATAGTATTCGTTTATGAATCTGATAGTGAGATCGATATCGTCGTCGATGATAAAGACATTGTCCTTACCGACGATATCGCGGTAGGGGTTCACAACGCCGTAGTCCGCCATCGTGCGGGCAACGATGGGGTTCTGCGTGAGCCAGCCGCCGATGATGACGATCCTGTCCCAATAGCCGTCGGGCGGGGTCTCAAAGGCGGAGTATATGGCCTTGTCGAGCGGGTCTACCTTGCAGAGATACAGGCAGTCGTTATCCGTAAGGAGCGTATCGACAGCCTGCTTGAGTTCGCTCTTGTCCTCGGCCATGCTGTGAGAGCCGAAGCGGTAGTCCGAGCGGCTGTACATATAGCTTGTGAACAGAGCGCAGAGGAGCAGCAGCGCGGAGAGCACGCGCTCCTTGTCGAAGAGCTCTTTTTTCAGCGTCCAGATCAGGACGGTGATGACCGCCATGAAAAGCCCCATATCCACGCGGTCGACAAGATAGCGCCCGCGGCGGATGAGATAGAGATAGAAAACGCAGAATATACCGATCTCGAAAGCAAAGGTGAACCAGCCGCGCAGGTCATGCTCCCCGCAGGCGAGCCAGAGAGCGAACACGATGAGCAGCAGGTACACGGCCTGATGCTCGAAAAAGCGCACGGTGCAGGTGTCCAGCAGCTTGCCGAGGCACTCGCCGAGGCTCGGCGCGGGCTTGGCTTCGTCCCGGGCGGCGGTTATGGCGTCCATGGTCTCCTTATCAAATAGGTCGGGATCATAGAAGTTCCAGCTTTGCAGGACTTCGACCGCGGTCTCGCTCAGGCCGAGGCTGTCATAGGTCTCGGGAATCTCCTCATAGGCGGGGATGCCGTAGTCGCTCAGGGCGATGCGCGAATCGTCAAAGCGGCGGTAGGTGCCCCACTCGCCGCGGCTCCAGACAGCGCCGTCGTAGGCATAGAGCCCCGCAGCAATGACCAGCACGGCGGCAAAGGGGAGAGCATAGCGCACGATCGCGGCGAGCTTTTTCTTGGTACCCTTGTCCGCGAGGACGCCCCAGATGTATCTCAGGCCGAGCACGGACATAAGCGCCGCGCAGGGCAGAAACTCCATGAAGCGCAGCATCGCGCCGAAGATGACGAGCACCCCGCCGGTGATGACCGGGAGCGCGCGGCGGCCTTTTGCGCGAAACTCCATCGCGTGGAGCATCAGCGCAAAGCCCGCGACGGTGCAGACGGCGGCGGTCTTGGTATAGCTGATGCAGGTGTAGCTGTCAACGCCGATGAGCACGAGCGCCATAACGGTCAGCACCGCGCCCTGCCACGCGCGCAGACGCTCGAACATGATCCACGTAAGCGCAGTGAAGCCTGCGAAGAGCAGGCCATACTGCAGGATCGTGAACCACGGGAGCGTATCGCCCAGCAGGTACAGCCCCTTGAGCAGGTTCGTGAGCACATAATTCATATAAGGAATGTGCGCGTCCTTAACAGACATCTGCCCGTCGACAAAGGCGGCAAGGACCTGATCGTCATTGCTCTCGAAGCCCGGAGTGATAAAGGCGAGAATGCAGGCGAGCACAAGGACGTTGAGCAGCACTGCGCCGAGCAGGCGCAGCATCGCGTTGGAGTTCCATCTTTCTTTAAGAGTCATGTGTCCTCCTTTTTCCTCTTTGCGGAAGCGGAGTTATTTTGCCTGTTTCATCGAAAGGGAGATGCGGTGCTTCTTCTCGTCCACCTCGAGCACGACAACCTTGACGATATCGCCGACGGCGACGGCTTCGCTCGGGTGCTTGATGAACTTATCGCTGATCTGCGAGATGTGGACAAGGCCGTCCTGATGCACACCGATATCGACG
>CAVFGM010000113.1:0-9325 GCA_963621955.1 Bacteroidaceae bacterium
CGCCTCTACTGCTATTTTTTCGTTTCGCTCTACCCCAACTATTGACACAGAGCCGAAAAAAATCTGAACTTTTTTGAAAGTTCAGATTTTCAAGCAGACTGGCAAAAATACTTTTTTGACAGTCTGACACTGGCTGCGCGGAGTCCTGCGCAGCCAGTGCTTTATTGACCATCAAAATAAATTATGTAAACTGAATTACGTAAATCATTCGTCCACCGACCACGGCAGCTCGACATATGTCGGCTCGTGTCCCATGGCGGGGATTATCTTTTCGATGAGGTCGCGCGTCGAAAAAGCGAGCGTCGAGGTGTTTATGCAGGGGTGGCAGCCGAAGCGCTCGTCTTTCAGCAGGTCGCGGTCGATGAGCAGCCGCACCTTACCGGCCTTGTCGTTCATAAGCCCCAGCACGCTGACAGAGCCCGGTGTGATGTCAAGGCAGTCGAGCATCTGCTCCGGGCTTGCGAAGGACAGCCGCGCCGTGCCTATCTGCTTTGAAAGTATCTTCGTCTTGAACGGCTTGTCTCCCGGTATGAGCAGCAGATAGACGTCCGTCATCTGCCGGTTCGTCAGCAGCAGGTTCTTGCATATCTCGGCTCCCAGCAGCTTTTCGATCTCATGGCACTGCTCGATAGTGTCTGCGTGCTCATGGTCGGCGCGGCAGTATTCCACGCCGAGCCTGTCGAGCAGCTCATAGCAGCGCTCCTCTTTCGGAATGCGTGTGCCGGCCGGGCGGCCTTTGTATAGTGTAGGGTCAATTTTCATGTGTTTTTCTCCAATGCTTCAATGAGCGTGTCCGCAATAAAGTCCATGTCCTCCGGTGTGTAGCGCTGGTCGCAGGGGAGCGCCAGCATATGCTCCGTCACGTACCTGCTTACCTCGCACGCTCCGCGCGCCGCCTCCGGCTCCGGCCAGATAACGGGGCAGTACACCCCATGCTGCGCCATCGCCCGCTGGATAGCGCCGCGGTTTTCAAGACAAACAGGGAAGTACAGCGTGCTCTCCTCCGGATGCCCCGATAGAAAGCGCAGCCGTGTACCGTTGAGCGCTGTAAGCCTTTCTTTCAGCCGCGCAATATTCGCTCTGCGCTTTGCCAGCAGTGCGGTAAAATCAATGCGCCGCAGCAGCGCCTCATATTCTGCCGACATCCCGCACGGCTCGCCGCTCTCGTCTAAAAGCCGCTCCGCGCCGTGCAGCTTGTCGAGGAATTCCTTTTTCAGCTCCGGATCCCATGTTTCGAGGTAGCGTACCTTCATCTCCATGACCTCGCGCCGCGTATCGCCGAAGCGCGCGTCGGCGTCCGCTGCGCAGCGGCCTATGCCGGTTCTGAGCATCCCGCCCTCGGGCAGCGCCCCCCACTTGCGCAGGCTCGCCAGCACCGCGTCAGGCGCGAAGCCTTCGTCCCCGCGCGGGACTGTCACATCATGCGTCCTGTCCTCAACGAGCATTATACCACGCCCGGACTTACGCAGCGACAGCAGGAACTCATCCGTGAACGGCCTGATGCCGAAGTACCGCATATACAGCAGCACCGTCCCGTCCGTGAGCTTTGCGCGCACGTCCGCTTCATCGCCGGTGAGGTCGGGGTTCAGCCTGTAGAATCCAACGTCGTATCCGTTCGCGGAAAACGGAAGCATCATCGACTCGCAGCACAGCGCGGGCAGCAGCACCCTGCGCCCGCCGATAATGCGCGCGGCGGCTTTCATCGCGTCCCTGCCGCTGCGGTATAGCTGCCAATCATCCTGCACGAAGCCCTGCAGCGTATCGGAAATGAGTGCGTCGTTTGACCTCCAGTCAAATTCGCTGCCGTATTCCATCCAGCCCCGCTCGCTCATCCGATCACGTCCCTCATCACGCGCAGCGCGTTTTCATAGCATATCCTGTCGGCATTGCCGCTGCCGAAGCGCGCCGCTATTGCTTCAGCGAGCCTTGGCATACCTGCGTATCCGCCGAACTCCAGCGCGCAGTCTATCCCGTCGAAGTCCGAACCGAGCGCGACGGCCTCGATCCCGGCCTTGTCCGCGATGTATTCCATGTGCCGCAGGATATCGTCTATTGCCGTATAGTCTGTCCCGGTGAGAAAGCTCGAATAGAAGTTCACCCCGCACACGCCGCCGTGATCTCCGAGGACACGCAGCTGCCGGTCGGTAAGGTTGCGGCTGTGCCCGCACAGCGCGCGGGCGCAGGAGTGCGACGCGGCGAACGGCCCTTTTACGGCCTCGGCCACGTCATAGAACCCGCCCTCCGACAGGTGCGATACGTCGACTATCATCCCAAGCTCGCCCATGCGCTCCACAACCTCGAAGCCGAACGGCTTGAGCCCGAGCGCGTGAAGGTCCGGGGCGGCGGAGTTGGGGAAGCCTATGGAGTTTTCATAGTTCCATGTCAGCGCAATCATGCGCACGCCGCGGTCATAGAGCTGCTGCACGCGCTCCGTTCTGCCGTCTATGCACACGCCGTCCTCCAGCGTGAGCATCGCGGATATCCTGCCCGCTTCCATGTTCTCCTGAATGTCCGCTGCGCAGCGCACCGGGCGGATAAGCGCCCTGTGCTTTTCCATTTCCCGGTCAAAGATATCGGCCGCGGTGTTGAAATACTCCCACGGCTCGGTCGTTATCTTATGCTTGTGTACCTGCTCGTGCGTCGGCGTGTATACCGCGAAGCACTGCACCATCGCGCCGCCGCGGCGCAGCGCGTCAAGATCGATGTGCCCCTGCACATCCTCCAGCCCGCAGCCCTGCTCGTGCAGCTTTATCAGCGTGTCGCAGTGCAGATCGATAATGTTCATCGTGTTCATAGCGTCCCTTTCAGTCCCTGCCGCCTATGACGTCCGGCGTATCCTTACCCGCCTCTATAAGCGGCAGGTACCAGTCCTTGTAGTAATACGGCAGCTTGTCCTCGTCGTCCTCCGGCCATTTGCTGCCCCACGGCCTGAGGTAAATTTCATAGCTGAAGCCGCCGTTGCCGACGGCGGCGTATTTCCCGGAAACAGTCATCAGCGTGCCGCAGTCATCCTCGCTGAGCGTGATGTCCCAGCTGCCGCTTTTGAGTTTGCGGTCGAGGAAACTGCCGCTCAGGCAGCGTATATCGCCGCCGCGTGTGCTCAGCTCTGCCTTGGCAAGGAAGTTGTCCTTCGGCAGATCCTCATCCCAAAGCAGTATGCACCCGTCCTTTATCTCGGCGCAGCAGTCCCACCAGCCGCCATCCATCTGTGCCCAGTCACCGCTCGTGCCGTACATGCGCCACCAGCCGTACCAGTCCCCGCTGATATCCGCCGCGTCGGCGCGGGAGACATTGCCGCTTTCAATGACCACGGTCTTGACCTTGTCCGAGCCGCCTTTACCGCAGCCTGCCAGCAATAACGAGAGCGCCAGCACGGCGGCTGCTATTCTGAAACATATTGAAGCTTTGCGGGGAAGGGCCATGATGCGCACCTCCATGGATCAGCCGAGCTTTACAACGATATAATCGTCTATCTTCTGCACCGAGCCGTAATACGGGTATTCGCTCATCGCCGCAACGCGGCTGTCGTTTTCAAGCTTCTCAAGCTCCGCATCGCTTGCAAACGGGATGTCGAAGCCGATATAATAGCGGAAGAAATTTTCGCGCGAGTAGATGTTCACAAGGTCGTGCGCCGGCCCTAACAGCAGCTCAGTGTCAAGCTCGTCCGGGATGTACATCAGGTTATCCTGATGCCCGATGACCGCAAGTTTGCTGTTCTCGTCAAAGCCCTCGGTGTCCTTTATCTGCGCGCACAGCGAGGCGTAGAACGCACTCGCGTTCTCATACTGCAGGTCGAGCTTGAGGTAGACCATGTTCGCATAGTACACGTTCACAAGTGCGACCGCTGCCATCAGCAGTGCGGCGGCGTCCCTGTACACGCGCCCGGCGCGCCCCGGCAGCCGCTCAGTCACGATGATCGCGAGCATATACACCGCCGTGAAGCTGTATATCACCAGCGTGTGGATAGACTCCTTCGACATGATCAGGTACATGCACTCTATCGCGAGCGGCAGCAGCGCCGTGAGCACGAACAGCAGCGCAGCATTCAGCAGCTTTCCGTTCCTCTGTGCTATGACACCGAGCCCAAGGAGGATAAGCGCGCCGAGGATGATGTGGATGCGCCGCGACGCCTCCGTTGTTATCAGCGCAAAGTTCCTGAACTCAAATACATAGAGGAACGAGTCGTAGGCCATGCGCACCCGGCGCAGGAGACTGACGCTCCCGTTCACGTTGTCCGTCACATAGCTGTTGAACTCCGCTCCCGTGATGAGGAATACGAGCTGCGTTATCCCGTAGTATACTGCGATCGAGACCGCCATCAGCGCCAGTGCTTTCAGCCCGAACAGAACTATCTGCACCGGAGAGCTGTCCTTATCGAGCGCGTCCTCGATCATCAGCAGCATATACAGACACGCCGCGACGGAGATATACGCCTGATATATCCCGAGTGCCGCGACAAGCAGCAATATGCTCAGCGGGATCCGAAGCTTCCGTGAGAACCTGTAAACATACACAGACCCGACCGCGAACAGGAACGCGAGGGCATAGGCGCTGCTCGTAAACATGAAGCAGAACGTGCCTGTCACCGAGGGGAAAGCCAGCATCAGCGCGCCGAGCAGCGCCTGCAGCGGCTTTGACTGTATGCCGAGTATCCGCACGATAAGGCATACCGATACCGCCAGCAGCACCACGCTTATGATCCCGTAAATCCATGGCATGGACCAGTCGGGAAACAGCACCTTTACAAGCTCAAGCCCCCAGCGGCCCGAGGTCACGGTCGCGCCCTTGCCGAAGAGGGACTCTATCTCGTCGTGGTTCAGAAGCTTGTTTGTAAAGGCAAAGCCGTGCGCCAGAAGCCCCGTGAGCACTGCCGCAAGAAACGGGGTCTTGTTATTGTTGTACGCTCTGCCGATGCCGAGCCAGAGCCGGTCAGTCAGTGCGGTCTTGTTGTCCATAAAAATACCTCCGCCGTCTCAGCGGTTTTCAATCCGATAGAAGAACCAGCCGAAGCCGAAAGCGGCCATCGGTATCATCAGCACAAAGTAGGGCAGGGCATATTGGCTCTTCGCCTCGAACAGCAGGTGATAGAGAAGCCCACCCAAAATTATCAGCGGCAGCAGGCTGCTTTCCATGTCGCGCCTGCGCCACAGCTCAAACAGACTCAGCAGCATCCCAAAGAAAATAAGCTGCTGGAACTGGTTCATAACGCCGCCAAAGAACTGCTCGCCGCGTCCGCAGAACAGCTCGTACAGACCGCTTTTTTCACTGTAGCTCTGCTGTACCTGGTTTATCCAGACGCTCTCATATGTCGGCTCGTTCCACTGCGTGCGCAGCTTTGCGGAGAAGAAGCTCAGCGCCTCGCCGGGGTCAGCGGCAAATTCGCCGCAGCGCTCAGAGATCACCTGCTTTGCGTGCTCTGCCGTTGCCTTCGCATCGTTTCCGCTGTTGGTGAAGAACTTTACGGTGTTGTCCTCCTTGTACCAGCCGGGACCCGCGTGCCCCTCGCTGAAGCCCATCGCCATCCATGCGATCATCGGTATGCCGCTGCCGAAGTCCTTACCCGTGCGTGCCTCATATATGCTCTGCGGCACGCCTTTGAGACCGAGCACGCATGCCGCCGCCAGCGCAAAGCATATGAGCGACTTTACCGAGCGCGTGCGTATCACGTCGAATACCCATACTATCGCTATCGCCAGCGCGAAGATCAGCAGGTTCAGCTTCAGTATCACGGCAAGTGTCATCGCCGCGGCGAACACGAGTGCGTACTTCAGTCTTTTCCTGTTGAGAAAGGCGAGGAACATCCATACCGCGACCGTCCCGCAACTGAAAGCGGGAATGTTGCCGTAGAGAAAGGTGCAGCTCAGTACCGCCGGGAAGCAGAAGAACAGCAGCAGCGCTGTAAGCTTCTGTATGCGCATGCTTGAGTAGATATACAGAGAGATGCGGATGAGCGCGTGGTAGCACAGCAGCAGCCACAGCAGGTTCACGCCCTGCAGTGCAAGGCAGTAATAGCCCTCGGGAAGCCCGGGGATGAGAGTTCCGACCACGCGGAAGAATATCTCGGAATAGAGCACGTAGCCCAGCTGGAACGGAAATCGCACAAAGTAATTTTCCAGCGCCGAATAATCGCCGACGGCTGCTCTCTGCGCGGCATATGTAACATAGAAGGAGTCACTGTACCACGGCGCGCGCAGCTTGACCGAGGCAATGAAAACCGCGCCGAGTATAAAGGTCCAGCACAGCAGTGCTGTCTCCAGCCGCCGCAGCTTTATCTCAGTGCCGTGCCGGTAGAAGATATAAAGCGCCGCAAGGAAGATGAACACGAATATCAGGTTCAGGAAAATATTGTCCGAGTATATCTCGGCATACTCTCCCGACGGATCGGCAATGCTTATATCCGTCGTCTGCAGAAAGGCCGACGCTGTCAGATATATCATAAAAAGCATCGTCAGAATAAGTATGACAGCCGCGCCCAGCTTTTCAATGCGCGGCGTATATCTGTCAAGTCTCCCGTGCTTCACGTCAGCCTCCTGTTTGTATCTTTTTGTGGATAAAATAATTTTATCACATATAGTGCGCCAATTCAATTTTTTTCTCCCCGGTTTACCGGGGAGAAAAAAATAATTGTATCAGAATGAGAATACTGTCCCTATCACCGCCGAGGCGAGGATAAATACTATCGGGTGCAGCCCCTTGAGCTTCTTTATATAGCGCGTCGCGATCAGCAGCACTGCCGCGAGGATGAGCGCCTTGAAGTTGAACAGATCGAGCAGCGCTCCGGTGCTCGCGTAAAGCTCGGTGTTGAACAGCGCAAGCTTTATCACCAGCACGCCCGCCGCCGCGATAAGCCCGACCGAGCAGGGACGCAGGCCGTAGAACCCGGCGTCGACGTACTGATTCTCGCGGAAAGCCTTGAGCACCCGTGCGATGAGCAGTATCACTATCACCGACGGCGTCACCAGTCCCACCGTCGCGACGACCGCACCGGGGATACCGCCCGTGACGAAGCCGACATAGGTCGCCATGTTGACGCCTATCGGCCCCGGAGTGGACTCCGATACCGCTACCATGTCCGCCAGCATGCTGTGCGTGAACCAGCCGGTCTTGTCGGAGATGTCATACATAAAGGGGAGCGTTGCCATTCCGCCGCCGACGGCGAAGAGGCCGGTCTTGAAAAACTCCCAGAACAGACGCAGATAAAGGCTCATTTCCCGCGCACCCCCGTTTTCGTGAATACTATGCCTGCCGCCGCGCACAGCACGACGAAAGCTATCGGCGATATATCAAGGAACACCGAGAGTATGAACACCGCGAGGAACAGAACGAGCGTCGCCTTGTCGACGACCGCCTTTTTCCAAAGCTTCACAACAGCGTTGAATATCAGTACGCACACGCATACGCGGATCCCTGCAAATGCGCTCTTCACTGCCGGCACATCCGCAAAGTTCGTGAGGACCCCTGCGATGGCGATTATGATGACGAGGGACGGGAAGATGACGCCCATTGTCGCGATTATCCCGCCGAGCACTCCATACAGCTTGTAGCCGATGAAAGTCGCGGTGTTCACGGCGATGACGCCCGGCGTGCACTGGGCGACTGCGTAGTAATCCATAAGCTCCTCATTGGTCGTCCAGCCGTGCTTGTCTATAAGCTCGCGCTCGAGTATCGGTATCATTGCGTAGCCTCCGCCGAAAGTCATCACTCCGATGCGGGCAAAGGCGATAAAAAGCTCCCAATATTTTTTCATAATATGCATTGCTCTTTTCTTGGGCAGCATGTCACATTGTGATGTACAGCCCTGATTATTTTTGCTTTCCAAAATATTGCCGCCGCTGCCGGTACGCCCGGGCAGCGGCGGCATTGATCGTTTCTGCTATTTACTTTCCGAGTGCGTTTGCGTAGTCGTAATACTTCACAAGGCGCTCCTCGCACTGCGCCATGTCGCTGCCCTTTACGAGCAGGTAGATCTTTATCTTCGGCTCCGTGCCGGAGGGACGGATGATAAAGGTGCAGCCGTCGGCCAGCTCGAAGTAGAGGACGTTCGAGCCGGAGAACGGGGTAGTGCCGACCTTGCCTAAACCCGCGACGTAGATGCTGCCGTCGGAATAGTCTCTCATGCGCACGACCTCAACGCCGCTTATCTCCTCGGGCGGGTTGCTGCGCAGCTGAGCCATAAGGTTCTTCATCTTCTCAACGCCGTCCACACCGGGCATGACGAGGTTGAGCGTCTTCTCCTTGTAGTAACCGTACTTTTCGTACAGCGCCTTGAGCGCGTCAAGCAGGGTCATGCCGAGCTTGTGGTAGTGTGCCGCCATCTCCGCGACCATCATTGCCGCCGTGACTGCGTCCTTGTCGCGTACATAGTTGCCTACCATGTAGCCGTAGCTCTCTTCAAAGGCAAAAATGTAGTGGTATGTCCCCGCGGCATCCCAGTGGTTCACGAGCTCTGCCATGAACTTGAAGCCAGTGAAAGTGTCCTCAAAGTGTACGCCGTTCTTCTCGCATATGGTTCTTGCCATCGAGGTGGAGACTATGCTTGCCATCGCGCCGGGGTTCTCGGGCATCGTGCCGGTGGCGCGGCGGGCGTTGATGATGTAGTCCAGCAGCAGGCAGCCGAGCTGGTTGCCGGTGATGACGCTGTATTCGCCGTCTGCCCCGCGTACCATCGTGCCTATGCGGTCGGAGTCGGGGTCAGTGCCGATGATCAGGTCGCTGTTCACGCGCTTTGCCAGATCGACCGCGAGATAGAAGCCCTCGGGGTTCTCGGGGTTCGGGCTCTCGACCGTCGGGAAGCGGCCGTCGATGACCATCTGCTGCTCAACGGGGTAGAGGTGCTTTATGCCGAGGCGGCGCAGCGCTTCGGGGACGAGCTTGTAGCCGCAGCCGTGGAACGGCGTGTATACTATGCGCAGGTCGTCCGCGACCTCTTTGACGACATCCTTGTCGATTGCCTGAGTCATGACGTTTTCAAGGAAGAGCTCGTCTGTCTCGCTTCCGATTATCTCTATCTTGCCCTCGGCGACGGCCTCGTCAAAGTCGCAGGTCTTGAAGCCGGTGAAGATGTCTATCGCTTCCATCTGCTTTGCGATGGCTTCGGCCTTGTGGGGCGGCAGCTGTGCGCCGTCGGACCAGTAGACCTTGTAGCCGTTGTATTCCTTGGGGTTGTGGCTTGCCGTGATGTTGAGGCCGGCCGCCGTGCCGTAATGCAGCACCGCGAAGCTCAGCTCGGGCGTCGGGCGCAGCGCGTCGAAGAAGCGGACGTGTATGCCGTTTGCCGCCATGACGCAGGCCGCCTCCTTGGAAAACTCCACGCCGTTGAGACGGC
>CAVFGM010000113.1:9335-10982 GCA_963621955.1 Bacteroidaceae bacterium
AGACGGCAGTCATGCGCGATGACAATGCCGCGGCTCTTCGCGTCCTCGCCGTCGGCGAGGATGACGTTTGCGAAGGCCTGGGTCGCGTGGCGGATTATGTGGATGTTCATGTTGTGCAGGCCGAGCTTCATCGTGCCGCGCAGACCTGCCGTGCCGAATTCGAGCGGCGCATAGAAGCGGTTTTCTATCTCCTTCTCGTCACCGGCTATGGAATTGAGTTCCTTCCACTCTTCTTCGCTGAGTGCCGGGCTGTCCAGCCAGCGCTGGTATTCTTCCATATAGGACTTTGACATAGCGGAATACTCCCTTCAGATTTTCATTTGCTTTCCCGTTTCCTCCGGGGATATGCTTTTATTTTATCCGGCCCGCGCCGGTGTGTTTACTCTTCGGGTATCTCTGCCTCGCCGCTGAGCAGCGCCTTGGCATCTTCCAGCAGGCTCTGCGGGACGAGCACGTCCGTGCCCTGCCCGCTCATGCCGAGCACAAGACGGCCGAACTCGCCGTCGCCGGGGTATATCTTCAGGCAGGGGATGCCGTAGGCTTCAAGCATGTTGATTGTCAGCTCGTCGCCCATGTTGAGGTTTGCGCAGTTGCAGAGCCATGCCGGCTCCTCGGGCTCGCCGTTTTCATCCTTGGGCCAGCGCTCGTACAGCTCGCCGCGTATGACGCGCCCCCAGTTTTTCTTTTCGTCCATAAATAATTCTCCACACCAATATTTTCTAAATGCAGTATAGCATCAAAGCCGTGCTGTTTCAAGCGTCATTCGTCAAAAAGCAGATCGCCGTAGCGCAGCTCGCCCGAGCACTTCGGGTAGGACGACACATCCCATCTGTAGCGGCCCCATGCCATCTCGTCGTTCATGAGGAAGCCTGCCTCCGCGCCGTTTTCTATCGCGGCCGTGATGTCGACGTGGTAGTAGCTTCCGTCTATGCGCACGATGTTCCAGCAGTGCTCCGTCCAGTCCTCCTGACCGTAGACGATGCGGCAGTCGACGCCCAGCTCGCGGCACAGCACGATGTACGCCAGCGCCGTGCCCTCGCTGTTTGCCCGCCCGCCGACGAGCGCGGCATATGCCGTGTTCTCGCTTTTATCCTCGGAGACGGCGCAGTGCTCCATCAGGTATTCGCACGCTGCATAGGCGAGCTCTGCCTCGCTCATGCCGGAGGTGTCAAGCTCCGCGAATGCGTCGATAGCCTGCAGCTGCGCCGTGCGCGCGTCGAGCTCCTCGCCGGTCATGCCGTAGTTGATGCTTATCTCGTAGAGCCTCTGCGCTCCCGTGCCGCTGTACATGTTGACGCTCGCCAGCGGTTCCTTCGGCACGAGCGCGGGATCCTCCCGGTATACGCGCGTGACCGCGGCGGCCATGTCCTCTGCGCTGTATGAGCTGCGGCTTATGAGCACGACGAGCTTTTTCTCACCCTCGGAGAACGCCTCGCGGATAATGTCGTCGATCCCCGAGGAGAAGGCGAGGTGCTGTATATCTCCCGCCGCTTCGCTCACGTCCGAATAGCTTATGTAGACGCTCGCCTCGTTTATCGTGACTATCTTGTTTATCTCATACGCCATGTTTTCCACACAGTATGCGCACAGCGCGTCCTGCGTGCGCACCTGCCAGCAGGCGCTCGCCATGTCCGCCGTGGTGTCCCC
>CAVFGM010000114.1:0-20723 GCA_963621955.1 Bacteroidaceae bacterium
AATACTTTGTGTATTGGCAAGGGCTTTGAAGCAGCATGGGCGTTTTTCTGCCCGTCAAAACCGTGTGTGTCCTTGTCAATTGATGGTATGAAAGGAAGATGTGTCCATGTCCGAGTTATACCAGCGCACACAGGATGATATCCTCGCCGAGCTTGAAAGCTCCGCTTCCGGGCTGAGCGAGGAGCAGGCCGAAGAGCGCCTTGAAAAGTACGGCGAAAATAAGCTTGCCGAGGCGAAGAAAACGACCGTCCTCCAGCGCTTTTTCCAGCAGATCAGGGACCCGATGCTGCTGATACTACTCGCTGCCGCTGCCGTATCCGCGGTCACAAACGCGCTGTCCGGTGAGAGCTTCACCGAGGTGTTCATCATCCTTGCCGTCGTCCTGCTCAACGCCATTCTCGGAGTTATTCAGGAGAGCAAGGCTGAGGCAGCGATAGAAGCGCTGCAGAGCATGACCGCCGCCAAGTGCAAGGTCATGCGCGGCGGGGAGCTCAGGGTCATTGAGAGCAGCCGCCTCGTCCCGGGCGATGTTGTCGTTCTCGAAGCCGGTGACGCCATCCCCGCCGACGGCCGTCTGCTGGAAAGTGCTTCCCTCAAAATCGAGGAGGCCGCGCTGACCGGTGAGAGCGTCCCCGTCAGCAAGGCGGTCGAAGCTATCTTCGGCGGAGACGTTCCCCTCGGTGACCGCAGGAACATGTGCTACATGGGTTCGACCGTCGTCTACGGCCGAGGCCGCGCGGTCGTCACTGCCACCGGCATGGATACCGAGATGGGCAGGATTGCCGGTGTCCTCGCGCAGACCGGGCAGGAGCAGACGCCGCTTCAGCGCAAGCTGAGCCAGCTTGGCGGCGTGCTCTCAAAGCTTGTCCTCGGGATATGCGTTTTCATCTTCGTGTTCGATCTTCTTGTCGCGGGTGACTTCTCGCTTGACTCTGTTCTTCGCACCTTCATGGTCGCCGTGTCCCTCGCCGTCGCCGCTATACCCGAGGGGCTTGCAACGGTCGTCACGGTCGTGCTGTCTATCGGCGTCACGAACATGAGTAAGCGCAATGCCGTCATCCGCCGCCTGACCGCAGTCGAGACTCTCGGCTGCACTCAGGTCATATGCTCCGACAAGACCGGCACATTGACGCAGAACAGGATGACCGTCGTCGAGCATTATGGACCTGTCGACACGCTCGCCGCCGCGATGACGCTCTGCTGCGACGCGGTCTATTCCCCCGGCGGCGCGCAGGGTGAGCCGACCGAGGCCGCGCTCGTGAACTTCGGCGCGGCCAACGGGCAGATAAAGCCTGAGCTTGAAAAGGCGCAGCCCCGCGCCGCCGAGGCTCCGTTTGACTCCATGCGCAAGATGATGTCCACCGTCCATAAATGCGGCAGCTCCTATATCCAGTACACCAAGGGTGCACCCGACGAAGTCCTCAAGTGCTGCACGTGCTATCTCGATAACGGTGAAGTCCTCCCGCTCACCGACGAGAAGCGCCAGGAAATTCTCTCCGTAAACCACGCCATGGCAGACCGCGCTCTGCGCGTTCTCGCTGCGGCGGAGCGGCGCTGGGACGCTCTGCCCAGGGACTGCTCCCCCGGTAATCTCGAACAAGAGCTGTGCTTCATCGGCCTTACCGGCATGATTGACCCAGTCCGCCCGGAGGTCAAGTCCGCAATTGAGGAATGCCGCCGCGCCGGTATCCGCCCCATTATGATAACCGGCGACCACAAAGACACCGCCGTTGCCATCGCGCGCGAGCTCGGAATTATAAACGACGCTTCGCAGGCCATAGAGGGGCGCGAGCTCAACAGGCTCAGCGACGACGAGCTTGACGAGGTCATTGACAAATACAGCGTCTATGCCCGCGTCCAGCCCGAGCACAAGGTGCGTATCGTATCCTCGTGGCGGCGCCGCGGCGCAATAACCGCCATGACCGGTGACGGCGTGAACGACGCACCGTCAATAAAGTCCGCGGACATCGGCGTCGGCATGGGCATCACCGGCACGGACGTCACAAAGAACGTCGCAGACATGGTGCTCTCAGACGACAACTTTGCCACCATTGTCGACGCAGTCGGCGAGGGGCGGCGCATATATGACAACATCCGCAAGACCATTCAGTTCCTGCTGGCCTCCAACATGAGCGAGGTCGTCGGCGTGTTCGCGGCGACGCTCATGGGCTTCACGCTCTTAAACCCCGTGCACCTGCTGTTCATAAACCTGATAACCGACTGCTTCCCGGCGCTCGCCCTCGGCCTTGAGCGCGGTGAACCGGACATCATGGACCGCCCGCCGCGCAAGGCTTCCGACGGTATCTTTGCCGGAGGTCTCGGCGTCGATATAGCGTATCAGGGTGTCCTGATCGCGGTCATTACGCTTGCGTCCTATGTGATAGGCCACTGCATGGAGGTCGGGCATTTCGCCTGGCCGCACGGCGTCTCCGACGACGGCATGACCATGGCCTTTCTCACGATGAACATGTGCGAGATATTCCACAGCTTCAACATGCGCTCCCAGCGCAGGAGCATATTCACGCTCCCGGGGCACAACAGGCTTCTCTGGGGCGCGATGCTCGCGGCGCTCGCGCTGACGACGATCGTCCTTGAAGTCCCGGTGATAGCCGCGGCCTTCGGCTTCACGCCCGTCGACTGGAACGAGTACGCCGTCGCGCTCGGCCTTGCAATTCTCGTGATACCGATAGTGGAGCTTGTGAAGCTCTTCCAGCGCCGCAGCGGTAAGCACGCCGCACAATGATATACTCAAAGCGTCTGCACTGCCGCTTTCGGCAATGCAGACGCTTTTAAAAATATATTGACACGAGCAGTCCGCACGTCTATAATTACGGTGTAATCGATTACAGCGTAATTATAAGTGAGGTGAGCAGATGGCGCTGAAGGATCATTCACTGGACGATAAGATCATAGCCGCTGCAATGAAGGAGTTTTCCGCCAAGGGCTACAACGGCGCGTCGCTGCGGAAGATAGCGGAGGGCGCAGGCGTTACCGTCGGCGCGATACAGACGCGCTACAAGTCAAAGGATGAGCTGTTCGCAGGCCTGCTGACGCCGCTTCTGGACGATATCGGCGCGACGTTTCAAAGCGTCAAGGCAGACTACTATTCCGGCGCGGACGGCGATCTGCCGTCGCAGCTCAAGCTCTCGATGCTGCACGAGTCAAAGGCGATACTGCGCCTTATCTTCGAGCACTATGATGAGGCTCTGCTGCTCTTCTGCCGAAGCGCGGGCAGCAGCATGGAGCATTATTTTGACGCGGTCGTGAAGAGCAAGATCGATGAGAGCATAGCCTTCTTTCACAGCGCAGGCTGCACCGGCGTGGATGAAAGGCTGCTGGGGCTTCTTATCTCCGCGCAGTTCGATTCCTACCGCCGCATCGTCATTGACTGCCCCGACCGGGAGAGCGCTGAGAAATATATGAGCGCGCTGATGACGTATCACTTCGGCGGCTGGACAGTGCTGTTTGATTCGATAAAGAAAGCACAGGAGGACACAGGCAATGAAATATAACGGCTTCTATTTCTGGATGTTCAAAGGCTCTATGAAGAAAGTCCTGACGGAGAAGTACGGCAGGCAGTACGCTTCCGAGATAATGAAGAAGAGCAGGCGCGTTTACCGCGAGCTTGTTGAGCAAGCGGACGATATCGGCGACGATAACCCGATGGCATATAACGAGCTGTTCGCGCTCTCGTTCGTCGCGCCATACGTGGCAAGTGATAAGAAGATACCGCCCGAGACCATGCAGGAGATGATGCGCCGCGCGCTGTACCACATCAAATGGTACTTTGCGAAAACCGACCTCAACACTGCCAAGGGCAAGGCCGAGAATAAAAAGAGCATCGTCAAATACGCCAAGTGGTACACGCCCGAGAAAGAGGCGCAGTACCCCACCTCCTTCAAGGTCGACTTTGTCGGCCAGCCCCATGAGGGCGCTTGCTATTACCGCATAACCCGCTGCCCGATCTGCGCGTATGCCGACAAGCTCGGCGTGCGGGAGCTGATGCCGCTGTTCTGCGAGCTGGACGAGGTAATGATAACGCTCCAGCACGGCGTACTGCACCGCAAGCATACCCTCGCCGACGGCGGAGAATACTGCGACTACTACATAACCGGGAATAAAGAATAATATATGGCAGCAGCCGGCGGCTGCTGCCATATACTCATTTCTTTATCGCTCTGCGCAGCGGCTTATAGAGCAGCACGGTCAGGGCTATTTTTACCGCGTCGCCCGGCAGGTAGACCAGCATCCCGGCCTTTACCGCCGTCCACACAGTAATGGACTTGTGCAGATACAGCTTCATTATCAGGTACATATACGGCAGGCCGATCAGGTACAGCACCGCCAGTCCCGCAAGGCAGGAAAGCGCGATGCCCCAGCGCCCGTTTTCCTTTTCGGTCAGGCGCCCTATCACCCATGCCGTAGGGATAAGCCCCAGCAGGAAGCCGAAGCTCGGCTGCATGACATAGCCTATGCCGCCGCCCATCGTGAACACCGGCAGGCCGACAAGCCCGAGCACGACATACACCGCCTGCGACACCGCGCCCCATTTCGCGCCGAGCAGCACACCGGCCATGGCGGTAAACATGAACTGGAGCGTTACCGACATCGTCCCGAGCGGGAAACGGATAAACGCGCCGACCGCGGTAAGCGCCGCGAACAGCGCCGCGAGGATCATCATACGGGTCTTATTCTTCATTGCAGCCACTCCTTTCAGACGCGGACGATTTTATCATGCCGCGCCGCGAAAAGAAATTGTAATTGTCTACAAAGTTGAAACATATTTCGTTTTTCTTCGTCATATTATTAAGATTGCAAAATCGTGACTTCCCGGCTTGCAGGGGAAAAACCGCTGTGCTATAATATTTTTAAGACAAAAAGAAAACGGAGAATGAAAAAGATGAAAAGAAAAACCTTGAAGCTTCTGCTTTCGCTCACGCTTGTGCTCTGCGTGGCGCTTGCCCTGCCGGGGCTGAGCGCGGGCGCGGACTATGTCAACAGCTTTGAAGCAGGCACCGACATCGGCAGCATCCAGGTGTTCAGCAGCAACCTCGTCATAAAGTCCTATGAGAAATACGCGGGCTCTCTCCCCGCTGGGCTGAGCCTGTCATGGGATGATTACGGCATCTATATGGCCGGAACGCCCACCACTGCCGGCAACTATTCCAGCAGCTACAACGTCGTCACCGAGAACGGCACCTATTCCTTTATAATCAACCTCTCCATCACCGGCGGCACAACTCCGACGCCGACTCCCGCTCCCGCAGCCAGCAACCCGCCGCACATCACAAAGCACCCCACGGGTGAGACTGTCGAGCCCGGCGGCAGCGCGCAGTTCGTCGCCCGCGCGGATGATGCGACGAAGATAATCTGGCGTCTCGTCAGCAAGGACACGACCGTTACATATAACGCCGCCGACGCCCCGGATTATTTCCCGGGACTCAGCGTTGATGGTCTCGGCACCGAGCGCCTGACGCTCGAAAACATTCCCTCCTCCCTCAATGAATGGTGCGTGGAGGCCAAGTTTGAAAACGCCTACGGCGCTTCCTACTCCAACGGTGCGCGCATAACCGTCAAGGCCGCGAGCAGCAGCACAAATAATAACAATAACAGCTCCAGCAACAATAACAATAATAGTAACAGCAACAATACGAACAACAGCACGAATAACTCCACCGGCGGCAATAACAGCCAGAGCACCGGGACTGACCTCGGCAACAACGGCCTCACCACAAAGACGCCGAACATCAACATGGCTCCTCAGAGCACCCGTCTCAAGAAAGGCGAGACCTGCACTCTGACTGTTCAGGCCACCTCCCCCAACAACGGTGAGCTGAGCTACCAGTGGTACAGCACGAGCGTCAACAACCGCGGCATGGCCACCCCCATCGAGGGCGCGACCGCTGCAAGCTACACCCCGACTCAGACCGAGGGTACAATGTATTACTGCGTCGCCGTGATGAACACCCGCGAGGGCATCACGAGTGACCCTGTCTATACCGATCTTGCCGAGGTGAGCTTTGAGCCAGAGGCAACGCCTACTCCGTCCCCGACGGCGACTCCCACCCGCACAAGCTCCGACAACGGCAGCTATGACCGCGGCAACAATACCCAGCTCATATTCTTCGGCATCGTCGGCTTCCTCGCTCTGGCCGCTCTGGTCGGCGTGGTTGTGTACCTGCGTATAGACTCCAAGCGCAGCAGGGACGAATAAGCGGAATCTGCAACATTAAAGTGCTAAATCCGGCGTGACTTACAGGTTCACGCCGGATTTTCTGCCCGTTTCATGCCATAAAGTTGTATACTCTGCGAAGCGGTTTTGAGCCGGTTTTGGCTATTTCGATGATTTTCAGGCCACCGGATTGCTTTTTCAATATCCTGCACGTATACTTACACTGACTTATCTGAGCGGAGGGAATGCCTTGGAAAACTTCATCGTATGTCTGAACGCCGTTGCCCCGATATTCATTATCATCGCCCTCGGCTATCTGGCCCGGCGATTGGGCGATATAAAGCGCGAGGACGTCTTCCGCATCAACAGGCTGGCTTTCCGGTATTTTATACCGGTCATGGTCTTTTATAATATATATGTGTCTGACCTTGCCGCCTCGTTCAATGTGAAGCTGCTGTGCTTTGCGCTGCTTGGGGTATTAGCCGTGTGGTTCGTCAGTCTGCAGATAGTGAAGAGGACGGAGCGGCGGCCCGAGCGGCAGGGCGTTATGATCCAGGCACTCTACCGCAGCAACTTTGTCATCATCGGTCTGCCGCTGGCACAGCAGCTCATGCCCGCCGGGTCTGATTTCGGCTGCGTCGTCATACTGCTGGCAACCGTTATTCCTCTCTATAACGTCCTCGCCGTCATTACGCTTGAGCACTTCGGCGGCGTGAAGAAAAGCCGTCTCGGCCTTGCTGTGGATATACTCAAGAACCCCATGATAGCCGGGACCATTGTCGGCATTCTTTTCCAGCTGCTGAAACTGCATCTCCCCTCCGGGATCGAGCACGCTGTCGCGCAGATTGCAAACGCGACCTCTCCCCTCATGCTGTTTCTGCTCGGCGGGTTCTTTGAGTTCAGCGACCTGCGGGACGATCTCAAAACCGTGTCCGCAATAGTGATAGGCCGGCTTATCGTCGTCCCGGGAATCATGCTGGGGCTTGCATGCCTGCTCGGCTTCCGCGGCGTGGAGTTTGCTTCGCTCCTCGGAGTCTTCGCCTCCTCCACGGCGATAGCCTCTTTCACCATGGCGCAGCAGATGGGCGGCGATGCGAGGCTTGCGGGCAATGCCGTTGTCGCAACGAGCGCGCTGTGCTCTCTGACGCTTTTTATGTGGGCAATGATCTTCAAGACCTTGGGTGTAATATAGGAGATTTTTCAGTAAAATGAACACTTCAAAATATAATGGGATCACCGATGGTGTTATCTGGAAGCAGCTGATGCTGTTCTTCCTCCCGGTGCTGCTCGGCACGTTTTTCCAGCAGCTTTATAACACCGTTGATGCGGTCATAGTCGGCCGCTTTGTCGGCAAGGAGGCGCTGGCTGCGGTCGGCGGCTCGTCCTCGCAGATACTCAATCTGCTTATCGGCTTCTTCACCGGCGTCACCTCAGGCGCAGCTGTCATCGTCGCGCAGTATTACGGTGCGCGCGACATGGAAGACTCCTCGCGCTCTGTTCACACGGCGATGATCCTCGCCATCGTGAGCGGCGCTGCAATGACCGTTATCGGCATCCTCACGGCGCCGTTGCTGCTGCGCATCATGGCGACTCCGGAGGACACCATGGCCGACTCCATCGTGTATATGCGCTGGGTGTATCTGGCGATGATCCCCGGCATGGTCTACAACATGGGCTCCGCTATCCTGCGCGCAGTCGGGGATTCAAAGCACCCGCTGTATTTCCTCATCGCCTGCTGCCTCATAAATGTGGCGCTCGACCTGCTGTTTGTCGTCACGTTCAGAATGGGCGTCGCGGGCGCGGCGATCGCGACAGCGCTTTCGCAGCTTCTCAGCGCGGTGATGATATGCTGGTTCCTCGCCCGGTCAAAGACCGAGGAGAGCGTCAGGCTCGAGCTTTCCAAGCTGCGCACAGACTGGAAGATCATGCGCCGCACGGTGCACATCGGTCTGCCCTCAGGGCTTCAGGCAGTGCTCTACTCTATCTCCAACATGATAATCGTCACCGCCGTCAACCGCTTCGGTACGGACACCGCCGCGGCCTGGGTCGCGATGGGCAAGGTCGACGCATTTACATGGCTGGTGCTCAGCGCGATGGGGCTTGCGGTAATGACCTTCGTCGGGCAGAATTTCGGCGCAAACAGCATGCAGCGCGTGCGCGAGAGCATACGCGACTGCATGATACTGACCTCGGTCTTCGCGGTTCTGATAAGCCTACTGTTTGTGACGCTCGGCAAATACATCCTCGTGATCTTCACTACCGACCAGAACGTCATTTCTCTCGCCATGCGCATAATCTACTACATCATGCCGTGGTACCTGCTGTATGTCCCGGTCGAGGTGTACAGCGGCAGCCTGCGCGGCATCGGCGATACGCTCGTGCCGTTCATCATCACGGCCGTCGGCATCTGCATCGCACGCGTTGTCTGGATATACACCGTCGTGCCGCTGCATAACGATATTTCCACCGTCGCCGTGGCCTACCCCATCACATGGGGGCTGACCTCGCTTGCGTATATGATATACTTCCGCTATGTGAAGAAGCACAAAATAGGCAAAATCGAACAGGCCGCGTAATACTTTTTAACTCCCGCTGTGATGCACAGCGGGAGTTTTTTAATTTTTTCCCAATCTATGAAACATTTTCTGCTCCCAATGCGTTTATATAAGCAGAAAGATAAAAACAAAGGAGCGTGCTTACTATGAAACGGGTATCCATCATCGCGCTTGCCCTCGCACTGCTGCTGTGCGGCTGCGGCAGCGCATCGCCGCCGACGCCTGACGCCGCCGCGGTGTCCCCGGAGATCGTTGAGGACGAACCGGAGGTCTACGACAGTGCGCGGGACTTCCTCGCGCTGAGCGATAAGATGGACGGGCTTTACCAAGTATTTATACTGGGAGAACAGTTTCTCCTGCGCTTCAATGTACATATCTGGCCTGAGAAATGAGGTGACGCACACGTGAATGAAACGAGGCTGCTTCGGCAGCTCAAGCGAGGGAGCACGGCTGCGCTGTCGGAGATCATAGAGCTGTACACGCCGTATGTCTATGCCATTGCGTCAAACGTGATGCGCCCGATGCTCCCGGCGGAGGACGTGGAGGAGGCCGTGTCCGACTGCTTTGCCGCGCTCTGGTATAACCGCGATGCCGTCAAGCCGGGAAAGCTCAAGGGCTACCTCGCCGTCGTGGTGCGCAGCAAGGCTCTGAGCGCGCTGCGGTCAAAGCACATCGAGAGCGCGCTTGAGGATGATTTTATCGACCTCGCCGCTGGCAGCCCGAAGGAGGGCGTACTGACGCTTGAGCTGCGCGAGCTTGCGCGCGAGGCGGTAGACGCGCTCGGCGAGCCGGACTGCGAGATATTCAAGCGGCATTATTTCCTGTATCAGAAGACCGAGGACATCGCCGCCGCGCTCGGCATGAACGGTGCGACCGTGCGCACGAAGCTTGCGCGCGGGCGGCAGAAGCTCAAAAGCTATCTTGAGGAGAGGGGGTACGGCAATGAAGCTTAAAATATCCGAGCTGTGCAGCAGCTGCTGCCCGGAAAATGTCACGCTCGGCACAGCCGATGCGGAGCTTGCCGCGCGCATAAAGGCCGGGACGCTCAAAAAGATCGGTGTTCAGCCCTCGCGCCGCCGCGTGAGAGTGCGCACACTGCTGCTTGCCGCGGCTATAGCGGCTTTCTTCGGCTCGGCCGCGTGTGCGATAGTGCGCTACAACATGAATCTGCAGGACGTGCAGGATCAGGATGAGGTAGTCTACGGGCACATAACCGAGATAAACAAAAACGGCGAGGTAGTGAACGACAAAACGTTGTATTTCCCGGATGCCGGTCTGCTGCTGACCTTCACCGGCCCAGACGAGAGCTATAACCGCCCGGAGTTCAAGGCCAATTGGCTGCCGTCCGCCGCGACTCTCGAAGTTTACAGGGGCGAATGGACGGATTACCTCTGCAATGACGGCAAAGGCAATATCATGCCGTATCTTATCACTGCCAAGAATGTGGACACCGGCAATGACAAGGGCGTGCTCAACGGCAAGACGGAAATAGTAAAGCAGGAGAACTGGGACGGCTGGGAGATAATCGAAATAGTCTCCGACTATACCGAAAGCAGCTTTGCCAGCTGGGAGATCGTGAACTACATCTTCATGTTCGACCCTGCGCGCGGCTATCTTGTTAAGGTATGCGGCACGGACAGCATGGATACGCTCGAGAAAATCGCTGAAAACCTTGAGATACGTGAGAGCGATACGCCGCCGTATGAACGTCCCTATTCCGAGGAAATAGGATTTCTCGACCTCGGCCGTGGCTGAGCCGTTTTTCTCCCTCCCGCCGTATAATATACTTGATGAAGGCCGAAACTGATGTTATAATACGGTTTACTAAAAAGATACATCGGGAAGAGGCAGCACATGAGCAGAAAGAAAAAGCGCAGCAAGGCTGATGAATTTGAAATGGACGAAGCCGGGTACGATGAATATCCCGACGCGCCCGCAGCGCAGCATATATATGATGACACCAGCGGCGCTGAGCCTGAGCACCGCGCGCCCAAGGCGAAGAAAAAGAAGCGGAAAAAGGGCGGCAGCACAGCGCTGTGGCTGATTCTCGTCCTGCTGCTGGCGATCGCCGGCGGCGGAGTTTTCGCGGGCTATGAGATAACGCAGAGCAGCGCGAACCTCCCGAACGTCTATGTCGGCAGCATCGCCGTCGGCAAGCTCGACGCCTCACAGACGAAAGACGCGCTCAAAAATCAGGGCTGGGAGACGCGCGTGTCCACCCCGCTCAAGGTGACGACGCTTGGCGGGCAGAGCTTTGAGGTCGACCCCGTCAAGTCCGGTGCGGTGCTCTCCGTTGACGACGCTGTCAGTGCCGCGCACGCCTACGGCCACGGCGTGAACATCGTCGATAACCTCATCACCTATATCAAGGCGCTCTTCGGCTCGGTCGATGTCAACGCCCTCAGCCAGAGCATTTCAAACGAGTATATCGACTCCTGCATCGATGAGGGCATCGCTGCCGTCAACGAGTACATGGGCACGGAGGAATACACCGTCGACGCCAAGGCCGCCGAGATGACGATGAAAAAGGGCTGGGGTCAGATAGAGTTCGACAAGGCCGCTTTCAGGGAAGCCATAATCGCCGCGCTCGAAAAGGGTGAGACGGAGCTCACGTATACTGCTCTCGCCAAGGAACCCAGTGTTCCGGACTTTGACGCGATACACAAGGAGCTTGAGCACGACCCGGTCGACGCTTACTATTCCGACGACGGCAAGTTTGAGGTCACCGACGAGATAGTCGGCTGCAAGTTTGACGTCGGTCAGGCCGAGAAGCTCTGGAATGACGCCGCCCCCGGCGATGAGGTCAAGATCCCGCTCGATATCGTCTGGCCGGAGGTCACCGGCGACGAACTGCGCGGCAGGCTTTACCGCGATCTGCTCGGCACGATGACGACCAAGTTCCCCAATTCCGGTGAGAACCGCCGCAGCAATCTTGAGCTTGCGACCTCGAAGATCGACGGCATGATAATGTACCCCGGCGATGAATTCTCATATAACGAGGTCGTCGGCCAGCGCACCGAGGAGGCAGGCTTCCTGCCCGCCCCCGCCTATGTTGACGGCGACGTCAAGGACGAGGTCGGCGGCGGTGCATGCCAGGTGTCGAGCACGCTGTACGCCGCTACGCTCTTCTCTTTCCTCGAGACCGTCGAGCGCGAGTGCCATTACTTCCCCGTGAACTACATGCAGATGGGCACCGATGCGACCGTTACGATACCCGAGGGCGGCGGCCGCTCCATCGACTTCAAGTTCAGGAACAACCGCAATTACCCCATCAAGATCGTCGGCATCTTCAACAATGAAGAGAGCACCCTCACCTTTGAGATATGGGGCACGCTTGAGGACGACGACTATATGCCCGTCGAGTTCGACAGCTCATATAGCTGGACATATGACTATGACAAGTTCATCGATCCCGCTTATCCCGACCGCGCAGGCTACACCATAAAGCTCACGCACGAGACCTATAGCTTTGAGGACGATGTCGGCTCCGGCTACCGGACGCTGACGCACCGTCAGGTCATCGACGCGGACGGCAACATCGTCGTCGATGAGATCACGAACACCAAGCTCGCAAACGGCAATTACGCCATGGACACCTATTATCAGCACGGATAAAATCAAGGGGCTGACGCAGAGAGCGTCAGCCCCTTGATTTTATTATTTCTTACAGCCCCAGGAACTTTTTCCAGGTATTGATATATCCCTCGGCCTTTTCCTTTGTCTCGGCCTCGGCCGCCATGCGCAGCAGCGGCTCCGTACCTGAGAAGCGGCATATGACCCAGCTGCCGTCCTTAAAGTAGACCTTGCAGCCGTCCTCGCGGCTGATATGGTCGACGCCGTCAAAGTCCGGGCAGCGCAGCTCTTCGAACAGGAAGTGCTGAAGCTCCGCCTTGCGCTCATGCGTCATGGTGAAGGACGCTTCGGCATAGGCAAGCTCGCCGTAAAGTTCGCATATCTCGCGGTACAGCTCCGAGAGCTTTTTGCCCGTGACAGCGAGCATTTCGACCAGCAGCGCCGCGGCATATATGCCGTCCTTGCCGGAGATGTGCCCGCGCACTGCAAGACCGCCGGAGGACTCGCCGCCGATTATCGCGTCCGTCTCCGCCATCTTCGCCGAGACCCATTTGAAGCCGACCGGCACCTCATAGCACTTCTGCCCCAGTCCCTCGGCGACGCGGTCGAGCAGATGCGTCGTGGAGTTGTTGCGCACGCACGGGCCTGTCCAGCCGCGGTATTTTACAAGGTAGTAGTACAGCAGCACAAGCAGCTTGTTCGGGTGGACGAAATGCCCCTCGTCGTCGATAACGCCGAGACGGTCAGCGTCGCCGTCGGTGGCGATGCCGAGGTCACAGCGGTAACGGTCGAGCACGAGCGCCGAAAGCGGCCCCATCGTCTCCTCATTCGGCGCAGGGAGCTTGCCGCCGAAGAGTGTGTCATGCCGTTCGTGGATGATCTCAAGGTCGCATCGGCAGGTCATGAGTATCATGCTCAGGCAGGTCTGGCTCACTCCATACATCGGGTCGAGCGCCACGCGCAGCTGCGCTTTCTTTATCGCCTCGACGTCTATCGCGGCAAGGATGCTGTCGATATAATCGTTCGAGGGGTTCTTCTCCGTGATCTTCCCCTCGGCAAGCGCCGTGTCATAGTCGACGCTCCTAACGTCCTCAGGCGCAAGGCGCGCTATGTGCTCTTCGATCTTATTCGTGACGGTCTTGTCCGCATCGCGCCCGCCGGCGGTGAACACCTTGATGCCGTTATATATCGCAGGGTTATGGCTCGCCGTAACGGCCATGCCATATGGCATGCCATGCGTCTTGACGACGAACATCATAAGCGGCGTGGGTGACGAGCGGTTTATCATATACACCCTGAAGCCGTAGCCGACCAGCACCTCAGCCGCCCAGTGCGCGGACTCCTTGGACAGAAAGCGCCTGTCATAGCCCACGCATATCTCCTTGCCCGCGTGCCCCTCTTCGAGCATCAGGCCGCAGAGTCCTGCCGTCAGCAGACGGATGTTCTCCTTTGTAAATTCATCGGCGATTATGGCTCGCCAGCCGCCGGTACCGAATTTGATCATTATCTTCACCTCATAACTGTTATGCGCCGAAGCGATCTTTTTAATTATGATTTATTTTATCATTTCTTTACGGCAGAAACAAGATGCAGTCCCGGCATTTTTGATGAGCGTCTGGTCTTATATTTTTGTCCTGATTTGATACTTGAATATATCCAGTTCAAGGACTAAACTACCGCCATAAAACCACGGAGGTGCAATATGAAACACGATAAACTCACCCGCCTTATTCTTGCCGCACTCTTTGCCGCACTGACCTGCGCCGCAACGATGCTTATCCATATCCCCATGCCCGCAACGAACGGGTATATAAACCTCGGCGACTGCGTCGTTCTGCTGAGCGCTTTCTTCCTCGGGCCAGTCTACGGCATGGCTGCCGGCGGCATCGGCTCGATGCTCGCAGACCTGCTGCTCGGCTATGCGTTCTACGCTCCCGGCACGCTCGTTATAAAGGGACTCACAGCGCTCACCGCCGCACTCATCCTCAAGGCGCTGCACGGCAAGACCGGCGCAATGCTCGTCTCCGCTCTTGCCGGCGAAGTTGTCATGGTGCTCGGGTATTTTGCTTATGAAAGCCTCATCCTCGGCTACGGCATGGCTGCCGCGGCGAGCATCCCCGGCAACGCCATTCAGGGTGCAGCAGGCATAATCGTCGGCATTGCGGCATACAAGGCGCTCTACGCCATCCCTTATGTGCGCCGCCTGTCCGTCTGAAAGGAGCCGCGGAATGTACGAGGAAATCACCGCTCAGGCAAAGCAGGCCGTCACGGAGCTGCTCGATGCTGCAGGGCTCAAGGCCGGTGACCTGTTCGTCGTCGGCTGCTCGTCGAGCGAGGTCGTCGGCGCGCGCATCGGCAAGGGTTCGAGCATGGAGGCCGCGCAGGCCGTGTTTGACGGGATATATCCCGTGCTCCGTGAGCGCGGCATATACCTTGCCGCCCAGTGCTGCGAACACCTCAACCGCGCGCTCATCCTCGAGACCGAGGCCGCCGAGAAGTTCGGCTATGATATTGTGAACGTCCGCCCCTGGGCGCATGCCGGCGGCTCTTTCGCGACGACCGTGTGGGAGCATCTGGAGCAGCCCGCCGCGGTCGAGCACATCAAGGCCAAGGCCGGTATGGACATCGGCGCTACGCTTATCGGGATGCACCTGAAAGACGTCGCTGTGCCGGTGCGTCTGAGCCTTAACAGGATCGGCGAAGCCGTTCTGATCTGCGCGCGCACAAGGCCGCGCTTCATCGGCGGCGAACGCGCCAGATATCAGGAAGAGCTGAAGTAAAAAAATAATTCCGCATCGCATGATGCGGAATTATTTTTTTACCAATTTCAAGCGTCCGTTTTCTATACAGATCGGCAGCATCAGCTTCTTCGTCTCACCGCTGCGGAATATCACCGTCGCAAGTTCGCCTTTCACCTCAGTGATCGTCCCCTGTCCGAAGACGCTGTGCTCTACCTGCGCTCCGGGGAAATAGTCCTTTGCCGCCCATAGCGTCTTCTGCGTCACATTCGGGCGCGTAAGGCCGCCGAGGCTCCGCTTCGGCTTTTCAAGGAACTGCTCGATAAAGGTGCTCGTCCCCTGCCGCGGATAGGTCATAAGTATAAGTTCGTTCTTCGCGCGCGTCGCAGCCACATAGAACAGCCGCCGTTCCTCCTCGAGGGTCTTGCGCTGCTCATCGTCAAGTCCGCCGCTGCACGGCACGGACGGCAGTATCCCATCCAGCGCATCAATAATGATAACGCGGTCATATTCAAGCCCCTTGCTGCTGTGTATCGTGCTGAGGATGAGCTTGCTGTCCGCCGGTCGGTTTTCCGAGGAAATGTTCTCCAGCTCCCGCAGCCTTTGCAGGAAGCTCTCCGCGTTCTTCTCGCGCGCTGCGAGGATAGCCAGCAGATACATCCGCTCCTTATCCCCGCTGTCCTTGAGCACGTACCCGCCGTAGCCCATCTTATAGCGTATCCTGTCGAGCGCTTCGCGGGCGGTGTCGGTTTTGAGCGCGATAAAGTTATCATGCAGCTCCGCGAGGCGTTCCCTGAGCCAGTCCGGCTGCTCCTTCGACGCACTCTCCAGCGCCGCAATGAGCGAATCCGCCTTGCCCGCGCCGTACAGGCTCACCGCAAGCTCCGCCGTCTCGCGCCTTACCGGCAGGCTGAACTTGCTGTACACGCGCATGAAGGCCTCGGCGTTCCCCGGTTCGAGTGCGAGCGTCATAATGTCTCTGACGCCGTTCACCGTGCGGTTTGAAAAGAAGGAGTTCTCCCCTCTGCGGCACCGGAACGGAACGCCGCGCCGGTCGAGCCAGTCGATGAGCGCAACGGCGCTGTCGTTATTCCGGTAGAGCACCGCCGTCTCGCGCTGCGGGTCGTTCTCCATCATCGTGCATATGTATGAATACTGCGCGGCGCGCTCGCTGAGCGCGACTGTGCGTACCGGTGCTCCGCGGCCGCGCACGGCGCGGATATGTTTTTCGTGCCGCGCGGAGTTTCTCGCAATGAAACGGTCGGCAGGCTCGGTGATCTCCGGTGTGGAGCGGTAGTTGCTCTCAAGCAGCAGCACCCGCGCGCCGCCGTAGTCGCCCTCGAAGCGCATGAGCGCATCGGGGTACGCGGCACGAAAACCGTAAATGCTCTGATCCTCGTCGCCGACCATGAATATACTCCCGTTCTCGCCCGCGAGCAGGCGGATCACCTCATGCTGTATCTTTGAGGTGTCCTGCGCCTCGTCGACGCAGATATACCTGTACCGCTCCCGCAGTGCGCCGAGGATGTCCGAGTACTTCAGCAGTATCTGCCGCGCGAAAACGAGCTGATCGTCATAGTCCATGAGTCCGCGCCGCCTGAGCGTTTCCCTGTACGCATCGTATACCGGCGCAGCGGCAATGCCGCCTGCTTCGAGTTCGTCTATCTCCCCGCGAGGCAGGCGCATGTTCTTTATATACGTTATCGCTTTCTGAAGCTCCTTTATATCCCCGCCCTCGGGGTGCTCTCCGCGTACAGTGCGGAAGACCTCGGCAAGTATCGCGCCGTTGTCGGCCACAAGGTCAAAGCGCTGCGCGCCGGTCTGGCGCGCGTATTTTCTGATTATAGAGTCGCACACACCGTTTATCGTGCGAAACTCCAGCCGCGCCGCGTACTCCTCGCCGAACACC
This sequence comes from Bacteroidaceae bacterium, assembly GCA_963621955.1. Taxonomy (GTDB): domain Bacteria; phylum Bacillota; class Clostridia; order Oscillospirales; family Oscillospiraceae; genus Limivicinus. Next base: position 16,948 of record CAVFGM010000114.1, read on the forward strand.
GCGGAGAAGCGGGCGCGCATTTCAGCGCTCGCCGCAACGGTGTAGGTCATGGTCAGGATATTCTCAGGCATGACATCCATGCAGTAGATAAGGTACGCGACGCGGGTGATGAGCGTCGTCGTCTTTCCGCTGCCGGGAACGGCAAGCAGCAGCACTGCTCTGTCGGTACACTGCACCGCCTGCGCCTGCTGCTCATCGAGCCTGATATTGAATTTATCGCAGAATTCCGCGTAGCTCAGCACTGCCTGTCACCGCCTTTTGTCAAACACAGTGGCTGTCGTTTTCGGCAGCCACTGGTAATTGTATCAGATCAGATTATTGATAAGCTCCGCGTCCGACTCCTTGAGCTTCAGTCCCGCCTTGAGCGTCTCGCCGTCAGGATAGCTGACGGTGATCGTTATCTCCGCGCCGGGTACTGCGCCTTTTGCCTTGACAGCTCTCAGAAAGTCCGGGAATTTGGGGTGGTTCTGGCGGAAGCTGTGCCACGCCTGCCTGAGTGAAAGCAAAGAGTTTATGTCCATATCACGCCTCCGTCCTGTTTATCTTTTCTCTGCGCAGCCAATGTGCAAACATGAAACTGCCGATCGCGCGGCAGTTTTTCTCCACTTTATGTTCAAAAATAAGCTCAATTGTCACTTTGCTCCCCACCCATATGTATATCTTGCTCTTTTTCGCTGATTTTCTTTGCAGATAGTATACTCTGAAATGCCGCTTAATGCAAGCCTTGTGCCTGCGGTAAGCCCACCTGACTCGTAATTGACTTACAAGCCGCGAAATGATAATATACCGCCGAGGTGTATCTGATATGAAGTCTGGGTTTCAAAAATATATGGCAGAGGCCATGCTCGCCGTGTTCGTGCTGCTCACCGCCTCCGGCATTATACTTGGGACGCTTGGTCAGCCTGAGCACAAGTCATACCTTATCGAACTGATACTTTCGGTCGTCGTGCTGGCTCTCGCTGTGCTTCTGCACCGCAGATACAAGGAAAAGCCCCTGTTTGTTGACCGCTGGAGCCCGTGGCTTACCGGCAGCATCATAACCCTGATCTGCCTTGCCGTGAACCTCGCATGGGTCATGAGCTGCAAAGTGGAGCCAAGCGTCGATTTTTACACAAATTATATGTCGGCGGTCAATGTTGCCAACAATGATTGGGAACATCTTGACCGCATGTACCTTGCACTCTTCCCACACATATTCGGATACGCATGGTTTATGAGCGGCTTCATTTCCCTCTTCGGCGAATCGGCACTGCTCATTCCCGTCATTAATGTCGCAGCGACGGTGCTGATCGGGATAATGATATATCTCCTGTGTCTGCATTGGATGGGGCGCCGCTCCGCAGCGCTTGCATATCTTCTTTGGGCGCTCTGCCCGTCAAAGCTGCTGTACAACACAATGGTTCTCCCGGAGCCCATATACACCTGCGCGATCTTCGCCTTTCTTCTTACCCTGAGCCTTGGCAATACAGTTTCTGAGAAAGAAGGTTCGGCACTGTGGTTCGTGCCTGAGGCCGTTATCGGTCTTCTCTCCGGTGCGGTGCTGCACTGGATGAACATGCTCCGCCCGCTGGCGTCGATATGGTTCATCGCGCTTTTTATCTGGCTGCTGCTTCTGCGCTGCTGGAAGAAAAAATGCCTGCGTCCCAAGCTGATGTGGGCGGTGTTTGTACTGTGCATGCTCGTGAGCTTCCGCGTCGCTGACAGCAATTGGATGAATATCGAAACACAGCGGCTGGGTGAGGAGCCCGCGAGTTTTCCGGCCTACAGCATTTATGTCGGGCTTGACGAGGAAAGCGGCGGGAGCTATTCCGAGGTCGACATGGACAAGCTGATGAATTACCGCTATGACCGGGAAAACGGCAGTGCGGTCTGGGCACAGGAGCAGATGCTCAATGAGGTCAGGCAGCAGCTCAGGACAGACGGCGTCAATGTGCTGCGCCTTCTGCGCGTGAAGCTGCCGAAGTTTCTCGGCAGTGATGAAGGCGGCGCTTTCTACTCCAAGGCCTCCCTTACAGATACGCAGTTCAAGCTCACCTCCGCTCTGAGCAACGTCTTCTATTACTGCGTTGTACTTCTGGGTATATACGGCGCATATAAAATGGCAAAGGAAAAGACCGGAAGTCTGATGCTCATTCTTCCCCTTTTCTGCGTCGGCCTGACTCTCGCACATATGATCGTCGAGGTCGCCGGAAGATACAAGTATTGTCTTATCCCAATGTTCATTGTTATTGCCGCATATGCTTCAAGCGGCAATAAAGCCCGTCATATGTGAGTATATCAAAAACGACGCGGCGGCTATCGCTTCAAGATAGCCGCCGCATGATTTTATTCTTTGTTAAGTTTACATAACGTCTATCCCGCTGAGCCAGCGGCGCATCATATCATAGATGTGGTTGCCAGCCATGCGGCGTATAAAGCTGCGTGTGCGCATCGCGCCCATGTGCAGTTCCTTGACAAAGGTCTCGCCCTCGATTGCGAGGGAGACAAACACCGTGCCGACCTCGTGCACGCCGTCGCCGTCGGGTCCTGCAAGCCCGGTCACGCCGACGCCGATATCCGTCCCCAGCAGCGTGCGGACATTCTCGGCCATCGCTTTCGCGACCTCATAGCTCACTGCGCCCTTTTCCTCGATGAGCGCCGGGGCGATACCCAGCAGCTTTGCCTTGGCCTCGTTCGTGTAGGTCACGACGCCGCCCTTGAAAAACGCGCTCGCGCCGGGCATATCGGTAAAGCGGCGGGCGACATCGCCGCCGGTGCAGCTCTCCGCGGCGGAAAAGGTCATGCCTTTCTCGCGCAGCAGCTTTATTACGCTCTCCTCGATGCACTCGACGTCCACGCCGTAGACCACATCGCCGAGGCGCTGCATCACATGCTCCATCACGGGGGCGATCATTTTTTCGGCCTCGTCCTCGCTCTTTGCCTTCGCGGTGATCTGGAGCAGGCAGTCGCACTCCTTGGCGTAGGGCGCCATGGTGGGATTCGTCATGTGGTTCATTTCCTCGGCAAAGATATCGTCGACCGTGCTTTCGCCAAGCCCGAAGATGCGCACCGAGTGCGACACGATAAGTTCCTCCGAGAGCTTGCGCAGATACGGCAGTGCGCTCTCCCGGAACATGGCGTTGCACTCCTTGGGCGGCCCGGGGATCATAACGACGATCTTGCCGTCCTTTTCAAAGCCGCAGCCGGGCGCGGTGCCGCAGTTGTTGTGGAACACCGTGCAGCCCTCCGGGAGCAGGGCCTGAGTGAAATTGTTGTCGGTAAACCTCTTGCCGTAGCGGATATAGTCATACAGCCCCTCGCGCTCGGCCTTGTTCTCGACGAGCTTAAGGCCGAAAGCCTCGGCGAGGATCTGCTTTGTGAGGTCGTCACAGGTGGGGCCGAGGCCGCCGGTCGTGATGATTATGTCCGCGCGGCTCTTCGCCGTCTCCACGCACTGCCGCAGTCTCTCCGGATTGTCGCCGACGACAGTGTGGTACTTCACGTTTATGCCGATCTTCGAGAGCATTTCTGAAATGTCCCTCGCATCGGTGTTCGTCACGTGGCCGAGCAGCAGCTCGGTCCCGACAGATATTATCTCAGTATCGTAGCTTTTATTCATGATCCAGCTCTATCCTTTCGATCCCCTCAATAGCTTCGGCGACAAGCGCATCGATATCCAGCTTCGACTCCGCACGCTCGACCTCGCTTATCTTCGGGCGCGTCCTCGGGTGGCGCGGGGTAAAGACGGTGCAGCAGTCCTCATACGGCAGGATGGAGGTCTCAAAGGTGCCGATCTG
>CAVFGM010000115.1:0-18142 GCA_963621955.1 Bacteroidaceae bacterium
CGGAGTAGTGCGGCTCGTCAATCACCGAATGCTTGCCCTATCAAGCCTGCTGAGACAATCTTGACCGCGTCGCCGACAACGGCGTAATCCGCGTATCCGAAGATCGGTGCGGTGGGGTCACGGTTTATCGCGACGATGCATTCAGCCTTCTCGACGCCTACCATGTGCTGGAGCGCGCCGGAAATGCCGCAGGCTATATAGAGCTTCGGGCGGACTATCTTGCCGGTCTGGCCTATAAGGTGCTTCTGGTCGACCCATTCGGCGTCGACCACGACGCGCGACGCGCCGACTGCCGCGCCGAGGAGCCCCGCAAGCTCGCGGATCAGACCGAAGTTTTCGGCGCTGCCCATGCCTCTGCCGCCGGCAACAATAATGTCCGCGTCTGTGATGGACAGCTCCGGGTCGCTCTCGTTCAGGACGCGGCGGATAAGCTTCACGCCGTCATCTTCAAATTCCTCCGCCGTCTCGTCGATGATCTCGACTTCCGCTCCCGGGACGCTGTCCGCCTTGCGGAAAGCGCCGGGGCATATCGTGCCCATCTGCGGGCGGGTGTCGGAGCAGAGTATCGTCGCCATGATCCCGCCGGGAGCCGGCATGTTCCATGAGATCAGACCGCTTTCCGCCTCGACGCTCAGCTCGGTGCAGTTGGCGGTTATGCCCGTGCCGAGTCTCCTTGCAAGGCGCGGTGCGAGATCCTTGCCGTTCTTTGTCGCAGCAACCATGACAGCGTCCGGTTCGTATTTCTTCACAAGCGCCGTGAGCACGTTCGTATATGCCGCGGTTCTGTATTCCGCGAAGCGCGCGTCGTCCACGCGGATTATCGCGTCCGGGGCGCAGGCCGCAGCGGCCTTTACCGCCTCGTCCGTGCCATGACCGATAACAACTGCTATCACCTGTCCGCCGGTCTTGCCGGTAATGGTACGCGCAGCGGTGAACAGCTCAAGAGAGCTTCCCTTTATGCCCGTGCCGGACAGCTCCATGACGGTGAAAATATCTCTGTTTGTTCTCTTCATACGCTCACCTCATATCATTCTGGCACTGCGCAGCGCCGAAAGCAGATTTTCCGCGATCTCCTCGCTGCTCTCTCCGCCGATCGTGACGCAGGATTTGTTATGCTCCGGGAAATAGGAGCTGCCCACCGTTGTCCGGGAACCCTTGACGCCGACCTCTTCAGCCTCAAGGCCGAGCGCCTGCGCGTCGAGAACAGGTATCTCCATGTGGTTTGCCTTCAGCTTCAGGCGCATGTTCGGGCGGCGCGCCTCGAACACGGTCTTGTCCACAGACGCAGCTGCCGGCAGCGGCAGTTCGATGTGGTCCGTCCCCTCATCCGTTTCGCGCTGAACTATGAGCTTCCCCTCGGAAAGCTCGTAGCCGCTCACGAAAGTGACCTGCGGCAGGCCGAGGCATTCCGCAAGCTCGGGCATTACAAGCGAGGTGTCGCTGTCGCTTGCCTGCTTTCCGCAGAGCACGAGGTCATACTTTGTACCGCCGGCTTCAAGATATGCCTTTGCCGCGGCAAGTGCGTTTACCGTCGCGTAGGCGTCCGCGCCGCCGAGTGCGCGGTCGCTGAGAAGATAGACATCGTCCGCTCCCACGGCCATGCAGTAGCGGAGCACTTCCATCGAAGACGGAGGTCCCATCGTGACTGCAGTCACCTTTCCCCCATCCTCGGCTTTCAGTCTCGCTGCAAGCTCCATGGCGTATTTGTCATACTCGCTTATCACTCCCGTTCCCTGAGAACGGATAAGCGTTTTGGTCACGGGATCAAGCTTGAGATCCTCTTCCTTCGGCACCTGCTTTACGCAAACAAGTATATTCACCTTCATGCTCCCTTCTTATCTGTGTATGTTTCTATGGCTCACACAACGGGCTTAAACAGCTCGGTGTGCTCTCTGAGCTTTGCCTTCTGCACCTTGCCGACATCGTTCTTCGGCAGCTGCTCCATAAAAGCCCAGTATTTCGGTTTCTTGAACGACGGCATTACTTCCCGGCAGAAGCTTATGAACTCCTGCCCGCCGAGCGTACAGCCCTTCTTCAGTACGATCGCCGCGGCGATCGCCTCGCCGTACTTTCTGTCCGGCACGCCTACCACGGCGCATTCGGATATCGCCGGGTTCTTCAGCAGATCCTGCTCGACCTCCTGCGCGTAGACGTTCTCGCCGCCGGTCTTGATGATATCGCGCTTGCGGTCAAGGAGATAATAGTAGCCCTCCTCGTCGCGGTACATGATATCCTCCATGTCGAACCAGCCGTCCGAGAAGCTGCGTTCGGTCAGCTCCGGTGCGTTCAGATATCCGCCGAACACCAGCGGCGAGCGCACGAACGCTTCGCCCCTGCCCGCGCCCTCGACTATATTGCCGTCCTTGTCCACGAGCTTCAGCTCCGCCACGGAATTGACCCTGCCGACGGATGTAAGAAGCCTGCGGTCATTCTTTATGTCCTCGCGCCTGAGCGTGACCGACGTTATGTTTGACGCCTCGGTCGACCCCCACGAGAGCCGCACCCCGGCGTTGGGGAACATGCTGAACAGATCCTCGAAGCACTCCTGGCTCGCCTTGCCCGCTGCGACGTGCGCGAGCCTGATGCTGCTCAGGTCATATTTTTCCGGGTACCCCGAGGCCTTGAGCCGCTGGTACGACACCGGCGGAACGAGCGCTATCTGCGTTGCGCGGTACTTCTGCACCTGCGCGCACACCTTTTCGCAGTCAAAGTGATCGAGCAGTATGAGTGTCCCGGCGCCGACGAGCATCTTTACCACGCAGCATATACCCGTCGCGTGATACAGCGGTGCCGGTGTGAGCATAGTATCACCGGCGCTCTGCGCCTCCTCCCCTGCCAGTACGGACGCGTATGCCGCCATCATCCGCTGTGTGCGCACAACGCCCTTGGCAGCGGAGGTGGTCCCGCTGGTGAAGAGTATGATGCTCTCCTCATCGCCGGTCATTCCCGCCTGCGCGGCTGAGCAGTTCTCCCCGCGCATGAGGTCTTCAAAGGAATATGCGCCGTCCGGAGCGTTTTCGTCCCCGCCCTGCACTATCATCCTTAAGTCCCTGCCGGAGTGCTCCGCAATGTACTCCGCCTGAGGCAGGTATTCCGCCGAGCAGATAAGCGTGTCCGCCCCTGTGAGGGCGGCCATGCGCAGCATCTCCTCCGGCAGCAGGCGCAGATGTATCAGCGCAAGCCCCACGCCGAGCTTCTGACAGGCATAGAACGCAAGCAGCCATTCTATGCCTCCCTTCATCAGCAGCGCCGCGCGGTCGCCCTTTTTCAGGCCAATACGCCTCAGAGAGTTTGCGAGCCGGTCGGCTTCATGATTCAATTGTCTGTATGTCATGGTGTTCTCACCGTGAACCGCAGCTATCCGATCCGGAAACTTTTCCGCGTTTCCCGCAAGAAGCCCACCGAGAAATTCCATATTACCTCCTACTGTCCGCACAGAAGCAGCCGTTACCGAACGCCTATACTCTCAGGTTCCAGAACAGCGGCATGAACACCACTACGGCAAGCCATACGAAGAACTCAAGGAGCAGATTATATTTGAAGTATTCTTTGAAGCGGTACCCAGCGACCATGGTGGTGCCGGTCTGGGCATTCGCAAGCGGGGTCGCGAAGCTGAGGTTCGCCCCGTAGCATACAGCTATCGCGAATGCGACGCAGTTGAAGCCGTACTGCTGGCAGACGGCGAGCACGGGCGGGAGCACTATGAATACCGCCGTTGAGTTTGAAATAAAGTTACTGACGACCATTGCCACCAGAACCGAAGCGGCGAGGAAAACTATCGGCTGCACATCCGGGCCGAAGACCGAGGTAAAGCCGCTGGCGATCAGGTCACCGCAGCCGCTCTCGTTGATGCCGGAGGCAATACCGAGACAGCCCGCAAGACGGATGAGCGTCGCCCAGTCCATATTTTTCAGTACGCTCTTCTCCGTCGTGCATCCGGTGATAACGCAGAGGATCGCGCATATGCAGGTCGCAATAACATTGCTGACAATTTCCGTTGCGAAAAAGACGACGAGCATTATGAGAATGATATACATGTATATCTGCTTTCTCTTGTGGCCTGCGTCTTCCTCGACCTTGACCGCTCTCGACGCGACAAGCGTATCGAGCTCATCAAGATTCTCACTGCCGTCGTCCTTGCCCCATATCTTCTTCCCGAGGGGATAACCGATAAAGAGGACGTACAGGAGATAAACTGCGCTCAGGCACAGACCGACGGGCATGAAATCCCACATCCCTGCCGTCTGTCCGGCAGCGCCTTCAAGGATAGTCTGCATTGTGAGCTGGGGCGTCGACCCGACGAGCGTACATACGCCGCCGAACATTGCGCCCATAGTCGTCGCAAGGCAGATGTTTTTAAGCTTTACATTGGGGTTAGTCCTGCAAACGCTGCTCATGACCGCAAGGTACATTGCGATGACAGCCATGTTTGCAAGGAACATTGACATGATGATCGACGTTCCGCCGGCGAAGAGGATGAACTTTCTCTCGCTGCCGCCGGACACGCGCATTACGACATTGCCGATCTTCTGAGCCACGCCGGACTCAAACATCGCGTTGCCGATAACGAGCATCCCGAAAACGAGGATGACCGTGCTGTTGGAAAAGCCGGAGAAAGCCTTTGAGAAGGAGCATATCCCGGTCATTGCGAAGAGGAGACATGCTATGATGCTGGTGACGGTTGAAGGTATCCACTCGGTTATAAAGAACACTATACAAAAAACCAATATCAATAAAGCTATAACCTGGGAAGAGAGCAAAATACCACATCCATTCTATTTTTGATTATATACATCTCCCGCCGATCTCAACGGTGACGTATATTCCCTCAACAGGGCCGGGCACGATCCCCTGGAGACCATGTCCCGCCAGGAGTGGAACCTTCGGTTTTACGTAAAAAACGGCAATTCATCCGCGATTATTCCACAGTTTCCGGAAAAGCGCAAGGCTTTTCCGGAAACCCCGGGAACGGCTCGGACGGATCACGTTCTTTGCCGTATCAAATAACAGTAAGCTTAATGCTTAGAATACGAGGCAGCCAACGCTGTAGCCAACGAAGACGAGGCAGATGTATGCCGCGATCATCGGCAGCCACATCCACTTGGTCATGAAGCTGCCCTCGACGTCGCCGGTACCGACGACCATAGAGGTAGTGGTGGTGCAGCCGGGAGTCCACATTGCGTAGTGAGCGGCGCAGATCATTGCAACACCGAGAGCCGGGCCGTTCACGCCGGGCATGAGGACTATCAGGGGAGCCGCGACCTTGAAGAGGACCATTGCGATGGAGTTGGAAACGAAGTTGGTGAGCAGCAGCACAGCGCCGATGCAGACCATGACGAACACGAAGGAGGGCAGGGCCTGGACCATGGGTCCGAACACCTGCTGGATCCACAGGACGATGCCGAGCTCTTCCATGTTGACGACGGTGCCGAGCAGACGGACGGTACCGATCATCATGCAGCTCTGCCATGCTATGGACTTGGTTGCCTTGTTGAAGTTCATGAGCGGCTCGCCGTCGATGGGAACGACGCAGAACACGCAGACGCAGAGCAGTACGGGGATAGCGGAGCCGAGGCTGGAGATGAAGTCACGCATGCCTGCGAAGAACGGGATGCCGGTGAGACCCTTGAGCAGGTCCTTGCCGACCCAGAAGAAGATAACAACGAGGAACATGATGCCCGCGAACTTTTCCTTCTTGCTCATGGGAGGGATGGTTGCGCGCAGAGCGTCGATGTCGAGGTTAACGAGCTTGGAAGCGTCGATCTTGTAGATCTTGGCCATGATGAGCACGACCAGCAGGATCCAGACAACGCCGATGGACATACCGATGGCAGCAGACTGTGCGATGCTGATCTCGAGGCCGAAGGCTTCGCCGACCCAGCCCATACCGGTGATGAAGTTGCCGTGGCCGATAGCGGTCATACCGTTGCCGGCAATGGTGATAGCTGCGATGCAGCAGAACAGGAACTGGGAGAACTTATCCTTGCGGTCATATCCGCAGGTGTCGAGGATCTCCTTTGCCAGTGCGAGGAACATGACGCAGGTTGCGGAGGAGGTCATGCCGAGGCCGAGGACGAACATCGCCGCGAAGAACATCAGCACGATGATGTACGGTCTGCCCTTGACGAACTTGCGGGTGATGAACCATACAGCAATGCGGCGGGAGATACCGGTCTCGCTCAGGACGTGGTTGACGAGCATGCAGGCCATCAGGAAAGCGAACATCCAGTCACCGAAGGAGCCCTTGATAGCGGCCGTTGCGCTCATCGCGCCGGATATTGCGACCATGCTGACGACCAGTATGCTCGTCCAGCCGGTCTCTACCGTGATCCACAGATAGGTTGCCATGATGAAGACGCCGACGATCTCCATGCCGGTGTCGGTCATGGGCGCGGGTGCGGGGATGAGCCACTTGAAGATGGCCCAGATCACAAGAGCGATGATGGTGTGCATCAGCTTCTTGTTCGGGGTTTTTGCCTTTGCCATTTTTTTCTTCCTTTCTTACTCTGTCTTTTCTCGTTATATTTCCGACTAAGTCAGGCCTTATAATTCCGACGCGGCTCCCGCGCCGGAATTATATACATAAGTTGTCGGCCGCCGGGCGCTTACGCCTTTTTCGGCAGCATCTCCTTGGTGATGTCCTTGCTGATGACCATCTTCTGTATCTCGTTCGTGCCCTCAAAGATCTGGTATATCTTCGCGTCTCTGAAGCGCTTCTCGACGGGATACTCCTTGCTGTAGCCGTAGCCGCCGAGGATCTGGACGGCTTCGGAGCAGACCTTCATGCCGGCATCGGAGGCAAACACCTTCGCTGCGGAGAAGAGCTTTGCATCGACAATGCCTGCGTCAGCGGTCTTGCTCGCCTGCCAGCACATGAGACGGCCCGCTTCGAGCAGGGTGTACATCTCGGCAAGCTTGAAGCCTATGCCCTGATGCTTGCAGATAGGCTTGCCGAAGGACATTCTCTTCGTGGAGTAGTCGGCCGCGATCTCAAAGGCGTACTGCGCATTGCCTATTGCGCCGGCGCCTGCGGTCGGACGGGTGCGGTTGAGGCACTGGGACATTATCATCATGCCCTCGCCTTCCTTGCCGATGAGCATATCCTTGGGTACGCGGACGTTGTCGAAGATAAGGTCGACAGTGTCGGAGGTGCGGTAGCCCATCTTGTCCTCCTTCTTGCCTATGCTCAGGCCGGGGGTCTTTGCATCGACATAGAACGCTGACACTCCCTTGCCGCGAAGCTCGCGGTCAAAGGTTGCAAATACGAGGAACATGTCGGCATGCTCGCCGCCTGAAATGAAAGTCTTGGAGCCGTTGATGACATAAGCGTCGCCGTCGTCGACATAGGTCGTGCGCATACCGGCGGAATCGGAGCCGGACTCGGCCTCGGTGAGCGCGAAAGCCATCGCGCCGCCGTTGCAGAGAAGCTCGGTCACGGTCTTGATCTGGTACTCGGTACCGAAGAGACGTGCGGGCAGGGAGCCCATGAAGCTTCCGGCCACCGCACCGGCAAAACCGGCGTCGCCGCGGGCAAGCTCTTCCTTGCATATCGAGTAGGTGAAGATGTCAAGGCCCATGCCGCCGTACTTTTCCGGCAGGATCATGGTGGTCAGACCCATTTCATAGGCCTTCTTGTAGAGCTCCTCAGGGAAAATGCCTTCGATCTCAAGCTCCTTGCAGGTGGGGATTATTTCCTCATCCGCAAAGCTGTGCACCATCTGCCGCAGATCCTGCTGATCCGGAGTCAGAAGGTCAAAGCTGGTTGTAGACATATCTGTTTTCTCCTTTATTTTCTCAGGCTGCACCGTATTGTGCGGTGTTGCCCTTATTTTGCTTATTGCTTTAAGGCTTCTCGATGGGCTGACCCCAGCGCGTCTCAAGCTCGTAGACCTGCTCGCGGCTTAGTCCTGCCTGAGTGAGTATCTCGTAGTTGTTCGCGCCGAGAACGGGAGCCGCGCCGAGAACCTCGGGTGTCGCGGAATACAGGACGGTCGCGCCGCGGCCGCGCCATGTGCCCTCGCGGTCTGCCGGCATGGGCAGATCGGTGATGCCCTTGCGGTAGAGCATCTGCGGATCCTCAATGACCTGCTTGCAGGAGAGTATCTTGCCGCAGACGATACCGGCCTTATCCATGATCGCCTTGCACTCGTCGACGGAGTCGAACTTCGACATCCACTCTTCGATTATGTCCGCAAGCTCTCTGTAATGGTTCGCGCGGTTCTGGCCGCCTACGAAGCGCGGGTCGTCAACAAGCTCGGGGCGTTCGAGAACCTGAGTGCAGAGCTTTGCAAAGTGGCGGTCGGGGTGTGCCGCAATGACGAGGTACTCGTCCTTCGGTCCCTTGAATACGCCGTAGGGTGCGGAGCCTGCGGAGTGGTTGCCCTGTCTGTGCGGGTCCTTGCCGTTGGTCGCCTGCTCGAGGAACGGGTTCATGGAAGCAAGGCACTGCTGCATCGCGACGTCTATCATCTGTCCCTCGCCGGTTCTGAACCTGTGGAACAGAGCCACCATACATGCGCCGAAAGCGTCCTTGCCGCTTATGAAGTCAGAGATTATAACGCCGGACTTCACCGGGGGGCCGTTGCGCTCGCCGGTCATGTCCATGATGCCGCTGCATGCCTGAGCGAGAATGTCAAAGCCGGGATCCTTCGCCTTGGGGCCGGTCTGGCCGAAAGCGGAGATGGAACAGTAGATTATGTCGGGCTTTACAGCCTTGAACGCTTCATAGTCAAGCCCCATCTTCTTCATGGAGCCGGGCTTCATCGTCTCAAAAACTATATCGCAGGTCTTGCCGAGCTCGAGTATCGCAGCCGCGCCGTCGGGATCCTTCAGGTCGACGGTGATGCTCTTCTTGCCGCGGTTGTTCCACATGAACTGGGTGCTGTAGCCCTGTATGGAATTTGCGAGACGGCGTGTGTCGTCTCCCTCTACGGGGAGCTCGACCTTAATGACCTCCGCGCCGAGGTCTGCCATCATCGCGCAGCAGGCGGGACCCGCCGTATGCGTGGAGAAATCGAGAACGCGGATACCTTCAAGTGCTTTCATTGTTTTCCTCCTGTATCTGAATGCTTTACTTTCCCTTGAATTCGGGCTTGCGCTTATCGAAGAACGCGAACACAGCCTCGCGGAAGTCCTCGGTCTGTTCGCACTCGCCCTGAAGCTCTACCTCGCTGTAGGTGCCGGTCGACCAGTCGCCGTAAACGCAGCGGTTTATAAGCGTCTTGATATTTCCGTAAGCGACCGTGGGGCCGTGGGAATATTTGTCGATGTATTTTGCAAGGCGCTCTTCAAGCTGCTCCGGCGGGACTGCCTCGGTGAACAGGCCCCAGTCGGCGGCCTGCTGTCCGCTGAAACGCTTGCCGGACATGAACAGCTCCGTCGCGCGCACCTGGCCGACTGCCTTGGTCACGAGCCAGGTCGCGCCGCTGTCGGGAACGTAGCCGATGTTTACGAAGGCCAGCGTGCATTTCGTGTCCGCCGCGGCTATCTGGAAATCGCAGCTGAGCGCAAGGCTCATGCCCGCTCCCGCGATCGCGCCCTCTATGCAGGCGATAACGGGTTTCTTCACATTGCGCAGGCGCAGATTCATTTCGCTGCCGAGGCGGCAGTTATATCTCGTCCCGCGCTCTCCGCGTTCAAGTCTGTCGCGCATGGCGTTCAGATCGCCGCCTGCGCTGAAGCAGCCGCCCGCTCCCCTGATGACGACCAAGCGGATGTCGTCGTCAAAATCGCAGATGTCAAACAGCCGTATCAGCTCTTTCTTTGCCGGGTTCGGGACCGGGTTCTTTTTCTGAGGGTTGTTCAGGGTTATGTACGCGACATGATCCTTCACCTCAAACTTGATGAACTCGTAAGCCATCTCATTTCCTCCTGTCATTTGGTCAACAAGCGCCGTGCAGATATCTCTTCGCTTGTTATTTTTTTGTTTTAGTTGGCTTAAGTTTACGGCCTTGAACCCGATTTGTAAAATATGAAAAAAATCGAAAAGCCCATAGAAAAAACCTATGGGTGCATGAATTCTGTCTATGCAGCGGCTGCCGCGCAGAAACACAGCGCGCAAATAATTTCAAACATTTTGCATTTGTTCTTTAGCAAATAGCTGCATTTTGTCGTTTTTCAGGCATTATTTGTGTATTATCTCTCTGCGTACAGCGGCCTCTCGCCGTATGTATACCTGCACAAACGCTCCCCTGTTTTACGGCCGGCTGTATGTAAACTCTGCACCAAGTTAAATCTCTTTAACTGATAAGTTCTTGCAAATCCAGCTCTGCTGTGGTATTTTTAACAAGGGCTGCCATAGGATTTTTTTATGACCCTTATATCCGGCCGCCGCGGAACGGAGGGAAAGAATGCTGAACCTGTATAAGCTGAAATACGTTGTCACCGTCGCAGAGGAAAAAAGCATCACAAAGGCTGCAAAGAAGCTCTATATTTCCCAGCCGTCCCTCAGTCTCAGCATCCATGCCATTGAGGACTCCCTCGGCACCGTGCTTTTTGTCCGCGGCAAGAACAGCGTCACGCTCACGCCTGCCGGTCAGGCCTATGTCGAATGGGCAAAGGTCACTCTCGAATCGGCAAAGCAGCTTGAGGCCAAGCTGAACAAAATAAAGGCCGGTTCAAAGCGTCAGCTTGATATCGGCGCTTCATACCAGCGCAGCGCAGCTCTCCTGCCCGAGTCCATAAGCCGCTTCTATAACCGCACGAAAGACTGCAACATAAAGATCCATGAAGACGTCAGTGCAAATCTCAGCAGCGCTCTCCAGGCCGATCAGCTTGATATCACCATCAGCCTTCCCCATGCCGATACAACGCTGTATAAGTCCGTTCCCCTGTTTCAGGAGCGCTTCCTTCTTGGGGCAAGCGATCAGGTCGATATCCCATGCACAGAGGCTGAGCCTTATGCCTATGTCGATAAAAAGGTCATCATCGGTCAGCCCGTGATAATGCTTCAGGAGCAGCAGTACCTCGGAAAGGTGATGCGCAATCTCCTGCTCGACCTCAACTGCATTCCCGAAAAGAGCACTGTCTGCACCAATATGGAGACTGTCCACTCCCTCGTCAGCAAAAATGCGGGTATCTCTCTTCTTCCGGAGGTCAGCGTTTTCCTGCGCAGGATAGAGAACGTGAACTATTACATGTTCAACGACCCGACCCTGAGCCGCACCGTCGCCGCAGTCTATAAGAAGAATAATCCCAAGCTTGAGGATATTGAACTGTTCGTCCAGTGCCTCAAGGACTATATCCGCGGCTGCTCATATCCGTTCGAGATCCTCGATTGACCCTCCGGAGCAGGCATTTTCCAAGCGTTTTCCGGCGGCATTTGTTTTTTTTATAGCTGGCATAGGCAAATATGTATTTGTCCTCTCCCGATATGTGTGTTATTTTTTTTGCATACAGAGCGGGCTTCCCGAGCCCGAAATTTTGGAAAGGACGATAAACATGAATACAAGAATCACAGAGCTTTTCGGAATTAAATATCCCATCCTCCAGAGCGGCATGCAGTGGCTTGCAACTCCGGAGCTTGCAGCCGCCGTTTCTAAGGCCGGCGGCCTCGGCATCATCAGCGCGACCATTTTCATGGTCGACTCCGACCCCGCCGCCACCAAGGCTGGCCTCGTCGCAGGGCTTGCCAAGTGCCGCGAGCTCGCCGGCGGTCATCCTTTCGGCCTGAACATCTCCATGCTGCCCCATGCCGACTATGACAACAATACCGAGCTTTTCTTCAGGACCGCTTATGAGGAGCATGTCCCCGTCATAGAAACCTCCGGCAACAACCCCCAGGCATACTATGAGCTGCTGCGCGGCTGGGAAAAGGAAGACGGCAGAGACAACGAGCATGACAAGATCAAGCTCATCCACAAGTGCCCCTCCGTCAGACACGCCCTCTCCGCTCAGAAGGCAGGCGCCGACGCCGTCACGATAGTCGGCTTCGAGTGCGCAGGCCATCCCGGTCTCGGCGACGTGTCCACCATGGCGCTCATCCCCGTCGCAAAGGAAAAGCTCTCCATCCCCGTTGTCGCCGGCGGCGGCATCTGCAACAGGAACACCTTTGTCTCCGCAATGGCTCTCGGCGCTGACGGCGTTATCATGGGCACCCGCTTCGTTGCGACCGAGGAATGCGGCATTCACCCCAACTGGAAGCAGCTCATCATCGACTCCACCGAGAACGACACCGCCGTGCTCCAGTACAAGGTCAGAAACGCCAACCGCGTGTGGTTCGGCCATCAGGATAAGAAGAACCCCGAGAACTCCAGATTCTCCAAGACCGCGACTTGGGTAAAGAAGACCGAGGCCGCATGGGATCTTGACGCCCCGCATGACAAGCCCCTCATCGCCGTGCTCATGGCGGGCGATCCGAACGACGAGGAAGTGCGCGGCATCAGCGGCAAGAACCAGAGAGTCTGCTACAAGAACGGCAACATCAACGGCTGCCTGTTCCCGATGGGCCTTTGCGTCGGTCAGATCCATGATATAAAGACAGTTCAGGAAGTGTTCGACGAAGTCTGCGGCGGAGCCGAGAGCGTTCTCGAAAAACTCCACAGCGAGTTTGCTGACTGAGCATAATAAAGCAGACAGGGCAGTCCGGAGTCTCCTCTCCGGGCTACCCTGTCTTGGGCTATTCTGGAATCTATTCTGGCAATGGAAGAGTGTATATGAAAAAAGTGATCACAACGGGTCAGCTGACCCTCCGCAAGCTTAACGACGGCTGCGGCAAACTCATGCGCGCGATCGCCCCGACCTACGGTCTTGGCGGCTGGACCGTGCTGAACGCAGGCTATACCGGCGCTCCCGAGCTTTTAGGCAAGGGCGCGTCCGCCGCCGCTGTTATAAGCTTTGCCGACGTGACCGAAAACGCCGGTGCTATCCTGCTGCGCTCCGCCGGCGAAAAGGCCGCGGAAGAGACCGGCGACGGCTCCATAACCGCAATGCTGATCGCCGAAGCGGTCATACGCGAAGGTGCGCGCGCCGTCGCTGCCGGGTGCAGTCCTGTGCTTATCCGGCGCGGCATTGAGCTTGCCGGAAAGGCAGCGGAAGACGCTCTGCATGAAATGACGCTCCCTCCCTGCGATGAGTACACCGGCCTTGCCGCGGCGCTCACCGCCGGTAACGAGGAGCTTGGAGCGCTTGTCTGTCAGGCACTTCAGCAGGCCGGGTATGACGGTGTGGTCACGGTCAAGCCCTCCGATACAGACCAAAGCTATGTATCCGAGGACACGGCCTATTCCATCCCCGCCGGGTACCAGTCCAAATACATGGCCGACAGTGAGACCTCCGGCGAAGCCGTGCTCGAAAACGCCGCCGTGTTCGTATGCGCTTCTCCCATCACAAGCATACATGACATTCTCCCGCTGCTCAACGAAGCCAGCATACAGAAGCAGCCGCTGCTGATACTGGCCGAGAGCATCGCGCCTGAGGTCGTGAAAAGCTTTGTGAGCAACATCGCGCAAGGGGTCATACGGCTCTGCTCCGTTGAAGCCCCCGGCGTCGGCGCAGGGAAACGCGCCGCGCTTGAGGACGCCGCGGCTCTCACAGGCGCGGTCGTATTCGGCACTCCCCTGAACCCCGATACCAAGGCCGCGCTCCTCAGCACCTGTGGCCGGGCGGCCAAGGTGCGCGTCATGCAGTCCAGGACCCTGATATACGGGGCTTCCGCCGTCGAAACGCCGGAGTTCAATGAATATACCGGCCACCTCTCATCTCTCCTCAAACTTGAGCATAATGCGCTTGAGGATGAGCGGCTGCGCCAGCGCATCGCCCGCCTCACCGGGCACACCGCGGAGCTTCGTATCGGAGCTGCTTCCGACGCGGAACGCCGCCTCCTCACTTCCCGCGCCGAGTGTGCGCTCAAGGCTGCGCGCTCCGCGGCAAAGGGCGGTGTGCTCCCCGGCGGCGGCACGGCGTATATCCGCGCTGTCCCTTGCGTCAGAGAGCTTTGCGCCGATCTGCCCGGTGACGAAAAGGCAGGTGCGGGCATACTTGCCGCCGCGCTTGAAGCCCCGCTGCGCACCCTCTCGCGGAACGCGGGATACATCCCCTCCGAGGTCACGGCGCACGTCGCCGCGGGTCTCGGCAATTACGGTTTTGACATTGCTTCCGGGCAGTATGCCGATATGCTCAGCCGCGGGGTCATTGACCCGGCCGCTGTTCTGATAACGGCGCTGCGCTCCGCCGTCTCCGTCGGCGCGCAGCTTCTCACGGCAGATGCCGCCGTTTTGATAGACGGCACGCCGCTCTCCTCAATGCCTGTACCGGATGATCTGCATCTCACTCCGCAGGATTTCATGTAAAAACACGGCACTGCCTGTGCCGACAGGAGGACAACATGAGCATACACGATCTGCGCTGTGCCGCGGATGAGCTTTCCGCCGCTGAGCGCGAAGAGCTTATACACATCTATCGCGAGGACGCCGAGACCCGGCGTATCGCCCAGGCTTCCGCTACGACGAACAGCAGCATCCAGACAAGGGTTGAGGATGTCATCAGGCTTGCCGAAGCGATGGGCGCAAAAAGGCTCGGCATTGCCACCTGCGTTGGGCTGCTCGGCGAGAGCAGGACGCTGACCAAAATTCTGCGCAAGCGCAGCTTCGACGTGTTCGGAGTCTGCTGCAAGGTCGCCGGGACGAAAAAATCCTGCGTCGGCATAACCGATGAACAGCTTGCAGGCTTCAAGACCGGTCCCATCATGTGCAACCCCATCATGCAGGCAAAGCTCCTCAACGAAGCGGACACCGATCTGAACATCGTAATGGGTCTGTGCGTCGGGCATGACAGTCTGTTTCTGAAATACGCAAAGGCTCCCTGTGTCTCGCTGGTGATAAAGGACCGCGTCCTCGGCAACAATCCCGCCGCCGCGCTCTACACCACCTCAAGCTTCTATTCAAAGCTTCTTGAGCCACAGACCACGCCCAGTGCTGTTGAATTCATGCAGCGCAGAAACGAGGAAAAGGAGGGACTGAAAAATGGCTGACAACGAAAAGACCTGTCCCCTCTCCTGTGTCGACTGCGCAGTCACCGCCTGCCGCTACGGGAAGGATAATTACCCGGCCTTCTGTCTCACGAAGGCCATGAGCGAGGAGGACAAGGCCTCCGTGCTCCCGCTGTATAACGACGGCGATGTCAATTCAAAATATGCTTTCTGGTCGGCCACCGTTGAGGGGACCTACTACGGCGAGATGGCCAGAGTCGAAGAGACCATGGAATTTGCAAGGCGCGTCGGTGCGGTGAAGATAGGGCTTGCATACTGCTGCGAGCTCAAGGCCGAAGCCGAGCTTTACGCCAAGATTCTGGATATCAACGGCTTTGAGACATACATGATCGACTGCAGGGCCGGGGATCTGGACGCCGGAGAGATCCTTGATGACCAGCACAATGGACGGAAACTGTGCAACCCGGTCCTTCAGGCTCGGCTTCTCAACAAGGCCGGCGTTGACATGAACATCCTGATGGGACTGTGCGCAGGCAGTGACGCGCTCTTTGTCAAAAACGCTTCCGCTATGACGACGATCATGATAAACAAGGATCGCCTCACCTGCAACAATCCTGCCGTTACACTGTACCGCCCCGAGCGGCGCAAACTTATCTGATGCGCCGGGGAGCTCCCCGATAAAACAAGTAAGAGAGTCTTATATCTGATGCTGAAAAGAATCTGCGACAATATTTTTTGCTTTCCGATCACGCTTCCGCGCAGCCCGCTCAAGTATCTCAACTGCTATGTGATAAAAAGCGGCAGTGGGAAAAATCTGCTGATCGACACCGGCTATGCCCTGCCGGAATCGCGGCAGGATCTTGAAGCCGGGATAAGTGAGCTTGAACTGGCACCCGAGAATACCGACGTTTTCCTTACCCATATCCATGCCGATCACACCGGCAACGCCGCCTATCTCGCAAAGCTCGGGTACCGCATCATCATGGGTGAGCGCGATTATCACGGGGTCATCGAGGCGCACTTTCCGGATTTCTACGGAGCCCGGCAGAAGTCCATTGATGCCGGAGTCCCGGCTGACGTGCTCGATGCAATGTTTGTGCACAATCCAAGCCCAATCATGCTGCCGGAGATATTCCCCGCGGAGGCCGTCAAGGCCGGAGCCGTTCTCGAATACGGCGGCCACAGGCTTGAATGTCTCCCTACCTACGGCCACTCCCCCGGGCACATCTCGCTGTACGACCGGGAAAATGAGATAATCTTTCTCGGCGACCATGTTCTGTTTGACATTTCCCCAAACATTGTTCTCTGGACATGGGAGGACGACGCACTCGGCGAGTACCTTAAAAGCCTCCGCGCAGTGCAGAAGCTGCCGGTAAAAATAGCTCTGCCAGCGCACAGAACTGTCGGAAGCATTTCTCTCGCGCAGCGCGCCGAAGAGCTTATAAGTCACCACCAGCGCCGCATTGAGGATCTGTCCGCGATCGTGCACGGCGAACCGGGGCTGACCTGCTATGAAGCTGCCGAGCGGATGAAATGGAGCATACGTGCCGCGAGCTGGGACGATTTTCCTCCGTCGCAGAAATACTTTGCCGTCTGTGAATGCATGGCACATTTGCAGCACATGTACTGCTCAGGATACATAGAGCGCAGAACGGGTACTGACGGTGTCATGCGTTACTATGCCAAGGGAAAATAAACAATGCATATACGGCCGTATTCCTGTTTCTTCATATAAGGTGCGGCATAATGGACAACAGTGTATATGCCCTTGGCGCAGGTGTTGGATACATGGTCATATTCTTCCTCGGTCATTTCATCGACGGACTTTTTGATAACCGTGCCGGCGATAAGGGCCAGCAGATCTATCTTGCCGAAGTTGTCTATTGCTGCCTGAACCGCGGCCTTGCCGCCTTCCATCGTTCCGATGTCACCGACGTTCGCCACAGCGATCCCACCGGCGTCGTTTATTTCTTTGGCAACATTCTGGGCATCCTCAGGTCCCCATGTGTTTATGTCGTTTACAACGACCTTTGCGCCCTCTGCAGCGAGCATGAGCGCAATATGCCTTCTTCCTGTATTGTTTTATAGCGGTCAAGTCTTATTCCGAGTAGCTGAAGCTGTCCATATAAGGCTCTGCAAAAGCTTCGGCCTTCATGATCCATGCGCTTCCGCCGTAATTGTCACTGAAGCAGGAGATGTAGAGCTCCTTTGTTCCGGGACGTACAGTGGCATGAGTTGTGCCGAGATTATTTGCTATACTGCGTTCCGGGACAAGCACTTGCCCAATCGGGTAACCGTTGTTGTTAAAAACCATTATGCGCCCCTGCTCAGACATGGCGACATAAAGATTGCCGTCCGCATCGATCTCGCAGGAGTCTGGTCCGCGAAATCCCGTAAAGTTATATACGACGCTGCCCCATCCGCCGGCAATAGGGATGCGAAGCAGCGTACCGCCGCAGGTCTCGGTGACCCAAAGGTGCTTTTCGTCCGGCGACAGAGCAAGACCGTTAGGACCGGCAAGATTCTTTACAAACGGAGTGACTGTTTTCAGGTCGGCAGAGATGTGATATACTCCGCCGCTGCGGTCATAAACGTTTCCGTTGAAATCCGTGACATACAGGCTGCCGTCTTTTGCGAATGAAATGTCGTCAAGGAGCAGGCCTTTGCAGATATGCTCAAGGAACTTGCCCTCCGGGCTCAGCACAACGAGCCCCGGCTCGACAGTGTTTCCCCAGCAGGCCACGAACATGCGGCCGTCCTTGTGGATCTTGCATCCCATTGCACGGAAAGAAGCATCTTCCCAGAACACGCTGAGCTCCTTGCGCTCGAAATTGTACCGATAGACACGCCCGACCGCGATGCCCACGAAATACATGTTCTCTCCGGTGCGGTCGAAGCACACGCCTTCTGTGTGAAGAAATTCGCCCTTCGCAACCTGAAGAAAGTGCTCCGCGGTCACTGTTGGAATATCCCGCTCATGCGGTGGGATCGGGCAGCAGTTAGTGCTGTAATCGTAATTAAAGACAGAACCCATGTTGACCTCCGATGAATCAATATTGTTAAGCGGTTAACTTATACTCGTATCTTACATTTCTCGCGTTTTTTTCAATGCGTTTTGGCAATTTTGCCAAAAGAAGTCGCTACACACCTGTAAGAAAAAAGGTTCTGTGTCAATAGTTGGGGTAGAGCGAAACGAAAAATAGCAGTAGAGGCGTG
>CAVFGM010000116.1:0-6493 GCA_963621955.1 Bacteroidaceae bacterium
GCCGTAGGGGTTGTCGTTATGGGTGTTTTCAGCCTTGACTTCATTGAGATTTCTGTACTCAAATGCGGACATTTTTTCTTCTCCTTTTCCAATTATTTTATGGGCAGATGCGGAAGCCCTTACGCTTTATCGCACTGCCGCTGCCAGAATGACACGGCGTCGTTCAGCCAGCCCTCGGCTATCGTTCCCGTGCCGAGTCCGAAGCCGTGGCTCAGGCCGTCGTATGCGTGGAACTCCGTGTCTATTCCAAGCTCGCTCATTTTCTTCAGGCGCAGCTCCATTGTGCGCCAGTTTGCGATGCCGTCGCTTTTGCCCACACAGGCATAAGTGGCAGGGTCATTTGCGGAGTATTCGCTGTGACCGGTGTACTGCATTATCACCGCCGCGGGCTGCGGAAGCTCATCTCCGCCGAAGGCCGCCGCGCCGTAGGTGTCGAGCCACGCGGCCATCCGCGCGCCCGCGGAGCCGCCCCAGAGGGAGTAGCCGTCGGTGTTGACTTCAAGCTCATCGACATTCTCAAAGATAAAGCTGAGTGCGCGGGCAAGATCCTCACAGGCGGTCTGCGCACCGGGGCGGTATATCAGCGCGAAGGCGTTGTATCCAAGCTTTGACAGCTCCAGCGCATGGGGGAAGCTGTCCTGCATCGCACCGACATAAGCAAAGCCGCCTCCGGCATTGCACACGGCGAAGCGCTCGCCGGGCGTGCCCTTGAAGAAGAACAGACCCGTGTCCCGCTTTGCGGGGTCGGCTGCCTTTTCCTCCTCGGTGTAGATGTCGTAGAACACTGTTTCACCAGCCGCGGCGCGGTCACGCACATAGTTCACGATCTCCACCGTTTCATCCGGGTCGATGCTGCTGTACCAAACAAGGCGCAGTTGGGCGAGCGTGTCTCCGCTGTAATACCCGTCATCGGTCGGGAAAAGCAGACGCCCGTAGTCGCCGAGCAGCGGGTCGTTTATAACGTCGGTGATCTTCGTGCTGCCCGTCACAGGATCGGGCGGCGTATGCTCAGGCAGCGCCGCGGGACTGGCGGGAGTCTGAAGCTCGCTCGCTGCACTTACTCGACCCGCGCATCCGGAGAGCGGCACGGCAAGGAGGATAAGGATCAGAATAGTCATGGTCTTCATTTTCAACTATGTCGCCTGCCTTTCCTTTGTCTGTGGCTATATTATAAGTCTGACGAAAGCTTGACAGAAGTCTCGCTTCGTTCATCAGTTTATACCTTTGCGTTATATGTTATCTGCACTCCAGCAGTATCTCGTATATTTCATCCGCCGTCAGCTTCTTGCAGCAGCCAGCGGTGGTAACGACCGAGTCCGCGACAGCGCGCAGGTCAGTGTCGACCGGTATGCCGAGCTGCGCGAAGCTCGTCGGCAGCCCGATCTCCTTTACGAAGTCCGCCAGCGCTTCGACTCCTGTGCGGGCGGTCTCCTCATCCGTCGCCTTCGGCGCGATGCCCCAGACGTTCTCAGCGAAGCGGGCAAAGCGCGCCGCGCCGCTGGCGTATATGTGCCGGTACAGCACCGGCTGTATGACTGCCAGCCCCTTGCCGTGGTTGCAGTCGGTGTACGCGCCGAGCTGGTGCTCTATCATGTGCGCCTGAAAATCCGTGACCTTGCCGATTTTCAGTACGCCGTTCTCCGCCATCGCGGACGCCCACGCAAGCTCGCTGCGCGCGTCGTAATCGCCGGGCGTCCTGAGCAGGACGCGGATATTGCGGATGACGCTGCGCATTATCGCCTCGTTCATCTCGTCGGAGAGGTTATTCTCATCGGGCTTTCCGAAGTAGGTCTCCATTGCGTGGCTCATGGTATCGAACGCACCGGAGATGAGCTGGTCGTGCGGCACGGACATGGTATACATCGGGTCGAGGAAAGCAAAATCCGCCTGCGCCGCCCAGATACCGGCCTTCTGCTTTTTCGCCTCGTGCGTGATGACAGCGCCGTTGTTCATCTCGGAACCCGTGCCGAACACAGTCATGATCGTGCCGAGCGGAATGAATTCAGTGGGATAGGTGTGCTTTACGACCTCCATGTCCCATATATCCTGATCGAGCTTGGCCTGCGCGGCGATGACCTTGCAGCAGTCGGAAACCGAACCGCCGCCCACGGCGAGGATGAGGTCGACGTGCTTCTCCCGTGCGAGCTTTGCGCCCTCCTGCACCTTGGCATAGGTGGGGTTCGGCATGATGCCGGGGAAGTCCACAACGGTCTTGCCCTGCGCGCGGAGTATGCCCGTGACCTCGTCATATACGCCGTTGCGCTTTGCCGATTCGCGTCCGTAGGCGAGCATCACCGTATTGCCGTAGCTTTGCAGCAGGCTGCCGAGGTACTCCTTGACGCCGCCCTTGCCGAAATAGACCTTGGTTTTATTTGCGAAGATGAAATTATTCATGTCACTGTCTCCTTCGTTTTCCCTTTGTGATTACATAATAGCAAAAGCGAGACTTCTGCGGAAGTCTCGCTTTGTTCACCAGTATATACCTAAGGGTTATAATCAGCCGTACAGTTCTTTTCCGACCTCCTTCGCCGCGTCAAGAAAGCGCTGCACAGTCGGGGACGGTGTGGGAGAATGGAGGATGCCGTAAGGGATACTGTAATCCCAGTCGACCGGGAGAAGCTTCAGCAGCGGATGCACATTCGCCCAGCCGGGAATAGCCAGCAGCAGATCGTTCGAGTTCTCGCAGCGGTTCAGCACATCCATATTATAAAAATCGAAGTCTACAATGTGTATCTGCGGGTGGTGCTGCCACAGGTCGTCCCGGAGCTGATCGACATAGTGGCTCCAGCCGCGGCGCATCAGCAGCAGGTTCTCGCCATAGAGGTCTGTAAGCTGAAGCTTGTCCCTCGCCACCAAGCGGTGGTGGATGGAGACGGCGCAGTAGAACGGGTCGCGCACAAGCTCAAGCCCAGCGCAGCCGCGCAGGTGCAGCATCGTCTCGTCGAATATTCCGCCGACCACGTCGATGGTCTGACCGAGGTTGCCCAAAATCTCACGCGCGTTCTCCGGCGTATTTTCAAACGGGACTATCTGAAATTTCATGTCGGGATAGCGCTGCTGTATTCCCGACCACAGCTCCATCAAAAGCTGTGCCGGTGTCATTGGTGATGAGCCGACGCGTATGACGTTCAGATCCTCCTGCATGGCGTTCTTCGCCCGCGTCACAGAGTCCTTGCAGTAGCGGATGATATACTTCGCATCCTGATACAGCGAGCGACCCGCCTTTGTCAGCGTCAGCCCGCGGTGTGACCGGTCAAAGAGCTTCACGCCGAGGGAGTCCTCAAGGATGTTTATCTGCTTTATCACCGCGGTCGGAGTGATGAACGCTTCCTCTGCTGCTTTGCTGAAGCTGCCCGCATCCGCCACGCGGATGAATGTCTCAAGCTGTAGGTTGTACATACGTCACCGCCTTGTGGAAGAGATACATATATTTTATTGTGCGCATTAAAGCTTGTCAAGGCTTCCGGCGTGGATTATAACCTTTTGGTATATGCTGACGCTGCTCAACCTATTCCAATTCCATATCGGCCATTGACACAACACATAAAAACCGCCGCAAGCGTCATTTTTTCAGCAGCGGTGTGGCAGGGTCAGCCAATTTTGAGGATGCAATTAAAATCCAAATCAAAGCCCAGCCGCAGGCGGGTTTGATTCGGAAAGGAGGAGCAGCGGAGCGAGCGCGAGATGGCTTTTGATGCAAAGCATAAAAAGTCATCGCAAGCGATACGAAGCTTGCGACGACGTGGTATGCCCGACAGGATTCGAACCTGCGACCTTCAGAGTCGGAGTTATGTGGCCGTACACGAATCGAGCGTATTTCGGCAGGTTTTCATGCATGACGCACAAAATATGGCGGTATGCAAAACAGCTTTGAACCGTTGCGGCGCAATGGTTCAAAGCTGTTTTCTCTGTCACGGAAAGAATAGTAGTCAAATAGTAGTCCGAACAGCTCAAAGGTCATGATGCACGGTTCAGCAGAGTTACCCTGTCGATAAACTCTTTCATGTCCTCAATGTAGGTATACGGTGCGTATTTGGAATAGATTTCCGGCGAGTCCAAGATGACGATCTGTACCCCCTCTGCCCTCAAAGCCTCCAGCGTACCAGGGAGGCAGCGAGCCTCATTGGGTGTTTTGCAGAGATAGGCAATGCACCCCTGCTGGTCGAACACTTTTGCAACAACGTATATTTTTCTATCACCCATTGGTGTCCACCTCCAATTCTTGCAAACGCAACAGCAACAAAAAAGCAAACCGGAAATTTGGTTTCTTGAGCAAATTAGTCAGTGCAATTCACCGATCGTAGTTCACGACCCGTTCAAGCGAATAGAGCAGAGTCTTATTATCTTTTGCGTCCGCGACGATTCTTTCATCAAAGCCGCTCTCCGAAAACAGCGCATAATAAAACTCAGCCTTATCCTTCAGCGGTGTAAGCTTTGCCGTGGTATCAAGGTATTCAGAATAAGAAAACGGAGCTTTCTTGAATTTGCACTCGCCAACCATATAGTTCTTTGCATCTCTGTCAATACAGAGAAGATCAATTTCCGTTTCTGCTGTCCGTAAGCCGCCTAGTGCCGCCTCATCGCGTACAGTCGTTTTTCCTGTCCATCGCCCCATCTTGGCATAGCGGAATGGCAGTTCGTTTCTCTTCTGCATTTCCCGGACGAACTCACGGCATACATCTTCAAAAGCGAACGAAGCAAACTCATGCAGCGCCGGCTCAACGACGAATTCATAAACACCGTCTACATCGCCGTCCTCAAGCTGTGAGAAATTTGCGAAACCGAACGCATACCAGAAGCGGAAGAAGTTGTCCGTTAAGCGGTAGGTTCCCCGGCTGGAGTTCGCCTGTTCTTTTATTTTTGCATCAACTGAAAATTCCCGTTCTACAATGCCGAGCTCGATCAGGTTTTTCAAATATACGCTGGTCTTCGATGTATCCTCTATCAGCGACTTTTGGCTGATGTCATTCAGCTTGGTATTGCCAAGTGCGACTGCTTCAATAATGGAATTATAAATCGGCGTCTCCCGCAGCTCTTGGTGGAGCAGAAAATCCACCTCGCTGTATAGGACGCAGCCCTTTGTAAGAATGTTCTTCTTGATGTTCTCCCCCACCGAAAGGGTCGGATTCCACTGCCGCAGGTAATGAGGAATGCCGCCAAGGACAGCATAGGCGAGTACTTTGTCGCGTTCAGAATAATTAGGAAAGAACTTTACAGCATCGTAAAAGCCCATTTCATTCATCTTATAGATCCCGGTGGCTCTGCCGTAAAGCGGATTTTTTTCAGCGAGCAGCTCTTTCTCAATGAAGCTCATTGCACTGCCGCAAAGAATGATCATCACATTGCTGTCACGAAATTCCGCATCCCACAGATTCTGCAGCACAGACGGTATACTCGAGTTTCCTTTACACATATACGGGAACTCATCAATAACGAGTAGTTTCTTGCAGTTCCCGTAAGGCAGATCAAGCACTGCGCGGAATGCTTTTTCCCAATCGGCAAATTCAGAAATATATTTTCTTGCCGAGACATCCTCTTTCAGCAATCGGTTTGAAAAGTTCCGAAGCTGTATGGGGTCTGTTGTCTGCGTACAAGAGAAAAAAACATGGGGCTTCCCCTTGCAGAATTCCCTCAGCGTTTCGGTCTTGCCCACACGCCGTCTGCCATACAGAACTATCAACTGCCCGCCATTGTCGTTGTATTTATCATTTAAAAACTTCAATTCAGCTTCTCTGCCAATAAACATCGGAACACCTCCGAGCTATTCAAATCGTGATTTAGTAAATTGTGATTTGAGTAAAGTGTAACAGAGTTTTATTAAAAAAGCAAGTGTTTCTTGGCGTGCAACCGTACGCTATATGGATATCATTATACTTCCATCCTTGGTGCAGATATAGCTAACACGCCCGATAAACGATCGATTTCGCCGCTTCCATGCAGATAATGCAAAAATAAATACTCTGATTTATCCCCCCGGGGGGTGAACCGAACCAGATTGAGCAAACAGTACAAAAAGCCCCCATGTAGGATATTAAGTTTTAAGCGGAGTGGCGCAGCGACAGCGGCGCCACTCCCGTTTTTGCCTGGATGCGCTCGTGGTTATAGAAGTAAATGTACCTATCAATCAGTTCGTTTGCTTCTTGGAGCGTCTTTGGCTTGTGGCGGTAAATGCACTCCGTTTTTAGAATAGAGAAAAAATTTTCTGCCATGGCATTGTCATAAGGATTTCCCTTCCTTGACATGGACGGTGTTATGCCGTAAGATTGTGTTAGCTTGAAGTATGCTTGTGAGGTGTATTGAAAGCCTTGGTCGCTGTGGAGCTGCAACTCTGCAGCGACTTTCTCTTTCTTCATTGCCAGCCGAATCGTGTCCAGAACAAGATTCACAGTCTGTCGACTTGCAGTTTTGTAGGCCACAATGCTGTTGTCATACAGATCCCGGATCCTCCACTGCGCTTCATGACCGGCTGGGAAAGATAATGATCGCGTTTGAA
>CAVFGM010000117.1:0-7366 GCA_963621955.1 Bacteroidaceae bacterium
AGGCTTCCTACACCGACGGCGTCCTGACGCTGACGATGCCGAAGAAAGCCGCTGAGGTTCCCGCAAGCCGCCGCCTGGAGATCAAGTAAGCACTGATCCCCTCCCTCCCATAACTCACACACATATTTCTCCCGCACCGCGCGAAGCGGTGCGGGAGATTTTTTATTTACAGCTATTGTTTTTCGGCGCATATAGTGCTACCATACCTGCATATTCCCCTGCATAATCCAACGCGCATTCTTATTTTATATAGTTAATAGGAGATGCTGAAATGAAGAAATACGAAGCCGGTTTTATAGGCGCCGGCAATATGGGCGGCGCGCTCGCGCTCGCAGCAATGAAGAAGGCCGGCGGAGATAAGGTCGCCGTAGCATGCAGCAGTGAGGAGAGCACCGCCGCAAAGGCGGCAAAGCTCGGCTGCGCCGCCGCGCACGCGGAGGAAATAATTGCGGGCAGCCGCTATGTCTTTTTAGGCGTCAAGCCGCAGATGCTGCGAGCTGTCGTGCAGAGTCTCGAAAAGCCGCTGCATGAGGCGGCCACGGTGTTCGTGTCGATGATCGCGGGCGTGAGCCTCGATACGCTCCGGCAGCTCCTCGGCGCGGACAAGAAGATCATCCGCATCATGCCGAACACGGCCTGCGCCGTCGGTCAGGGCGTGCTGCTGGTGTGCGCGAACGCGAATGTGACCGCGCAGGAGCTGGCGGAGTTCGAAGAAATGATGGAGCACTCGGGCGTTGTCGACCGCATCGATGAAAAGCTCATAGACGCAGCCAGCGCGGTGTCCGGCTGCGGCCCGGCCTATGCGTATATGTTCATCGAGGCGCTTGCAGACGGCGGCGTCAAGTGCGGTCTGCCGCGCACGAAGGCGATACGCTACGCCGCGCAGATGCTGCTCGGCAGCGCCGAGATGGTGCTGCAGTCCGGCAAGCACCCGGAGCTTCTGAAAGACGAGGTATGCAGCCCCGGCGGCAGCACTATCGCGGCCGTCGCCGCGCTTGAGGCGCACGGCTTCAGAAGCGCCTGCATCGACGCCGTCGATGCAGCCTACGAAAAAACGAAGAAGCTCGGTTAACGCAGCTCATAAAATTCCCCGGCCGCTCAGTAAGAGCAGCCGGGGAAATTTTTTATCGGTACAATAACTCAGTCGTGGCAGTGCTCGCAGTCGTGGATCTGGAACTTTTCGGGATCGTAAGCGATGCCGTTCTTGTCATAGTAATCCTTGACGGCGGCGCGGACCGCTTCTTCGGCAAGGACAGAGCAGTGGATCTTCTGAGGGGGCAGACCGTCGAGCGCCTCGACGACCGCCTGATTGGAAAGCTCCAGCGCTTCCTCAACGGGCTTGCCCTTGATGAGCTCGGTCGCCATGGAGCTGGTGGCGATGGCGCTGCCGCAGCCGAAGGTGTTGAACTTGCAGTCGGTTATCACGCCGTCCTCCACCTTGATATACATACGCATAATGTCGCCGCACTTGGCGTTGCCGACCTCGCCGATGCCGTCGGCGTCATCCATCTTGCCGACGTTGCGCGGATTCTGAAAATGGTCCATGACCTTATCGCTGTAAAGTGCCATATTTATAGTCCTCCAGTATCAGTGTAATGAATGTTAAATCAATGAAGCTCAGATAAGGTGCTTGCGCTCGCCCTTTTCAAGCTCGTCCCACACGGGGGACATATTGCGCAGGTACTCAACGACTCTGGGGACGACCTCGATGATATGGTCGATCTGCTCCATGGTGTTGTACTCGCCTATCGACAGGCGCAGGGAGCCGTGGGCGACCTCATGCGGCAGGCCGAGTGCGAGCAGGACATGGCTCGGGTCGAGGGAGCCGGAGGTGCAGGCGCTGCCGGAGGATGCGCAGATACCGTTCGCGTCGAGCATGAGCAGCAGAGCCTCGCCCTCGATGCCCTCAAAGCACATATTGACCGTGCCGGGGACATGGTGCTCAAGGCTGCCGTTTATCTTGCTGTGCGGGATCTTGCCGAGCTCGGCAAAGAGCTTATCGCGCATCGCGCACATCTTCACAGAGTTCTCTTCCATATGGTCGCAGGACTCCTTGAGTGCCGCCGCCATTGCGGCGATGCCCGCGACGTTCTCGGTACCGGCGCGCTTGCCGCGCTCCTGAGCGCCGCCCTCGATGAGGTTGAGGATGGGGATGTTCTTCCTCACATACAGTGCGCCGACGCCCTTAGGGGCATGGAACTTGTGCCCGGAGATGGAGAGCATGTCTATGTTCATCTCCTCGACGTTTATCGGCATGTGCCCCGCAGCCTGAACGGCGTCGCAGTGGAACGGGACGCCGCGCTCACGGCAGAGCGCACCGATCTCTTTCACGGGCTGCACGGTGCCTATCTCGTTATTGGCGAACATGATGGTGACAAGGCAGGTATCCTCGCGGATGGCCGCGGCAAGCTCGTCAAGGCGGACGATACCGTCCTCATGCACGTCGAGCAGCGTGACCTCAAAGCCCTCCTTTTCGAGCCGGGCAAGGCTGTGCAGCACGGCATGGTGCTCAAACTTGGTGGAGATAAGGTGCTTCTTCCCCTTGCGCGCGCCGAGGCGGGCGGCGGAGAAGATGGCCTGATTGTCAGCCTCGCTGCCGCCGGAGGTGAAGATTATCTCACGCGGGCTTTTCGCGCCGAGACAGTCGGCCACGGTCTGTCTGGCCTTGGCGACATCCTCCGTCACTTTCTGGGCGAAAGCGTAAAGGCTCGAGGGGTTGCCGTAATACTCGGTCAGGGACGGCATCATCGCGTCAAGCGCGGTCTTGCTGACGCAGGTGGTTGCGGCGTTATCGGCGTATACGAACATGTCTTTCTATCCTTTCGATTTACTTATTATCGATTTACTTTTTATCTTTTCTCCATTTATCTCCGGTGAGAAGATCCTGAAGAGTTATCCCGTCAAGGTAGGCGTTGATGATCTCGTCAAGCTCCATCCACATGGGAACAGTGATGCACTCGCCCGCGCGGTCGCACTCGACGCTGCCGGCCTTGATGCAGGACACAGGCGCGAGGTTATCCTCAACGCAGCGCAGTATCTCACCGACGCTGTACTCCTCCGGTTTCCGGGCGAGCTTGTAGCCGCCCTCCTTGCCGCGCGTGCTGTCTATAAGCTCGGCCTTCTTGAGACTGCCGACAATGGCTTCCATGTACTTCATGGAAGAATCCGTCCTGTCGGCGATCGTCTTGAGGGAGACATAGCCCTCATCGGTGCGCCTTGCAAGGTCTACCATAATACGCAGGGCATAGCGCCCTTTTGACGTCACATTCAAGAATGACCCCTCCTCTGCGGAAAACATACTGCCTACAGTATGTTCTAATTCCTACAAGTTTAATATACCATAAGTTTACTGGGAATTAAATTAGGCAAGTTCTACAAAGTTATATGCGTATAATTTTGCAGACTGCCGGGAAAGGCAGTCTGCAAAATTTATTTTACCAGCTGGGTGCCGGGATAATAGTGCGCGAGGATCTCGCGATAATCCGCGCCGCTTTTCGCCATGGCGTTCGCGCCGTACTGGCTCATGCCGACGCCGTGGCCGAAGCCCGTGACGGTGAAGAGGAAGCTGCTGCCGGTGTACTCCAAAGTGAAAGCCGTCGAGCGCAGGGAGAACAGGCTGCGCAGCTCCGTGCCGCTGAGCTCCTCCCCGCCGAGGATCGCTGAAGCCACTCTGCCGCTCTCATCCCGCGCGATCTCGCCGATCCATTCGCTCTCGTTGCCGGTGAAGTCCGCGTCCGGTCGGGCATAGAGCACGGTATCGCGGAAGTCCAGCGCGCTCAGCTCGACACTGCTTATGTAGTCCGGCACCTCATCCGCCGTTTCGGGGCTGTCCACACTTATGAGATACGGCCGTGCGCTCCATATCGCGCCGCAGTCCTCGGTCGCTCCGGCAGAGGACGAGTGGAACGCCGCGAACACCGGCGCGCCGTCATAGCACAGGTACTCCCCCGCCGTGGCCTCGACGGCGGCTTTTATCTTTTCAAGCTTTTCATCATAGCCGCCGCCCCAGTTCCGGCGCAGCGTATCCTCGCTGCTCCACGCCTGACAGCAGGCGAAGTCCGTGCAGACCTGCGCGGTATCACCGTGGCGGTCTGTCGCGGCACAGTAGAGCGCATAGCTGCGCGCCGCGACGCTCTGCGCTTTCAGCGCCTCCGGTTCAAAGGACGCGGGCATCTCCGCCGCGACGACTCCGACAAGGTAGCTCTGCATATCCATCTCCTGCACCTCATCGCCGTTCTTTACCGTGACGGTCTCAGGTGCGGGGTACGGAGCCTTTGCCGAAGCCGCGGCCGGTTCCGGTGTACTGATCGGCTCCGGTGTCGGTGTACACGCCCCGGCGCCGGCGGCAGGCTCGTTCACAGAAAGCGCATATGCGTCTTCTTCCGCCGCGGCGGTCGTTCTGCACTGGATAAAGGTCATCGCAAAGGTCAGGAAAAAAGCGGCATAAGCCGCAAGCAGCACCCTCTTCACGCCGTATTCCCCCGTTTCATCTTGACTGAATATGGAAAAAAATATATAATATATTGATTTCTCCGCAGGCGGACATATCCAAGCGGCCTGTCCGCTTAATCTAATGTTATTGAAACGAGACATTGAATATGCAGAAAAAATCTTTGGAAATAACCTGCTATGTTGCCGGTGCCGGCGCGTTCGGCGTGTTCCTGCGCTGGCTTCAGGATCAGCTCGCGTTTGACGAAAACGGACTGTCGGAACCGAGCGTGTTTAACTTTCTTGTCCCGCTGCTGCTCCTCGCTGCGGCGTGGATGTTTACCCGGTTCATAAACAAGATCCAGGATGACAAGCTCTATGTACCGCGGGACTTCTGCGATGCGCTGTTTAACCCCGGCAAGCTCTTCGCCGCTGCACGCTGGGCGATAGGCCTGCTGATGTGCCTCGGCGCCGTCATCCTGCTGGTCACCTCGGAGACGGACGTCGACGCGGAGTTTATCCGCATAATATGCCTGCTGGCTTTTCTGTCCGGGCTTGCGTTCCCGTTCGTTCTCGGCTCGGCAAATTACGATGAATTCGCAAACGTCAGGTTCGTGCGCCTGTGCATGATGATGCCGATCCTGCTCTTTTCCGCGTGGCTCATTCTCTGCTACAAGCAGAACTCGTACAACAGCGTCGTCTGGTCATACGTGATAGAGATGGCGACGATCATCGTCGCGCTGCTGGCATTCTTCCGCATCGCGGGCTACGCTTTCTTCGCCCCGAACTGGCGCAAGTGCATGCTTGCGATAATGATGGGCGCGGCAATGTGCATCATGTCCCTTGCCGACGAGCGCTATATGGGGATGCACATCATTATGCTCTCCGCGGCGCTGATGCTCATTCTGTATAACTGGATCCTGTTCAAAAACCTCCGCAAAAAGGTAAAACGCAGCGAGGTGCAGGAGCCGCAGCCTGACGAGGGCGGCTTCGAGCAGATAAAATAATGTATGAAAACATAGGAAAGCCGATGACTCGCGGGAGTCATCGGCTTTTTGTATGGTTCAGGATATGTTATTCTTTATCTTTCTTTTTCCGCCAGACGGCAATACCGGTGCCGGTGCCTGCGATCACGGCCAGAATGATGATCCACCACCATGCACTGCCGTTCGCCGAGGGCTGCTCCGCAGGCTCGGCAGTGGGTTCAGGCGTGGCGACAGGGGCAGGGGCGGGGCTCGCCTCTGTGGGCTTGGCAGGTATCGTTTTCGTCTCGGTGTATCCGCATGCCGTGCAGACACGCTCCTGCTCGCCGTCCTTGCTTTCCGTCGCCTCCTGCATGACCGTCCAATCCCCGAAAGTGTGCGCTCCTTTCTCCGCAGCGATCATGCCGCAGTAGGAATATTTCTGCTCATGCGCCGTCCCGGTGACGATCCATTCCGGCTTGCAGCCTGCGATATGGTTCCCCGCGTTCAGACCGCCGTACCCCTGATTGCAGACCTCACACGTCGCCGGCCAACAGCACGTCGCTGTGCCGCCGGTATGTCCTGCGGCAGGGATCACCTTACCGGAGGCGATCTTCGCGTCACAGTTCTTGCAGTATGTATCGCCGGTGTAACCGTCATGCGTGCAGTCAGCGTCCTTCCTGCCGCGCACTTCTGTGCCGCCGACGTGCCCCGTGGCAGGGATCACCTTACCGGAGGCAAGCTTCGCGTCACAGACCTTGCAGTATGTATCGCCGGTATAGCCGTCATGCGTGCAGTCGGCGACCTTCCCACCGCGCACTTCTGTGCCGCCGACGTGCCCCGTGGCAGGGATCACCTTACCGGGGGTCAACACTGCGCCGCAGTCCTTGCAGCAGATATCCCCGGTGTAGCCGTCATGCGTGCAGTCGGCATCCTTCCTGCCGCGCGCCTCTGTGCCGCCGACGTGTCCCGTGGCAGGGATCGCCTTACCGGGGGTCAGCACTGCGCCGCAGTCCTTGCAGCAGATATCCCCGGTGTAGCCATCCTGCGTGCAGTCGGCGTCCACCGCGCCGCGCACTTCCGTGACGCCGGTGTGGTTCTTCGGATCAACTCCAAACCACGGGTGCTCATACGTCTCCGTTCCCTTGTAGTAGCAGGTGCCGCAATTTTCGTAGTACACCGCCTTGGAGACGCAGGTAGCCGGAGACTTCAGGCATGCGTCAACAAGGCCCCGATAAAACGAATGCGCGGCCTCTGCCCCTTTTTCTTCACAATAGTCGCAGATCCACCAGTGGGTATTCTCATCGCACCCATACTTGTATGGGCGGCTGAAATAATGCTCGCCGTAGTACTCCGCGCCGCAGGCCGTGCATGTGCCCGGCGTGACGCAGGTCGCATTGCCGTCGCCGCCGCAGTTTGCCGTGTCGACCACGCCGCAGCCGTCGCGCTTGCAGGTGCGGGTGTGGGTCTTATTGTCGCCGCAGGACTGCCACTCGCCCCAGTCGTGGCCGAGCTTTCCGTATTCACCGCCGCATATATCGCAGGTTTTGCCCGTGGTGCAGGTGGGCGTTTCGGTGCCGCCAGTATGGTAATCTTTGCTCTCTGTAAGGTATTCTTCTTTTCCGCAGCTTGGGCATTTAACACGTTTAAAATGGAGTCCGATCTCTTGCTGGCCTATAGACGAAGCCGGAACGTACTCAAGGATCTCGAGATACTGCTCTGTCTTGCATCCGCTACAGACGTGATGAAACGTTCCCAGCGACTGTGCACCGTCCGCCGCAGCCGATGGCGTCATCACCGGCAGAATGTTCAGCAGCAGCACGGCGGCAAGGATCGCGATCCAGAATTTCTTTTTCATCATACCCTCCTTGAGATAAAAATATTTCTTTCCTCTTTGGTATGTACACCAAGAGTATAACATGGATCAGAGGGAAATGCAACAGGAAAAGCAGGGGGGCTTGGATTCCCCCCAGGAT
>CAVFGM010000118.1:0-4762 GCA_963621955.1 Bacteroidaceae bacterium
GGTCTAGGATGATGCGGCTCTCCATCGCGGACGAGACCGCAAACGCGATGCGCGACGGGATGTTGGCCTTCATAAGGCCGGTGATAACGTCTGCAGACGGACGCTGCGTCGCGATGACAAGGTGCATACCGGCAGCACGTCCCATCTGCGCCACGCGGCATATGCTCTCCTCGACCTCTTTGGAGGCGACGAGCATAAGGTCTGCCAGCTCATCAATGACGATGACGACCTGCGGCAGGGTCTGTTCCCCGGCTGAGACACAGTGACGGTTATAGCTCTCAAGGTCGCGCACGCCGACCTCGGAGAAGAGCCTGTAGCGCTTGAGCATTTCAACGACCGACCACTGCAGCGCACCCGCCGCTTTCTTCGGATCGGTGACGACCGGCACATAGAGGTGCGGAATGCCGTTGTACACTCCGAGTTCGACCATCTTCGGGTCGATCATAATGAGCCTGACCTCGTCCGGCCGCGCCTTGTACAGCAGCGACAGAATGAGCGAGTTCATGCAGACGGATTTACCGGAGCCGGTGGTACCGGCAATGAGCATATGCGGCAGCTTCGCGATGTTGCCGACGATGCAGTCTCCGCCGATGTCCTTGCCGAGAGCGAAGCTGAGCTTCGACTTTGCCGAGGTGAACTTCGGCGATTCGATTATGTCGCGCAGGTAGACGGTGCTGACGATCTTGTTCGGCACCTCTATGCCGACGGTGGATATCTTATCCGGGATAGGAGCAATGCGCACATTCACGACGCCAAGGGCAAGGGCAAGGTCGCCCGCGAGGTTCGTGACCCTTGCAAGCTTCACGCCTTGATCAAGCTCTATATCGTAGCGCGTGACCGTAGGGCCGCGCGTCACTCCGACGATCGCTGCGCTGATGCCGAAGCTTCTTATAGCGCCCTCAAGGCGTTCCTTATTCGTGATTATCTCCTCGCGCGAATCCACTGTGGATACGCCGCCGCTCCTTAAAAGCGACAGCGGCGGGAATTCATAATCAGGCTTGTCCTCAGTCGCGTTTATCGCCTCGGCGACGGCCTGCGCCTCCGCCTCGACCTCCGTGCGGTCTATCCTCTTGATTTTCGGCGGGTCGGATATCTCTGCCGACACCGTGACAGACTTTCCGGAGGACTTTTTTGCTTCGGGCTTCGCGCTCTCAGGCTCCGCGAGCTGCACGCCTGCAAGCGCCGCTGCCTCTTTCATTGAAAGCGGAGCGACACCGTCGGTTGCAAGCGCAGTATCAGGCTTCTGGTTCTTCGCGCCGCGCTTTGGCTTTGCGCTGCGCCCATCAAGCAGCTCAAGCGCATCATCGTCGTCGCCGAGCGGGATATCTATCGGGTAGGATGAGCGGTTTATGCGCTCAATTTTGCTGGGCGTCCGGCTTACCGGCACTCTGCCCGCGACGGAGTTCACGGGCTTGAGCGCATCCTCATACATGGACGGGTCATATTTTGCCTCGACCTGAAGCTTGACCTTATCCGCGACTTTCTTAAAGCTGCCGTTGACAGAGACGATAACAGCAAACACGAGGCACACCAGCAGCACCGGCAGTGCGCCGTATATGCTGAAAGACTTCTCAAGCGCATAGGCAATGAGCCCGCCGAGCACTCCGGCCGAGTCGAGCCGCTGCCCCTGCTCGAACAGGAGGCTGCACATGAGCTTGATATCCCCGCCGTCAAGCTGGTATTTATACATCATCAGGCTCATAACAGACGCGGCAAGGATCGGTATCATCAGCGCGCAGAAAACGCGCAGCGCCACGGGGCGGCCGCGGTGAAAGCCGAGGATTATCGCAACGAGCAGGAACACCGGCGCCGTGAGCCAATAGCCCCAGCCGATCAGTCCCTTTATAAGATTAGAGAAGAAAAGAATGAACGCGCCCTCATTCATAAAATAGCTGATGCCTACAAAGAGCGCAAGGAACAGGGACAGTACCGCGCCTATCTCGCGCCTGACCGGCACGACCGGATCCGGCGGCTGAGTCGGCTGCGCCTTCGCGCTCGTCTTTTTTGAGGACGAGGTTTTCTTTTTGGTTGTGGTTTTCTTAGCTTGTGCCATTTATAGAAAGTCCTTTCATGATCAGAAGATCATCGTCAGAATAATTGACAGAACACCGATGACCCAGCAGTAATATGCGAAGCCGCCGAACTTGCCTTTCGAGCTTATGTACCTGAGCAGATTGATCGACGCGATGCCCGCTACCAGCGCGACCGCCATGCCGACGAGGTAGGCCGGGACATTGCTCCATTCTATCCCCTCCTGCACCGCATCAACGATGGAGAGGATATTCGCGCCGAGGACAGCGGGCAGGCTCATCAGGAAAGAGAATTTTACGGCAAAGTCACGCCGCAGCCCCGTTGCAATACCGGCAGTGATAGTAGTTCCAGAGCGGGAGAGTCCGGGGACGACCGCAACGCACTGGCACAGGCCGATTATCAGCGCATCGAGCACGGTCATGCTGCGCTCGGTCTTTTTGCCGGGTGTCATCTTATCCGACACATAGAGCATGCAGCCCGTGAGGACGAGTGCGATGCCGATGAAGATATTATGATAATAGAGCGTTTCGAGCATGCTCT
This sequence comes from Bacteroidaceae bacterium, assembly GCA_963621955.1. Classification (GTDB taxonomy): domain Bacteria; phylum Bacillota; class Clostridia; order Oscillospirales; family Oscillospiraceae; genus Limivicinus. The sequence continues at coordinate 2,572 of CAVFGM010000118.1, forward strand.
TTACCGGCAGGATAAGAAAGAGCGGGAGCGTCGCCATGACGATCATAAACAGCATGCGCGCCGCGGGATAGCGCTCGCGCGGCATACCTGCGAGCGGCCCGAGATTGACAAAAGCCAGCGTCTCATAGGTCATGCTGACAATGTCCTTCCAATAAACGATGAGTATCGAGATAAGCGTCGCCAGATGCAGGAGCACGTCGAAGAACAAGTGCCCGGACTGGATATCAGACATATTGAAAAGATTATTTATCATAGAAAGATGCCCGGAACTTGACACCGGCAAAAACTCGGTAATGCCCTGCACAAGACCAAGGATCACAGCATTCCAAACGCTCATCTGCATAAACCCCCACGGTAATCGTAAAATATATTATAACACATTTATACTTCAAAAACAAGTAATACAGAACCGCAGGAGCAGAGCATTTTTATAAATAACAGCAGACGTGTTCATTCCACGTCTGCTGTTATTTTCAGATATTCAAGCGCGTCGGAGAGCGTGCCGATCTGGTCTATCAGGCCGCACCGCACCGCCTCCTCACCGGATAGGATAGTGCCGACATCGTTTGCAAGCTTGCGCGTGTCCGACATCAGGCGCGTATAATCCCTGCGGCTTATCCGGGAGTGTGCCGTTACAAAGCTCACTATACGCTCCTGCATCCCGGCAAGATACTCATAGGTCTGCGGCGCGCCTATAACAAGGCCGTTTATCCGCACGGGGTGTATCGTCATCGATGCCGTGGGTGCGATAAAGCTGCGCTTTGCGGCAACAGCAAGCGGCACGCCTATAGAGTGTCCGCCGCCGAGGACGAGCGACACTGTCGGCGTTGACATCCCGGCGATGAGCTCTGCTATCGCAAGCCCCGCCTCAACGTCTCCGCCCACGGTGTTGAGCAGGATCAGCAGCCCCGTTATCTCCGGGCTCTCCTCAATTGCCGCGAGCATCGGCAGAACATGCTCGTACTTCGTTGTCTTCACATCCTCGGGCAGGATCTGGTGTCCCTCGATCTGGCCTATTATACTCAGGCAGTGTATGCTCCCCTGCCGGGTCTGTCCGAGCTCCGTCACCTCGTTTATCTCCGCGGTCTTATTTTCGCTTTCCGCCATCTGTTCATCACCTCTATGGTATTCTATCCAGATGTCGGCATATAAAACAGGACGGGCATTCAACAGCCCGTCCCGCTATTACATTTTATTCGTCGCAGTACGCTGCGCGCACTCCCTTATAGGTCATGTAGCAGTCAAGCTTGGAGACAACCTCAAACGGCGCGTGCATGCTCAGCACGGGCACGCCAGCGTCAATGGTGTCGATATTGCGATTTGCCATGTACTTGGCTATCGTTCCGCCGCCGCCGAGATCGACCTTGCCCATCTCGGTAAGCTGCCAGATAACACCGGCCTTATCGAACAGACAGCGCAGATATGCGACCACCTCGGCAGAAGCGTCACTCGTCCCGGACTTGCCGCGCGCGCCGGTGAACTTGCAGATACCCATGCCGTAGTTGAGCTTTGCATCGTTGCTCTTCTCGTAGGCCTCGGGGTACAGCGGATCAAAGGCCGCGGTCACGTCCGCCGACAGGCAGAAGCTGTTCTCAAAGCAGCGGCGCACTTCAACGCCCTGGATCGCACACAGATCCTCCATGAAGCAGTCGAACGCCGCGCTCTGCATACCGGTCACGCCGTCGGAGCCTATCTCTTCCTTATCGGCAAGGATGCACACGCAGGTGCGCTCCGGTTCCTGTACGTCGAACAGCGCCTTGAGTTCGGCATAGGCACAGACCCTGTCATCATGGCCGTAGCCGCCGATGAGCGAACGGTCAAAGCCGATCTCGCAGACATCGAAGGCCGGGACGGCTGCAAGCTCTGCCGAGAGGAAATCCTCCTCGGTGATGCCGTACATATCATTGAGCGTGGAGAGCACAGCGAGCTTGACCCTGTCCTTGCCCTCACCAGCATAGGGAACAGAGCCGATGAGCAGCTGGAGCCCCTCGCCGGTAATGCCCTCGGCCATCGTCTTCTTCACCTGCTCCTGAGCAAGATGCGGCAGAAGATCGGTAATGACGAAGCGCGGCTCGTCCGGCTCTCTGCCGATGCAGATATCCACGACTGTGCCGTCCTTGAGCACTGCGACGCCGTGCAGCTCGAGCGGGATAGTGACCCACTGGTATTTCTTTATCCCGCCGTAGTAGTG
>CAVFGM010000119.1:0-3301 GCA_963621955.1 Bacteroidaceae bacterium
TGACCGGCCCTGCGCCGGTCCGCCTGCGGGACACATGGGGCTCATGCCCCGTCCCTCTTACCTGCCGTGGGAGCCTCTCCTCCCTTGCGGTATGGTCATATATTATCAGGCATTTTTAAGGAAATTATGAGAGTCAGATTGACTTTTTTTGAAGTTTCGAAGAACATTCCGTGAAGTTAGTCAATAAAAAGACCTGTTTCCAGACTTATCCAAGAAGAGCTTTAAGACTTGTGACAGTCTCAATGCGTGTACCGATGCGCTCCATATCGCCGAGGTTTGCGCGCTGCACCTCCTCGGTCACGGACGAGGTGCAGTCGGACAGGACGATGACGTCATAGTCCAGCGAGAGCGCGTCATAGCAGCTTGTGCGGATGCAGTTCGGCGTCGTCGTGCCGGCGAGGATGACAGTGTCCACGCCGAGCCTGCGCAGTATCAGGTCAAGCGGCGTACCGAAGAAGCCGGAGAAGCGCGGCTTCACGATGCGGTAATCGCTTTCCCTGACCTCAAACTCCTCGGGGTACGCGTCCGACATGCACTCTTCGCATTCCTCGGACAGCGGCCTGCCGCCCGCGAGCCACACATCGCGGCGGCACTTTTCAACATCGCTGCCGTCGGCTCTGTAGTGGCGCGTCGTGTAAAACACGGGGACGTCCTTTTCATGGCAGAGCCTTATGACCTCTGCGCATGCCGGGACAGTAGCCGCTGCAGCGGGGATGCACAGCGGCGAGGACGGGTCGATGAACCCGCACTGCATATCTATCATTACCAAAGCATATTTCTTCATAGTTTTCCTCCCGCGCCGGCCGGCGCTTTCAATTATCATGTAACATATCATCGCATAATCTGCGGCGTTTTTCAAGCCGTCGGGGAAATTTTGCTGAGGCAGTTTGCTGTTGCTTTTGGCGCATGGTTCGATTATACTGTATACTGCAAGAGGATTGCGAAAAATTTTTTTCGGAGGAAAACACAATGAGAACTGTCGTTCTTGACGGATACACCGAAAACCCCGGCGATCTGAGCTGGGACTGGCTCAAGGCGTTCGGAGAATATGAAGTCTATGACCGCACACCCGGCGATGAGGCGGAGATCATCCGCCGCATAGGTACGGCGGAGATCGTCATCACAAACAAGGTCCCGATAAGCGCTGCGGTCATCGATGCCTGCCCCGGCCTTAAATACATTGCCGTCACCGCGACGGGCTATAACGTCGTCGACTATGAATACGCAAAGCTCCGCGGCATACCGGTCAGCAATGTCCCGGCCTACGGCACCGCCGCCGTCGCGCAGTTTGCCATAGCGCTGCTGCTCGAGATATGCCACCATATCGCGCACCACTCTCAGGCTGTGCACGAGGGGCGCTGGGAGCACGCGCAGGACTGGTGCTTCTGGGATTATCCGCTCATCGAGCTTGACGGCAAGACGCTCGGCGTGATCGGCTTCGGGCGCATAGGCCAGCAGACCGGGCGCATCGCCAAAGCGCTGGGCATGACGGTGCTTGCCGCCGGCAGCCGCCCGACGGAGTCCGGCCGCGCGATCGCCGAGTATGTGGAGCAGGACGAGCTGTTTGCCCGCGCCGACGTCATTGCGCTGCACTGCCCGCTCTTTCCCTCGACGCAGGGCATAATAAATAAGGACAGCATCGCAAAGATGAAAGACGGCGTCATCATAATCAATAACAGCCGCGGCGGACTCGTCGTCGAGCAGGATCTTGCCGACGCGCTCAACAGCGGCAAGGTCGCCGCGGCAGGTCTGGACGTCGTGTCCACCGAGCCGATAAAGGGCGATAACCCCCTGCCGACCGCGAAAAACTGCATCATCACCCCGCACATAAGCTGGGCGTCAAAGGAGGCGCGGGAGCGCATCATGGTCTGCACGGAGAAGAACGTGCGCGCGTATGTCGAGGGCAGTCCCGTCAACGTTATCAACGCTGCGGAGGCCTGAAATGAAAAAATGCGTAGTTGTGTCCGACTCATTCAAGGGCACCGTCTCGAGCCGTGAGATATGCGCCATCGCGCAGCGGGTGATACCGCGGCATTTCTCTGCCTGTGAGGTCGTCTGCATCCCCGTGGCCGACGGCGGCGAGGGCACCGTTGACTGCTTCGTTCAGGCCATGGGCGCGCAGCGCGTCGAGATCACGGTCACGAACGCACTGGGTGAAAAGTCCGCCGCCGCATACGCGCGTCTCGGCGAGCTTGCGATAATTGAAATGGCTGCCGCGGCAGGGCTGCCGCAGGTCGGTGAGCGCCGCTGCCCCGGCACCGCGACGACCTACGGAGTCGGTGAGCTTATCGCCCATGCGATAGACTCGGGCTGCAGAAAGATACTCCTCGGCCTCGGCGGCAGCGCCACGAACGACGGCGGCTGCGGCTGCGCCGCGGCGCTTGGCGTCAGGTTCTATGACGCGGATGGGCAGAGCTTCATCCCCGCCGGTGATACGCTCGGGCGCATAGCGCGCATCGATACCGCCAAAGCCGAAGAGCGTCTCCGCAGCGTGGAGCTTACGGTAATGTGCGATGTTACGAACCCGCTTTACGGCCCGACCGGCGCGGCCTATATTTTCGGGCCGCAGAAGGGCGCGGACGCGGAAAAGATAAAGAGCCTTGATGCGGGGCTGCGGCACTTCGGCGATGTGATACGCTCTCAGCTCGGTATCGATGTAAGCATGATGCCCGGCGCGGGCGCAGCTGGCGGCATGGGCGCGGGCTGCGTTGCCCTGCTCAGCGGGACGATGCAGTCCGGTATCGACGCTGTGCTCGACGTCACGGGCTTTGACCGGCAGCTTGAGGGTGCTGACCTCGTCATCACCGGCGAGGGGCGCATAGACTCCCAGAGCGCGGACGGCAAGGTCATATCCGGCGTCGCGCGGCGCACCAAGGCAAAGGGCGTGCCGCTCATCGCTATTGCCGGCGGCATTGCGGATTCCGCCGGGGCGGCATATGACATCGGCGTGAGCGCCATGTTCTCTACGGACAGGGCGGCGCTCCCGGTCGATATGCTGGGCGCGCGAAGCCCCGGCGATTATGAGGCGACGCTCAATGATATCATGAGCCTGATCGCCATAGCCGAGCACTTTGCCTGATATGTTTTACTTTTATGAAACATCTTCCCGCTTAAACCTGAAACATCTTTCTGCTATATTATACTTGCAAGTGCAGAGCGATCTTTTTCATTTTTGTTCTCTTTATAAACAGCGCCCCACCGTCGGTGGGGCGCTCGTTTTTATTTGCCTGTAAAAGATTTCGTGTATTAGGCCGCCTGACATAAGAAAACATACGCCTGAAAAGGGACAAAATGCACGAGC